>CAXSEC010000178.1:2860-7061 GCA_964236325.1 uncultured Acidobacteriaceae bacterium | reverse complement strand
CAGCGAACCGCCCTCGCCCGCGCGCTGCAGACCGACCCCGACCTGCTCCTGCTTGACGAACCCTTCTCGAACCTCGACATCGCCGGCGTCCGCCAGATGATCGATCTCCTGCTCGACTTCCGCACCTGGCCCAGCAAATCTTCACCCGCCGGCCGCACCATCCTGCTCACTACCCATCAGGCCGATCTCGTTCGTCCCATCGCCGACACCATCCTCACCCTCGCGAACGGCACGCTGACCCACGATCCCCCCACGAGCCGCATCGCATGAGTCGCCCCGTCATCAGGCCGCCAGGCGCGCCAGGGCAGGGAACCGCCGCCCTCGGAAAGTCGACCCAGGGCAGCGCAAACAAAACCAATGCCGCCCGCGCTCTCGACGCCCTGCACATCCCCTACGAACTTCGTCCCTACAAGGTCGACGAGTCCGACCTCACCGCCATCACCGTCGCCCGCAAGATCGGTCTGCCCGCCGAGCAGGTCTTCAAGACCCTCGTCACCCGCGCCGCCTCCGGAGCCCATCTCTTCGCCGTCATCCCCGGCGACTCCGAGCTCGACCTCAAGAAGCTCGCCCACGCCGCCCAGGAAAAGCGCTGCGACCTCGCCCCGCTCAAAGAGGTAGAGCCGCTCACCGGCTACATCCGCGGCGGCGTCACCGTCCTCGCCGCCCGCAAACCCTTCCCCGCCTTTGCCGACGACACCATCGCGCTCCATGACCGCATCAGCGTCTCCGCCGGCCAGCGCGGCCTGCAGCTCCTGCTCGCCCCGGCCGACTATCTCCGCGCCACTGCCTGCACCCTCGCCGACCTCACCAAAGCGCCCGCGGCCTCGTCAACGCCCGCGGCCCAATCAACGCCCGGCCCCGCAAACCCTCCTCAAAACGGCGCATGACCTTCCTCCGCCACACCCTCAGCCACCTCCGCAAAGACCTCCGCCTGGAGTGGCGCTCGCGCGAATCCATCAACGGCGTCCTCTTCTTCGCCCTGCTCGTCGTCATCGTCTTCTCGCTCGCCTTCGACCCCACCTCGAACCCCACCCTCGCCCGCGAGATCGCCGGCGGCGTCCTTTGGATCGCCATCCTCTTCGCCTCCATCACCGCCCTCAACGGCTCCTGGCTCCGCGAGCAGCGCAACGGCGTCCTCGACGCCCAACGCCTCGCCCCCTCCTCGCCGGCCGCTCTCTTCCTCGGCAAATCCCTCGCCAACCTCCTCTTCGTCACCGCCGTCGAGCTCGTCCTCGCCCCCATCTTCGCCGTCTTCTACAACCTCCATCCGCTCGGCGACACCCGCCTTCTCCTCCTCATCCTTCCCCTCGGGACGTGGGCCCTGGTGGTGAACGGAACCTTCTTCGCCGCCCTCGGCCTGCGCGCCCGCTCCCGCGAACTCCTCCTCCCGCTGCTCCTCCTGCCCATCATCCTTCCCGCCCTGCTCGGCGCCATCCAGGCCACCACCGGCGTCCTCACCGCGGAGCTCGACCCCGGCTACATCACCTTCTGGATCCGCGCCCTGCTCGCCTACGACATCATCTTCACCACCCTCTCCCTCCTGCTCTTCGGCACCGTCCTCAACGCCGAATAGCCCACCGCCCCGTCGCCGAAACATGGGATCAACGCGTTACCTAAACCTATTGGCGCAGCGTAATTTTTAGTTGTCATTCCGAGCGAAGCGAGGAACCCCCGCATTTCGCACTTAACGACGGACCGAAGCGACGCGCCCTCGTCTTCTTCTATTGTCGTGCGACCAAACCTCCACCAAACGATCGAAGCCCCCATCGCTCCCGCGCGATAAACTATCTCTACCGTGCCGCCACCAACCCCCACCGCCGAGACCCGCCCGCAACTCCCTCCCGCGCTCCTCCTCGGCTTCCTCGCATCCACCCTCCTCCTGATCTACGGCGCCCGCCTCGCCCTCTTCGTCGCCCCCACCGAAGCCACCATGGGCAACGTCCAGCGCATCTTCTACTGGCACGTCCCGGTCGACTTCGGCGCGCTCCTCTTTCCCTACGTCAACCTCGCCGGCTCCGTCTGGCTGCTCGCCGTCCGCAACAGGAACCACACCCAGGCCCTCATGGCCGACGCCCTCGCCGTCGCCGGCGCCGAACTCACCCTGCTCTACACCTCCCTCGGCCTGATCACCGGCATGCTCTGGGCCCGCCCCGTCTGGGGCATCTGGTGGACCTGGGACGCCCGCCTCACCACCTTCCTTCTGCTCTGGGTCCTCTACGCCGCGTACCTCATCCTGCGCCGCTTCTCCTCCGCCGGCCAGGCCTCGCTCCAGACATCAACCCAGACCGCAACCCTCTCCGCCGTCCTCGGCATCTTCGCCGCCATCGACGTCCCCATCACCTTCATGTCCATCCGCTGGTGGCGCACCCAGCACCCCGCTCCCGTCCTCACCGGTGAAGGCCACCTCGACTCCTCCATGGTCCCGGCCTTCCTCGTCAACCTCGCCGGCTGGCTCTGCTGGGGCATCTGCCTGCTCGGCCTCCGCTATCTTCTCGAGCGCCGCCGCCAGCGCCTCGCCGAGGCCGAAGCCCTCCGTTCCATCGACTCCATAGATTCCGTCGACCCCATCGCTCTCCCCCTCGAGGCCACCCGTTGACCCTCCATCAGCTCTTCGATCTCTCCACCATGGAGCACCGCCATCTCCTCGCCTCCTACGGCGCCGTCCTCTTGCTGCAACTCGGCTACGCCACCTGGGCCTTCCGCAGCTTCTTCACTCGCCCTCGCTGAATCCACTTGCACTAGACTCACCAGAGTGCCCCCCAAGTCCCATCGCTGCCTGCCGCTCCTCACCCTCCTCCTCGCAGGCTGCAACCGCCACAACTTCCCCGACGTCCCCTCCAATTTCCACGAGTTCGCCTACATCGCCAACGCCGGCGCCGCCACCGTCAGCGTCCTCGACCTCGTCTACTTCCGCACCGATCGCACCCTGAAGGTCGGCGAAACCCCCATCGCCCTCGCCACCAACCCTGTCCGCGACGAGGTCTACGTCGTCAATCGCGGCTCCGCCACCGTCACCGTCATCGACGTCACCTCGAACCAGATCGCCGCCACCATCCCCGTCCGCCGTCTTCCCGTCGCCATCGCCGTCGCCCCCGATGGCCGCCACGCCTTTGTCGCCAACTCCGGCGCCAACTCCGTCAGCGTGCTCGACCTCGACGCCCGCCGCGAGCTCGCCACCACGCCCGCCGGCGCCGGCCCAGCCGCCCTCGCCCTCGCACCCGACGCCCGCTCGCTCGTCGTCGCCAACCGCGCCTCCGCCTCGGTCTCCATCTTCGCCGTCACCCCCACCGAGCCCTCCACCTCCGCGCATGCGCTGGAGCTTCGCGCCACCATCCCCGGCTGCCGCGGCGCCTCCGCCGTCACCATCCTGCCCGACTCCTCAAAGGCCTTCGTCGCCTGCACCGCCGCCCATCAGGTCCTCGCCATCTCGCTCGCCGCCGCGTCCCACACCTGGGCCGCGAAACAGAACCCCGGCCTGCTCCAGGACCACCTCCTCACCCTGCTCGACGTCGGCGCCGATCCCACCCGCCTCGCCCTCAAACCCGACGGCGGCGAGATCTTCGTCGCCAACTCCGGCTCCGACTCCATCTCCGAGATCGCCACCTGGCCAAACGAAGTCGGCGGCACCTACACCCTTGTCAACCATCCGTCAGACGTCCTCGCCAGCGCCGACAACAGCACCCTCTGGATCGCCAACCAGGCCTCCGACACCGTCGGCATCTACTCGATCGACGACGGCCGCCTGACCGGCAACGTCCGCACCGGCTCCGCCCCCATCGCGCTCGCCTTCTCAGCCGACGAACACCTCCTGCTCGCCGCCAACTCGCGCTCCGGCGACGTCGCCGTCATCCGCACCGACAGCAAACAGGGCCCCGCCCTCTTCACCATGCTCCCCGCCGGCAGCTCCCCCACCGCCATCGTCACCAAATCCTTCACCGCCAGACGCTAAGCCCCTCCGCACTTCCGGAGCCGTCATCTCGACCGACCAACGAGAGCGGAGAGCCCCCCGCACTTTGGCTCCTCACCACGGACCCCGAGCGTAGTCAAAGCGGGGGCGAGTTCTTACCCTGAGGATCCCCGTAGCTCGTCTATACTCTCGGCACCCGCCCGTACCTTTCACACCATCATCGAAGCACCCACTGCATCCCTCATCCCCGGAGCCCCGCGTGACCCGTTCTCCCCTCAAAACGTCCCTGTCCCG
>CAXSEC010000178.1:0-2760 GCA_964236325.1 uncultured Acidobacteriaceae bacterium | reverse complement strand
CCTCATCCCCGGAGCCCCGCGTGACCCGTTCTCCCCTCAAAACGTCCCTGTCCCGCGCCCTCCTCCTTCTATCCCTGACCGCGTCCCCTCTCGCGCCCGCCCAGCCAACTCCATCGCAAGCCCGCGCCGACAAGGACCTCCTCGAAGTCTCCATCCCCCAGCTCGAAACCCTCTACCGCACCCATCGCTACACCGTCACCCAGGTCACCCGCTGGTATCTCGACCGCATCCACCGCTACAACGGCATCTATCGCAGCGTCGAAACCCTCGACGAAGCAGGCGCCCTCGCCACCGCCGCCCGGCTCGACCGCGAGGGCCCCGGCAGCCATCCTCCGCTGCTTTGGGGCGTCCCCATCGTCATCAAAGCCAACACCTCCATCCAGGGCCTCATCACCACCGACGGCTGGAAGGGCTACACCCTCCCCGGCCACGAGCTCATCGCGCCGAAAGACGCGACCATCGTCGCCCGGCTGCGCGCCGCCGGAGCCGTCATCCTCGGCCACACCAACATGCCCGACTTCGCCGCCTCCGACACCAATCGCAGCTCCTCCTTCGGCCGCACCGGCAACGCCTACGACGTGCGCTTCTCCCCCGGCGGTTCATCCGGCGGAACCGTCACCGCCATCACCTCCAACGAAGCCGTCTTCGGCAACGGCACCGACACCGGCAACTCCATCCGCATGCCCGCCGCCACCAGCTCCGTCGTCGGCCTCTTTCCCACCCGCGGCCTCGTCTCCATCGCCGGCATCGCCCCGCTCGATTGGCTGCTGGACAACACCGGCCCCATTGCTCGCACCGTCACCGACGCAGCCATCGCCCTCACCGTGCTCGCCGGCCCTGATCCCGCTGACCCCCGCACCGCCGACGCCGCCACCCAGGCCGAACCCGGCCCCTACACCCGCTACCTTCAGCCCAGGGCCCTCGAAGGCAAACGCTTCGGCGTTCCCGCCTTCATCCTCGCCGGCGCCGGTGTGCCGTTCCAGGGAGTCTGCTCCAGCTCGCCCGAGATCGTCGCCAAAGCCCGCCAGAACGCCGCCATCGCCCTGTCACCCGAAACCCGTGCCGCCTTCCTCAAGTCCCTCGATGGCCTGCGTGCCGCCGGAGCCACCATCGTCTTCGCCGATGATCTCCTGCCCGACTCCTTCGCCGACCTCGCCTCGCGCGTCTGTACCCTGCCCTATCTCCGGCAGGGAACCGAGGCCTTCCTGCGCGACTTCGGCCCCGCCCAGTACCACTCCTCCGCGCAGTACGCCGCCGCCGTCGGCTCGCCCCTTCCCGACACCATCCTGAATGGCATGAACGACGGCTCCCGCAAGGACCGCACCTCCCCCGCCGAGGTCAGCCTCGACACCGATCCCGAAGCCGACCGCCTCTACCGCTTACCGCGCCGCGAGGCCCTCGCCGCCTACAACCAGGCCCTCGACCGCTTCCACCTCGATGGCTTCGTCTACCCTGCGACCCAGATCCCGCCGCCCGATGAAACCATGCCGCAGCCCGGCGAGCCCGGCATCCTCAGCGGCGGCCCGCACTCCGACACCTCCTGGGTCAACAGCATCGGCGTCCCCGCCATCGTCGTTCCCGGCGGCTTCTATCCGAGCGGCCTGCCCTTTGGCCTCGAGCTCTCCACCCGCTCCTGGCACGACGGCGAGCTCCTCGGCTTCGCCTTCGCCTACGAGCAGGCCACCCACCACCGCCGCCCGCCCGTCCTCGTCGACCACGGCCTCCTCCCCGCCCGCTAGACGGATTCACCCACTAGAGGCCGTCATCTCGACCGACCGACGGGAGTGGAGAGACCCCCGCATTTGTACTAAGCACGCACCGCCAGGACTCACCCCTACACGACAGCGCAATCCATCGCGAGCACCCGCACTCACTCTCCCTAAGCCTGCCGCGCCAGCACCAGCGTAATGTCGTCCGGCTGCTCCTCCGCCCCGATCCACGCCTCCAGCGCCTGCATCACCTGCGAGCTGATCACGTGCAGCGGCTCATGCCGATATCGCCGCACCACATCCATCATCCGATCCTCGCCAAAGTCCCCAAAGTCGTTCTCCGGCTCCGTCACCCCGTCCGAGTACGCCACCATAATGTCGCCCGAACCCATCACGATCGTCTCCTGGTCGTACTCCATGCCGTCCATCAGCCCCACCACCGTGCCCCCGCAGTCCAGCCGCTCGATCGACCCATCCACCCGCAGCACCAGCGGCGGCAGCTGCCCCGCCGTCGAGTACGTCAGCCGCGCCGACAGCGCGTCGTAGTGCGCTAGAAACAACGTGGCATACTTCTCCGGCTGCGTACTCCGATACAAATGCCGGTTCAACAACGCCAGAATCCTCCCCGGCGACTCAAACAGCTCCGTCCCTCCGTTCGCCCGCCCCGCCCCGCGAAGCGGCCCAACCGCTCGCAACGCCAGATCTCCCGCCGAGGCACCCTCCAGCAGCAGCTCCTCGCTGGCCAGCCGATACGCTCGCACCGCCGAGTGCAGCGTCGCCATCAGCAGCGCCGCCGAGATCCCCTTGCCGCTGATATCGCCCAGCGCAATCCCCACCCCACTCGGCCGCCCCGGCTCCCCCGCCACATCATCAAACACCAGAAAATCGTAGTAGTCCCCACTCACCGCACGCGCCGGCCGGCACACCCCGTGCAGCTCCAGTGTCGGCAGGTTCATCACCGACCGCGGAAACAGATTCGCCTGCACCTCCTGCGCAATCGAAAGCTCGTTCTGCAGCCGTTCCTTCTCCTGCTGCTCCTTCAGCAAGCGTT
>CAXSEC010000177.1:0-7167 GCA_964236325.1 uncultured Acidobacteriaceae bacterium | reverse complement strand
CGAAGTGCGGGGGTTCCTCCCCGTTCGACTTCGCTCAGGGTCGGAATGACAACAAAATTGTGAGGGATCCTGGCGAGGTTCAGAGCCAGGTCTCGAGGCGTGCGGTTAGGCAGTGTCGCCGGGCTCGGATTTGGGGGTGGCGGGGTTGGGTTTGGTGGGGTATGGGGGGCCTTTTTCGAGGGTTTGGTCGAGGTCCTGGTCGTAGTGGTAGATGTCGTCGAAGAAGTCGACCTTGCCGTCTTCGTCGACGTGGGCTGTGAGGTAGAAGATAACGATGGGGAGCGGGGTTTTGAGCGAGACCTGTTTGTTGTCGTCGCCGGAGTTCATGGCGGCGTTGACGTGGTCGAGGTCCCAGTCGTCGCCTTTGTCTTTCTGACCGTTGAGGACCCAGACGGCGAGCTGATCGGGGTGCTGGACGCGGACGCAGCCGTGGCTGAAGTCGCGGCGCTGCCGGCTGAAGAGGCCGACGGCGGGGGTGGAGTGGAGGTAGATGTCGAACTGGTTGGGGAACATGAACTTGACCAGGCCAAGGGAGTTGGTGGGGCCGGGTTTTTCGCGAACGAGAAACATGCCGTGGTCGAGGCCAGAGGCGGTGTATTCGGTGACGGGTTTGCCGGAGCGGCCGAGGACCTCGTAGTTTTTGGTCTCGAGGTATTTGGGATTGGCCGTGACGTGGGGGACGAGCTCTTTCTTGATGATGGAGATGGGGACGTTCCAGAAGGGTCGGAAGATCAGGTACTTCATCATGTGGGTGAAGACGGGGGTTTCGTGGTCGTCTTTGACCGCACCCACCACGGTTCGCATGGTGAAGTCGAGCTGATGGTCGGGCGTGTAGCCGCGGAGGACGAACTCGGGGAGGTTGACCATGAGGCGTGGGTGGAGGTAGGGCTCGGGGAGCCAGCGCCAGTGTTCGAGGGCGTCTGAGAGCTGCTGGACGCGGGCGGACATGGGGACGTTGAGGCTGCGGACGGTGGCGGAGCCGAGCTTGCCGTCGGGGGAGATGCCGTGGCGGGACTGGTAGGCCTTGATGGCGGCGGAGTCGGCCTGGGTGAGGCGGGTGGGGGTCTGAGCAGACCTGGGCTCGGAGTCGCTGGCCGGTTGCTGCTCGAAGTCGCCATCGCCTTCGAGGGCGAGGCGCTGCTCCAGCGGGCCGCGGGCGATGTAGCGGTCGCCGACGGCGAGGTTGCGGCCGGTACCGGGGTCTGGGAGAGAGACGGGCCTGGCCTGCTGTTTGGCGAGGTCCTGGTAGTGGGCGAGGGCTTGTTTGGTTTTGCGGTAATCGTCCGAGTCGGGTTCGAGCGCGGCAAGGTTGCCGGGGACGTCGGAGGTTTCGAGGAGCTTGTCGTTGAGGAACTGGGGGAGATCGAGTTTCTTGGACTGGGTGTCGATCTCGAAGTTGAAGTGCTGGGGGGCGACGCGGCCCAGGTGGAGGTCGGAGACGAAGCGCATGGTGTCGAGGGTGAGGGCGACGTCGAACTGGGCGGTGGCGTTGTTGTCGCCGGAGGCGAGGGCGCGGAGGCGATCGGGCCAGCGGGAGCTGTCGTAGTCTTCGGGGCGAAGACCGGCCTTGTCGGCGGCGGCGAAGGCGGCGATGAGGGCGGTGGCCTGGGCGGTGGGATGGCCGTCGCGGCTCCAGGCGATCTCGAGATCGCGGTTGGTGTAGAAGGTGTGGAGCGCGGGCTGATAGTCGGCGATGTCGGGCCAGCGCAGGAAGTCGAGCTTCTGAGCGGCGAGCAGCGGGTTGAGGGTGTCGGCGTACTTCGAGGTGTTAGGGGCGGCGACGGGCTTGCCGGTGGTCGAGGTCTGCTTCTGGCGGCAGCCGGCGGCGAGAAGCACTACAAGCGCGGCGGCGGGAGGAAGGGAGCGACGAAGGGTGGAGGTGTGGGGACGAGCGCGCATGGGGTCTGCTTGAGCTTATACGACGGCTGGGCGGCGGTAACGAACGAACGGGTGATGCTGGCAGCGGGTCGCGATCTGGTTTGGCTCCGGCCGAGGTGCAGGCGAGGGCGGGAGAGTGGAGGAGGGACGTCGCCGCGATCCTGCTGTGTGCCAGGGATGGTTGGTGCTGCGCCTGGCGGCGGATTTTTGGTGATGCGAAAGCGGCGTTAGGCGCTGCCGCGCGGCCCAAGGAAGCCCGAGTACCGCCGGCGTGCATCGCATTGGAGGTAGGTGTATGACAGGCACGATCAGGAGGAGTTGCGATGCGAGTTGCTATGGGATTTACGGTGTTGCTGGGCGCGGTGATGGTCGCGGGAACGATGTATGGGCAGGCGAGCAGCGGTGGGGGGTCGTCTCCGTCGCAGGGAAATGGCGGGTCCGCAACGGCTACATCGACGGGCAGCGTGGCTGGGGATACCGGTGTGACCCAGGTGATGGGCGACAAGATGTTCGTGAAGAAGGCAATCATGGGCAACTATAACGAGATTGACGCCTCGAAGATGGCGCTGCAGAAGAGCCAGAACGACCAGGTGAAGCAGTACGCGCAGAAGATGATCGATGACCACCAGAAGATGCTCGATGACCTGCATGCGCTGGCCGGGCAGGAGAACGTGAAGTACAAGGACCAGCCGACGCCGGCAGGGAAGAAGATGGCGGCAAAGCTGGACGGGCTGAGCGGTGCGGACTTTGACAAGGCCTATGTGAACGGGATGGTGAAGGATCATAAGGAAGATGTGCGGGACTTCTCGGCCGAGATCAACAGTGGCAAGGACCAGCCGACGAAGGATGCGGCTCAGAAGAGCCTGCCGATTATTCAGGATCACCTGCAGATGATCCAGGGGATTCAGCAGTCGATGAAGTCGTAGGCGCTATTAAGTTTTGGTTCAGGACGCCCGAGGCGATGGCCTCGGGCGTTGTTGTTTGTTGGCAGGAACGCTGCGGGCGCGCCGCGCATCCGAACGAAAGATAGACAGGAGAACGAGCGATGCGGATGCAGGCGGGCTGGGCGGTTTTGCTGGGGGCGGTGGTTGCGGTGGGCGCGGTGGCGGCGCAGGTGCCAAAGGCGTCTTCGGGGCAGATGAACCATGCGCTTGGCAAGGTGGGGCAAGCGCAGGGTACGCCGGATCAGGTGTTTCTGAAGAAGGCGATTGAAAGCAGCCATGGAGAGGTCGGCGCGGCGCAGCTGGCGTTGAAGAAGAGCAAGAACGACCAGGTACGGCAGTTTGCGCAGGCGATGGTTGACGACCACACCAAGATGCTGGCGGATCTGCACCAGGTGGAGCAGGGACAGACGCTGAAGTATCCGGATACGGCCAGTGCGGCGGGGATGCGGATGGCCACGAAGTTGAGGGGGCTGAAGGGCGCTGCGTTCGACAAGGCGTATGTGAACGGGATGGTGAAGGACCATGAGGGCGACGTGGCGGACTTCACGAAGGAGACGGAGACGGGGCAGGATGCGGCGATCAAGGGAGTGGCGGAGAAGTCGCTGCCGATGATCCAGGGGCATTTGCAGAGGGTGCAGGGGCTGCAGAAGACGATTGGGTAGATAGTGGGTGAGGAGAAAGAGCGCCTGGGCCTTCTGCCTGGGCGTTTTTCTTTGGGTGTGGTGGCGGCTATGGTCCTACACTGCGGGTGTCTTCCGTTGGATTGTCAGGTTGGGGGTCGGCGGGGAAGAGCGGGGGCGTTTGTGTTCGCGTCGCTACGCTCCGTGGTTAAGAGCAAATGCGGGGGTTCCTCGCTTCGCTCGGAATGACAACTAAAGATTGCAACGGCGACGGCACCCGCAACCGCAACGGCAACGGCGACGGCAACCGCAACCGCAACGGCAGCGGCAACGGGAGCGGCAACGGGAGCGGCAATGGCGGGTTACTCGAGGTGGAGGGCCATGCCGATGGAGTCGGGGGCTACGGGTTTGAAGCCGAACTGGGCGTAGAGGCGGTGGGCTTCGCCGTCGGCGATGAGGGTGACGTGGGCGGTGGCGGGTGCGGTGCGGCGGAGGTGGTCCATGAGGGCGCCGACGATGGCTTTGCCGAGGCCGCGTTTCTGGTGGGCGGGGTCGACGGCGATGTCGACGATCTCAAAGCAGAGGCCGTTGTCGCCGATGACGCGGCCCATGCCGACGAGGTGGCCTTCGTGGAGGATGGCGGCGGCGAAGAGGGTGTTGGGAAGGCCGCGGGTGGCGGCTTCGAGGCTTTTGGCGCTGAGGCCGGCGAGGACGCGGAGGCGGCAGAAGTCGGCGGGGGTGGGGAGCGTGTGGGTGAGGGTGTAGGCGGGTGGGAGCATGGTGGGCCTTTCTGATTTGGTGCGTCGCTGCGCTCCGTTGTTAAAGGCGGAATGCGGGGGTTCCTCGCTTCGCTCGGAATGTCAACTAAGAACGGCAACAGGGGCGGCAACGGCAAGAGCAAGTGCGAGAGCAAAGGCAAAGGCGAAATGCGGGGGTCTCTCCGCTCCCCGTTCGACTCGCCTGCGGCTCGCTCAGGGTCGGTCGAGATGACGGCATCTGGAAAGGGGCGGGATGACGGCTACTTAGGGCGGAGGTGGAGCGGGCGAAGCGAAATACAGGGGTCTCTCCGCTGCGCGAGACGGTAGAGCTGTCTCGCTTCGGTCGAGATGACGGCTTCTGGGAAAGGGTCGAGATGACGGCATCTTTGGTGGAGAGGGGGTTCCGGTGGAGAAGCAGGTTTCTACGAGAGGACAGCAAAGAGGTGCAAGTCGACGGAAGGTGTTCAGGATTTGAGGGGTTTGCGTTCGAAGTAGGCTTCGATCTCTTCGAGGGTTTTGCCTTTGGTTTCGGGGAAGAAGAGGGTGGTGACGGCAAGGTAGACGGCGGTGAAGGCGGCGAAGAGAAAGAACATGCGGGAGTAGCCGTATTTGGCGACGAAGGGGAGGAAGATGCCGGCGAGGAGGGTGGAGACGGCCTGGTTGAGGACGAGGGCGATGGACATGCCGTTGGAGCGGATGCGGGTGGGCATGAGTTCCGAGAGGGCGAGCCAGACGCAGACGCCGGGACCGACGGCGTAGGAGGCCATGAAGAGGTAGAGGAAGAGGGCGACGAGGGCGCCGTGGGCGGGGGTGGGGATGGCGGCGATGATGGCTCGCTGGACGTGGAGGGGGGCGGCGCGGGAGCGGTCGAGGTTGGCGAAGGGGTTGGCGAGACGGGCGGCGGTGGCGGTGGAGGGCAGGCAGGCGGTGCGGGAGATGGTGATGGCGGGGGCGGCGGCGGGGTCGTCGGGACGGGCGGCGTTGGGGCGGGCGGAGTCGGAACGGGCGAAGTCGGAACGGACGGGGGTGGTGGAGGTGGTGAAGTCGCCGCAGGTGTAGATGACGGAGAGTGAGGCGTGGGCGGGATCGATGGGGTGGGGCGCGGCGGGGGCGTCCATGAGGAGATGGGCGGCGACGGCGGGGGAGAAGCGGAGGGTGGTGGGGTCATCGGGGGTGAGGGCGGTGTCGACGAAGTTCTGAATGGGGACGCGGGCGTCGGTGGTGGCGCGTTCGGCCTCAACAAAAAGCAGGCCGCTGCCGATAAGGGAGATGAGGATGCCGGAGGTGCCGAGGATGAAGAGGAAGCGGCGGCCCTTTTTGTCGACGAGCGAGAGACCGAGCAGGGTGAAGAGGAAGTTGACGGTGGTGAAGAGGACGTAGCCCCAGTGGGCGCGGAGGTCGGAGAGACCGGACTGCAGGAGGATGGAGGTGTTGTAGCCGTTGATGGAGTTGATGCCGGTGGCGGTGTTGCAGGCGAGGATGACGCAGGCGAGGAGGAAGGGGATGACGTATTTGCGGCGGAGGAGGGAGTCGCGGGCGGCGGGCACGGCAATGGCGGTGACACCATTCGAGATGACGTGTTTTTCGTCTTCGATGGCCTGCATTTCGGCGAGCTCGCGGTCGGCTTCCTGGGGGGATCGGGAGCGGAGGAGAGCGGCGCGAGCGGCGTTGAGGCGGCCGCGGCGGAAGAGCCAGCGGGGAGACTCGGAGACGAAGAAGCTGCCGAGGACGAAGAGGATTCCGGGAGGAAGGGAGACCCAGAAGATGCGGCGCCAGGCCTGATCTTTGAAGGCAAGGACCTGGGCGGCGGTGCCGGTGTGCTCGACGGCGTTGACGCGGTAGGAGTAGTAGATGGCGATGAGGGCGGCGGAGACGAGGCCGAGGGTGAGGAGCCACTGGAAGATGCCGGTGCCGCGGCCGCGGTTGGCGGCGGCGAGGCATTCCGCGAGGTAGAGCGGGACGACGACGCCGATGAGGCCGCCGGAGATGCCCTGAAGGAGTCGACCGAAGAGCAGGGGAGCGTAGCCGTGAGAGAGGGCGATGACGGGGATGGAGAGGACGAAGGTGAGGCCGGAGAGGATCATGAGGGGCTTGCGGCCCAGCCAATCGGCGAGGATGCCGGCGAAGAGGGTCGAGAAGACGCTGCCGAGAAGGACGGCGGCGACGATGGCGGAGAGCTGGCCGGCGGAGAAGCCGGAGGTGGCTTCGAGGTAGGGGAGCGCGCCTGAGATGATGCCGACATCGATGCCATAGAGCAGACCGCCGAGACCGGCGACGAGGAGGAGGAAGCGCATGTAGGAGGCGTTGGCGCTGGTGTCTCGGGCGGTGGGGAATGTTGCCATGGGGGTTTGGGGCTCACCTTGTATGGAGGGATGGATTGTGGGTTGAGGGTATCGCATTTGTGGGTGGGAGACGCGTCGCTGCGCTCCGTGTCAAAGGCGAAATGCGCGGGTTCCTCGCTGCGCCTCGGAATGACAACCAAAAATTGCAAGGGCAAGGGCAAGGGCAACAGCAGCGGCAACAGCAAGAGCAACAGCAAGGGAAAAGGCGAAATACAGGGGTCTCTCCACTGCGACTTCGCTGCGCTGCGTCTCCGGTCGAGATGACGGCTATCTTTGGGCTGCGCTGCGTCTTCGGTCGGGGTGACGGCTATCTTTGGGCTGCGCTGCGTCTTCGGTCCGGTGACGGCTATCTTTGGGGTTTGTGGAGGTGGGTGTGAGAAAACGCATCGTTCCGTGGGTGGGGCGCGTCAGGAGAGCTGAGGATTTGCTGATGCAGATGAGTGAGGAGGAACGTGGGAAGGCTGCGGCGGGCCAGGCCGGGTTCGGCGGGACAGCGGCGGGCGCGGGGGTGAAGGGGGAACGGACGCCGGTGCACAGGAATTTGGTGCTGGGGATCTGCTGCCTGAGTCTGCTGTTGGTGGGCATGGACGTGACGATTGTGAATGTTGCGCTGCCGGCGATCCAG
>CAXSEC010000176.1:0-7298 GCA_964236325.1 uncultured Acidobacteriaceae bacterium | reverse complement strand
CAACTCGGCCGCCAGCTGGTCATCCGTCAGCGGCTTGCGCGAGTCCTCATCCTCAATCAGCTTCTTGACCTTGCGCTTCAGCAGTACCAGCGGCAGATCGCCGCCCTCAGGCCCGTTCACACCCTCAGAAAAGAAGAACCGCAGCTCAAATACACCCTGTGAGGTATGCACATACTTGTTCGCCACCGCGCGGCTCACCGTCGAAGGATGCACCCCAATCTCCTCGGCAACCTCCTTGATCATCATCGGCCGTAGCGCCTCAACCCCGTGCTCAAGAAAGTCCACCTGCCGCCGCACAATCACCTCACACGTCCGCAGAATCGTATTCTTTCGCTGCTCAATATTCCGCAGCAGCTGGATCGCCGACTTGTACCGCTCCTTCACGTACTCCTTGACCTGCTTCTCGGTCTGCTCCTGCCCGATCATCTTCCGGTAACTCTGGTTCAATCGCAGAGCCGGCATATCCTCTTCATTCATCAGAACCACGAACTTGTCATCCCGCTTCACAAACGCAACGTCCGGTTCAATCAGTCGCGTCTCGGATTCGTTGTAGCGCTGGCCAGGCCGCGGATCAAGCGTGCGAATGTACTCGACCGCCGCGTTCACCTCGTCCGCCGTGCATCCGCAGGCGCGGGTCAGCTCCCGCATATCCTTCTTCTGCAACAGGCTCAGACAGTTCATCACGATGTGGCAGGCCGTCCCGAAGATGCCCGCCGCCGCCTCTGCCGTGACGCCCTTCCGAACGCCGCGAGTCGTCACCCGGCGCAGAGCCGCCGCCGCCTCTGCCTGCTGTGTCCGAATCTGCAGCAGCAGGCACTCCCTCAGATCACGCGCTCCCACCCCAATTGGGTCGAGCGTATGGATCACCTTCTTTGCCTCCATCACCACACATCGCAGACGCTCTCGCTCTCTCTCGGCGCCGGTCGGAAACGCCCGATCGACGCCGTCTTCCAGCAGCTCGTCGCTCGTCTCCATCACGGCCGCTGCCGGCATCACAGCCGCCACCGACCGCAGCCGTATCCCGCGCTCAAACGGGATCGGCTGTGCTCGCACCGGTACCGCAAACTGCAGCATCGAGTCGATCAACTCCTCGTCCGTCGTCAGCAGATACCCGCTGTCCTCTAGGTTGCCAATGATCAACTCCGCCGCCATCTGCACCTCGGCGCGCAGCGTCATCGATCCCAGCTGCCACATCAGGTGGTCCGTTAGCGTGCTCGGCTGCGAAAGAAAATGTTCAAATGATGGCTTGTCATACTCCTCAAAGTTCGAGGCCGTCTTGTAGCCCGGATCCAGAAAGTCTTTGAAATACTCCCCGAAATCGATCTCATCGAACGGATCCTTTTCGACCCGCTCGCCCTCGACCGCCACCTCTTCAGCAGATCGCTCGCGATCCCCCTCGCGGCCTGCAATCTCCTCAAAGGAGACCCCCGTCTCCTCGAGTTCCTCGAGCACCGGATTCTCAATCATCTCGGTGTTGATCATCTCCTTCAACTCAAGCTTGTTCAGCGCCAGCACGCTGACCATCTGGACCAGGCCAGGAGTCAGCACCTGTCGCTGCGACACCTTCATGTTCAGCTTCGGTTGAAGTAGCACGCTTCTCTTCCTTCCGATCCAGGCCGGCATCCCTGCCGGCTTACGTTAATCTCGTACCGTCGATTTGCACCGCGTATCCGTCGCGTTCACAGTCACCGCGGCCCCAATCTCTGCTTTCGCTGGTTGGCCACAGTCTACATGCGCGAGCATCGCTTGTGGTGCCAGTCTATGCCTCCCCGCGTCGCCGTGCGGCCCTCAAACCGCAGCTTTGCCACGGAAGTTGTAACCCTTCCCTGAGCTATCTGTTCTCAATCCAGAGAAAACTTTTCTCCCAGGTAAATACGCTTCACCTCAGCGTCCCGGCCCAGCTCCGCGGGCGTCCCCGCGCGAAAGATTCTGCCTTCGTTGATGATGTACGCCCGGTCCGTAACCGAAAGCGTCTCGCGCACATTGTGGTCCGTAATCAGCACGCCAATGCCACTGCGCTTCAGCCCGACGATGATCTCCTGCAGATCAAGCACAGCAATCGGGTCGATGCCCGAGAAGGGTTCGTCCAGCAGAATAAACGCCGGCTCGATCGCCAGACAGCGCGCAATCTCCACCCGGCGCCGCTCCCCGCCGCTCAACGCATACCCCTGCGTCTTCCGCACATGCCCCAGATTCAGGTCCTCAATCAGCCGCTCCGTGCGCGTGCGCCGCGTCTCCCAACTCACATCCTGGGTCTCCAGCACCGCCAGAATATTGTCCTCCACAGTCAGCTTGCGAAACACCGACGGCTCCTGCGGCAGATAGCTGATGCCATGCTTCCGCGCGCGCAGATACATCGGCAGCCGGCTGATGTCCAGCCCATCGACCAGCACCCGACCCGTATCCGGCCGCACCAGGCCCACCATCATGTAGAAGCTCGTCGTCTTGCCCGCGCCATTCGGTCCGAGCAGGCCCACCACCTCGCCCTGCATAATCTTCAGCGTCACCCCGCGCACCACCTGGCGGCCGCCGTACTGCTTCCCAATCTCCTCCGCCGCCAGCGTCTTCATCCCTTCTGCTTCACCTTCGTCTGCGTATGCACACGCCCATCGCCGGTCGGCGGCGATCCGTCCCTCGCCCGCCCGTCAACCGTTACGCTATTATCCCCCGATCGAAATCGCAGCGACGCGCCACGCACCGATCCATTGACCTCGTCTGTCACCCGCGGCTCCGCACCGGCCCCACCCGTCATCACAAACACGCCATCGGCCGCCGTATACACCGCCCGCTCACCCGTAGCCACCCTCCCCGGCTGCCGCACCGTCACATCGCCCGTCGCCGTCACCCGCTCCAGCGCCCCGCCGGCAAGCCCCTGCATACCACCCTGCGGCCTCGCCACCTCTCCTGGCGCACCTGCCTTCACCGCCGGCAACAGCGTCGCCACCGCATCCCGGCTGCTCATGGTTCCGTCCGCATCCTCGAGCAGCACACCCTGGCTAAAGTCCGCCTGCCGCGCCGCATCGGCATAGTGCAGCCGCCCACTCTGCACCAGCAGCACCTGCGCCTTCTCCTTCGATCCACCGGCTGCCGATCCACCAGCGACGCTCGCCTTCCCCGCACCCGCTACCGCTCCCGGCGCCTCCCCCGCCGCTCTGCTCTCGAGCACCGTCCGCACCGGCATCGCTTCGTCCGCACGCGTTCCAAATGCATCGAGCGTCCCCTCTGCCCGACCCAGCACCAGCACCGGCCCCTCTACCTGCGATCCGCCCTGCCACAATCTCGCCCGCAGCCTCGACGTCCCATAAAAGGTCGCCACGCCGCTCTCCTTTCGCAGCACAGCGCGATCGGCCACAGCGTGCATCGGACCCGCATCCGCCTTCGACCCCTCCGGCTTTGCACCAGCCTTCATCCCCGCTCGATACGTCACCTGCACCGCTCCCGTCGCCTCCGCATCGCCCGTCGCCTCCATCAGCGTCAAACGCTCGGCTCGCACCATGCTCTCGGCGTCGTCAAGCTCCGGCGACCCCATCAGGTTCACCACACCCAGCCCTCCGTCGTAGCTGACCCGTTCCGCCCTGGCATGAGTCGTCGTCGCCTCGACCCCCTCCCCACCGCCTTCCGGCTTGCCTGTCTTCCTCCCTGCAGTCGTCACCGTCCTGTCGATCGCCACGTTCCCCTGCTGCGTCGCCAGGCTGATGCCCATCTTCGGCCTGGCTCCGACCGCCGCGTCTTCGCCGTCCGCAAACTCCGCATGCATCCGGTCTCCGCGGCTCACCTCGTCCGCGCCGTCCCGCCGCCGCGCAATCGCCGTGTGTCCTTCCCCGTTCATCTCCCGCAGCTCAGCCACACCGTGCTCCTGCGTCCATCTACCCACCAGCACATCCGCCCGCATCGACTGGTTCCCTGCCGTATGTCCGCCCGCCGCCGGCAGCGCGCTCTCCACGCTCGCATCTCCCCGCATCGTCGCCTGCTGTATCCATCGCCTGCTGCCCGGCCCAGCCCCCGTCAGCACAAGGTCCATCTCCCTTCCCTGCATCTCCCGCGTCACGCCGGCAACCAGCCCCTCCGTGTGCGCCTGCACGCCGCCAGTCAGCCGCACCGTCTCGATCTCGCCTCGCTCATCAAACCGCGCCAGCGCATCGCTCGCCGTTCCATCCATCCCCTCCCACGGCACGCCCGCCCGCTCCTGCTCACGCTCGAAGCGCACCCCACCCATCATCTGCGCCGTCTCTACGTGCCCATCGCTTCGCATGTGGACCTCCCCGCGCGGCGCCTGCATCCGGCTGCCTCCACTCGCCAGCTCCACCCCATCCGATCCCTCAGCCCCGTCGATGCCCCCACCCTCCTGCGCCAGATGCACCACCAGCATCCCCGCCGTCAGCGTCTCACTCGCACCCCGATCCCCCTCATCCTTCGCCAGGGCCACATAGCGCGCCGACCGCAGCGTGAGGCGATGGTTCACCCGATCCAGCTCCGCATGCGCCGCCGTCAGCACCGTCGGCCGCCCGTCCCGCAGTGTCGAAAGCTTCACCTCGCTCTCGAGCGTCGTCACCCCCGTGCCCGAGTTGTACGCCGCACCTCGCGCCTGCCCGGTCATTCCCTTGTAGGAAAACCGAATCGGCTGATCGGTCGATGCCAGGCCCTGGCTCTGCACATACACCAGCCCGCTCGTCACCGCATGAATTGGCTGCGTGTCGCCCTCATCCTTGATCGCCCGTCCGCCCACCGTGCCGGCGCGCGCATACTCCGCCCGGTCCTTCGCACTCACCGGCGCCGGCGCCTGCAGGTCCAGCTGCACCTCGCCCGCCGCCCGCACCACACCATGCTTCTGGTCGTAGTCAAACTGCTTGCCGTAGATCCGGTCCGCCCGCCCATCCTTCTGTCCGTACAGCACAATCCCCACATCCTCGAGCCCCGTCCGCTCATCCTTGTGCTGGGTCGCCTTCGCCGCGTGAATCGTGAAGACCGTCCTCCCCTTCACCGACTGCGACCAGGTAAATCCGTTCGTCTCCTTCTGGATATCCATCCCCAGCCGCTCCGGTAGATCCTTCAGCAAGCGATGCGCCCGGTAGTGCGCCAGCAACAGAAAGCCGGCAACGATCATCGCCACCAGGGCCGCCCCCACCACCACTGCCGCCCGAACCTTCTCAATCGTCGTCCGCATGAGCCGTCCTCCACATCCTCTCACCCAGCCCTGCTCCCTGTTCCTCCGTGCCCACTCCTTGCTCCTACGGCCTAAGAACCTGTTGAATAACTTCGAAAGATCCGTCATCTCGACCGGAGCGAGACAGTTTCCTCGTCTCGCGGAGCGGAGAGACCCTGTATTTCGTCGTTGCTGTTGTTCTTCCCGAACACGCGCCGCCAAGGAAACCCATAAAACACGTTCTAAGCCCTGTTCCCCGTCTCCCGCTTCCTGCTTCCTCATTCTCTGGCAGCTACACTCAAGTCATGGCCGACCAGCTCTATCTCAGCCTTTGGTTTCCCAACTTCCGGCTGGATACCCTCCCCGGCGCGCTCATCAGCGTCATGCGCCAGTTCGCGCTCATCAGCGGTGGCGCATCCCCCGTCGGCGCCCAGACCGATCCCCAGACCAAACGCGTTCAGACCGCCGCCGCCTACCCCATCAGCTTCTCCGAAGCCCCCGTCTACCAGCGCCTCTACGTCACCGACGATCGCGCCGAAGACAATCAGGACACCTCCGCCTCCATCATCGAAACCGCCGTTCAGGAAGCCACCGAAATCCTGCACGACGACATGGCCTACGAGTTCGAGATGAAGTGGCGCCTCTGGACCCCCGACTCCGGCCCCGGCAGCCCCAACTACACCGCCGACTCCGCCCGCACCCTCGACCCCTCGGGCCAGCTCGACCTGCTCTGGCGACCCCACCCCACCACCGTCCGCTTCCTCGGCTTCGGCCCCCAGTTCGACGACTCGAGCTTCGAGCAGAACGGCCACATACGCGTCGACTTCGGCCTCGACTACCCCTGGGTCCTCGACGACGAAGACGACCCCGCCGAGGACGACACTTCGCTCGGCCTCAGCAACGACACCAGCGACCTCGAACCCGACGAAGACCTCGAAGCCGACGAAGACCTCGACGCCGGCTCAAACCTTCTCGCCTTCAATGCCACCAGTAAAGCCGACCCCGCCGCAACCCTCTCCGAAGCCGCTCAGTACATCCAGCGCAACGTCGAAATGCTCCTCGCCTTCACCCTCTCGGTCGAAAAACATTGTGGCATCTCCAGCCGCCTGCTCTGGACTGAATCCGGTGAACCCCTCGCCGAAAAACTGATCGCCCGCCTGCAACGCCTCAACTAACGCGACCAGCACCAACCCACACTTTGGTTGTCATCCCGAAGGGATCTACTTTTCTACCGCAATGCCCAGCGCAATCTCCCCCTGACCAACAGCCGCCAAAAGCAGAACCCGTCATCTCGACCGAAGACGTAGCGCAGCGAAGGCGCAGCGGAGAGACCCCCGCATTGCGCCTTTGTCTTTGCTGTCGCGCTTTTGTTTTTCTTCCGACCCTGAGCGAAGCCGAATGGAGAGGAACTTCCGCATCTGCTCCTGACGACGGAGCGCAGCGACGTGTTCCAGCCGAACGAGACCCGACCTACGCTCCCTCAAACTTACCCAACCACATCGCTCGCTCGAGCCTCCACAACAGCCACGTCCCCATAGCGCACCAGGCCACCAAGCTCTCCCACGCACCCCGCCAGAAACATCCCCACCAACGCACCGGTCTCCTGGGCCACCACCCATCCCAGCGCGCCACCCGCCACCGAGCCAACCACCGCAAACACCCGTCGCTTCTCGCCCTTCGGCACCCTCCGCCACACCCCGCGAAACTTCCGATCCGCTTTCTCCTCAACACACCCCGAACATCCCATGGCTCACCTTGAGCTCTAGAACACATCATCCCGGCACCCGCGGCAATCCCACTTTCGTGGTGATCTCCGCACCTACCCCGCCGTCACAATCTCGGAAAAGTCCGCGATCCGCGAAAAATCCCCCAGCACCCGCGCCAGCAGCGCCAGCCGATTCCCCCGCACCTCGGGCTCCGGCGCCATCACCATCACCGCGTCGAAAAACGCATCCACCTGCGGCCGCAGACCCGCAATCGCCCGCAGCGCCCCTTCATACTCGCCCGCCGCCCGCAGCCCATCCACCTGCCCCGCCAGATCGCTCGCCCGCTCCGCCAGTGCGGTCTCCTCCGGTTCTAGCAGCAGCGCCTCATCCACCGTCTCTGGCACCGCAATCGCCTTCTCCCGCGCCTGCGCCAGAATGTTCTTCATCCG
>CAXSEC010000175.1:0-7405 GCA_964236325.1 uncultured Acidobacteriaceae bacterium | reverse complement strand
ATCTAGCCCTCCCGGCTGCCCTGAGCGGACTTGATGCTTGTAAGACATTGACGCATGCTTGCCGCGGCACCTTGCGCCACTAGCATCTGCAACGCTTTTTCTACCTTGGAGACAAAGCTTGGCATGGCCGGCAGCTTCTGGCCGAAGATCGATTGGAGAGCAAGCATCGGTCGAGGATCTGTGCCTACCGTCTTCGCAACTCCAATCAACTCCGTGGCCCGGGCGTCGACGATGTTCAGTGTCTTTCCCCGCTCATCAACTCCCTGTTTCAGATAGTGGATCCAACTCGCCACCGCGAGACTCAAAAGCTCGATAGAGCCGCTCTTTTCCTGTAACTCGATAATCGAAGGTAGCATCCATTTTGGCATCTTTGCTGACCCCTCGGAGCAGATTCGAGTTACTTGATCCATGATGGTAGGGTTCGAAAAACGCTCGATAAGCACCTTCTTGTATTTGACGACAGAGACGCCCGGCACTATCGGAACTACCGGCGTTACCTCCTCCATGAAGGCTTCGATGAACTCAGTAAAGAGTGGGTCCTGCAGGACTTCGTGAACATAGGTGTACCCGGCAAGTGCGCCCAGGTAGCCCATCGCTAGATGGCTTCCGTTCAGGAGACGTATCTTCATCAACTCATATGGCGCGACATCGGAGACAAGTTGTCCTCCGACTCTCTCCCAGGCTGGCCTGCCATTGCAAAACGTATCCTCAATGACCCACTGGATGAAGGGCTCCGTAACAACCGGCCATGCATCGTCCAGCCCAAATATCTCCTTGATCGAGCTCCTGTCGGCCTCAGTGGTGGCTGGGGTGATTCGATCTACCATGCTGTTCGGAAAAGCGACATGCGCGGCGATCCATTTTTCCAGTGTGGGATTCTGTAATCCTGCCAGTTCTAGTAGAACTTCTCTCACAACGTGGCCATTTCCCTGCAAGTTATCGCAGGACATGACCGTGAAGGGTGGTAACCCACGGAGGCGGCGGCGGTTCAAGGCGGCGGTGAGATAGCCCATAGATGTCAGGGGCTGATCTTGATGCCGAATATCGTGCTGAATATCCGGATGATTGGCCGTGAATTCGCCCGTACCCTCATCAATGAAGTAGCCGCCCTCGGTAATTGTCAATGAGACGATCCTAGTATCCGGGGAGGCAAGTTTCTCGACCGCCGCTTCACAGGAGTCCGGCGCGTAGACGTAGCCTGTCATCGAACCGACCACGCGGGCTTCCTGCTTCTGTGAGCTTCTCTCGACCACCGTGTAGAGACAGTCCTGGCCCATAAGGGCATCTCTCATGCGGCTGTCGGATGGCAAGACCCCGAATCCACATTCCCCCCATCTCTCCGTATCGGGGAGATGCAGCAGATCGTCCAGGTATACCGCCTGGTGCGCGCGATGGAATCCTCCGACACCGATGTGGACGGTGCTCTGCACTATGGCGCCTCGATCATAGGCCGGTATACGAACAGCAGCCGCGATCTTCGGCAGGTTGGCACTGTTAAGCTCGATTGCGGATCTAGTCACACTCACTCCCAAACGACCCCTCTATACTTGCACGACATTTCGTATCGAAGAGGCTTGCCCGAGTTTGCCGATCAAGCAAAGCCGCATCCAGCGAGCAGATATTCACTCAGAGAACAACCCGTTGTCAAGGGCCTAAGTCATTGTGAGAAGGTAGCAAGTGAAGTCGATGTCCTCGCGGTGCCGCACTTGCGAGCTCCCCTCGTACCCCAGCAGCAACCGACCGGACCATTGATCGTGATGGAACAGGAAAGATGACGGGTCAGACTCAGGAGGATGAGCCACGCGGGCCGTGAAGACATGGGGGATGCCGGCTACCTTGGAGTCGTTGGACCCATGCTTAAGAAGCTGGGGATTGCCGCGGGAAGACGCAACTCAGCCATGCACCCCTGAGTGTCAGCCCTGTTTATGAGGGTAAGTGAGCCGCGGTGCGCCGCGGCAATCTGGCGGGCGAGCACGAGCCCGATGCCGCTGCCGTTCGGCTTAGTGGTGTAGAAGGGAACAAACAAGTTCGCTGGATTTGTCAGGCCGAGTCCATTGTCGAGGATCTGAACAATGATCTCGTCACTCGTGCTGAAGGATTGCAGGATGACCTGCGGGGTGTGGCCTGTGGCGGTGTCAGAGTAGGTGGCCGCATCCGCGGCGTTGCGGATGAGGTTGATGAGGAGCTGTTCCAGTTGATCGCGATCGGCTTGAACCTGCAGCGACAGACTTTGACTCACGATCACGGGTACGCGGGTCTCAAGAGACGCCAGCTTGCCAAGCAGATCCTCAAGCGAGAAGCGTTGCAGTTGCGGTGCGGGAAGGCACGTGAGCTGCTGATAGGCCTGAAGGAATCGATTGAGCGAGGCAGCGCGTTCTTCAATGACTACCAGGCCGCGATGGAAGTCGCTCTCGGATTCTCCATCGGTACTCGAGAGCTCGGGAAGGCGGCTGCGTAGCGTCCCGGCGATGGACTTAATGGGTGTCAGCGAGTTGTTGATCTCGTGACTGAGGACACGGATGAGCCTCTGCCAGGCGCGACGCTCTTCTTCCCGGAGCGCTGACGCGACGTCGGAGAGGACGAACAGAGTGTGCGGCACGCCGTGCAGACGAAAGGCGGCGCGGCGGATCGACCAACGCGTTGCCACCGGCGTGCTGGAGGAGGAAGCAACGGTGTGGCTGTAGAGATCCGCGTCCTCCACCTGAAGCATGGAGCTGAGGCCGAGATCGGCGCCGGCGCGGCCGATGGCGGAGCCACGAGTGAGATCAAATGCCTGTTCGGCGGCGTGGTTGAGGAGCCGGAGATGGCCGTCGAGAGTAAAAGCGAGTACGGGCGAGGGCATCGAGGTCATGACGCGCTCGACGAGTGTTAGAGCGTCGCGCGCGGCTGAGCGTTGTGTCTGGAGCGTGTTTGCAAGGGCGTTGATTTCGAGAGCCAGGTCGCCGAGAGTGTCGCCTCGGCGAGCACCGCGGGCACGAAACGAGAAGTCATCCTCGCGCAGAGCGGCTACGACGTTGGTCAGGGTCTGCAATGGTCGGATCAATTGATCAAAGAAGTAGGTCGCCGCGAGGAGCCACATCACGGAAACTGACGCGCCCACACCCAGGCTCAGCAGCATGGCATGGCTGATGCTGTGTGCCAGGAGCGTCGCCAGAACAACGGGCGGCAGCGCGAAGGCAGCGAGCCAGAGGCGGATGCGGCGCTCGTAGCTCAGGCGACGCCGATTGGCCGCAAGGGGGAAGCGTCTAGGGAGGTTGGGTCTTCTTGCGACCGGGGCTTCGTGCGTCGCCGCGGCGGGGTTAGACGCCATACTTCTCCATGCGCCGGTAGAGCGCTCCACGCGAGAGACCAAGAGCCTCCGCGGCGTGGCTGACGTTGCCGTTTGAGCGGGCGAGGGCTTTGCGGATGAGGATGGCTTCAACGGCTTCCAGGCTGAGGTCATCGAGATTCTGCGAGGTCGATCGAGCTGGATTGAGGCCGAGGTCGGCGACGCTGATGCGGCTGGAACGAGCCATCAGGACGGCGCGCTCCATGGTGTGGTCGAGTTCGCGGACGTTGCCGGGCCAGGCGTGCGTCAGCATGGTTTGAAGAGCGGCGCCATCAAAGCCTTCAATCGATCGGCGATAGCGGCTGCTATAGCGCGAAAGGAAGTGCGCGGCGAGGGTGGGAATGTCTTCGCGGCGATCGCGCAACGGCGGGAGCTGGATCTCTACGGTGTTGAGGCGGAAGAGAAGATCTTCACGAAAGCTACCGGCGGCCGCCTCCGTGTGGAGATCGGCGTTGGTCGCGGAGATCATGCGGACGTCGACCTTGCGGGTGGTGGAGGAGCCGACACGTTCCAACTCGCCAGTCTCGAGGACGCGAAGCAGTTTGGCCTGCTGGCGCATGGGTATGTTGGCGATCTCGTCGAGGAAGAGGGTGCCACCGGAGGCGAGCTCGAAGCGGCCGACACGATCGGCGCGCGCATCGGTGAAGGCTCCTTTGACGTGACCAAAGATTTCGCTCTCGAAGGTGCCTTCGGAGAGTGCGCCGGTGTTGACGGCGACGAGATGGCGGGAGGCTCGGTGGGAGAGGCGATGGAGGGTCTGGGCAACGACCTCTTTGCCGGTGCCATGCTCGCCCGTGATGAGGACGTTGGCATCGGAGGGGCCGATGCGGCCCATAAGATCGACCACGGGGTACATGGAGGTAGCCTGCGCGATGAAGTCCGGCGTATCCGGCGCAGCGGCGCGCAGTACACGGTTCTCCGCTTCGAGCCACTCGGCACGCTTTTGCGCGCGATGAAGATCCATCTGGGTGCGCAGGATGGTGAGCAGGCGTGGGTTGTCCCACGGCTTCTGGATGAAGTCATTCGCACCACGGCGCATGGCTTCGACGGCGAGATCGACGTTGGCGTAGGCGGTCATGACGATGACGGGGATTTGGGAGTCACGCGCGCGGATGCTGGCGAGGAGGTCGAGGCCTTCGCGGCCGGAGGTGGTGTCGCGGGTGTAGTTGAGGTCGATCAGGATGCCGTCGAACTCGGAGCTGGCGAGGCACTCGAGGACAAGCGAGGGCGAGCGTGCTGTTTCAAGGAGGTAGGCCTCACTTTTGAGCAGAAGCTGGAGCGCTTCGAGGATGTGCGGCTGATCATCGCCAATGAGCAGGCGCGGGCGCGGACGGACGGCAGAGGATGGTGCGGGGCCGGCGACTTTGGGCGAACACTCTACGGCCATGGCGATCTCATTCGGTGAGCGGGATGCGCGTCGCGGTCAGGGTTGAGGGGAGGACGCGGGTTGCGCTCCTCTGCGAGCTGATTCTATCGAAATGGAGTTGGAGGTGAGAGTGTTTCCGACGGCGCGGTCGAGTTCGATGCGCGCTTTCTGAAGGGCGGTGCGCGCGGCAACAAGCGCGGACTCCGCGGTGGCGAGGTCGCGCTGAGCGGAGAGCGTCTGGAAGGCAGAGCCGGCGCCGAGAGTCTGCTCCTTGCCTGTGATCTCGAAGGTGCGGGCGGCAAGATCGCGGGCTTTGTCCGCGGAAGTGACGCGGGCCTGCGACTGCTCGAGCGCATACTGCGCGTTGCGGACCTCAATGCGAATCTGCTTGCGGAGCTGCTGCGCGCGCAGCTCCGCCTGACGGGTTTCGAGTTCAGCACGGTACTGGTCGGACTTTGCGACGCGGTTGCGGAGGGGGATGTCGAGGCGTAGACCAACGTAGTAGTCGGGAGCCGAGTTGTTGAAGGCGTTGCTCAGCGCACCGCTGTAGCTGACCGGCGCAGTGGAAGCAGTCGTGGAACCGGGGTTCGCTGGACCGCCCAGACCGGTGCCGCCGTAGTAGCCGGTGAGCGCCAGCGAGGGCAGTAAGGCGTTGCGCGCGGCGATCCGGCTGATATCACGATTTTGCAGATCAGCGGCGGACTCAGAGAGCTCGAGCCGATTGCGAAGCGCCTGCTGGATGACGTCCTCGGTGGGAGCTGCGGCAGTTGCGCTGGTAGCGGCGCGGGCGACGGTGCTGAGGTCTGTCGGGCGGACGGGCAGGCTCTCAAAGGTGGGGTCGTCGAGGTTCTTGGTGAGGGCGTTCTTGATGAGGAGCTCCTGAAAGCGAAGCTGCGAGCGCGCGATGGTGAGGTCCTGCTCGCGAGCGGCGACTTCGCCTTCGTCTTTGAGCACGTCCAGCGCCGGGATGGCTTGAAGCTCGAGCTGTTTGCGGCCGGTGGCCAGCGTTTGATTAGCAAAGTCGAGCGAGCGGCTCTTGACCTGCTCGTCTTCATACGCGCTCACCAGGTCCCAGTAGATGTTCGCGATCTGCGTGACGGTGGTGATGACCTGCAGCGCAAATGCCTGGTCGGAGATCTTCTGATCGTTGCGGGCGATGCGCAGATAGCGCAGGTTGGGGCCGAAGCCGAAGCCCGAGAGCAGCTCCTGCTGTAACGCGACCTGGTAGTAGGTGTCGAGCTCGGGATTGAGGAAGGTGAAGGTGCTGTTGGTGGTGTTGCGGCGATTGGTGAGGGTGGCGGTGAGGGTGGTGCCGGTGGGGAAGGACTGCGTGAAGAAGATGTTTCCGTTGATGGTGTTGTTGCGCAGAACCGGCACGTTATAGACGGTCAGGTTTGAGAGCGGCTCGGTGTAGTGTTCGACGTTGAGCTCGCCCGTGAGGAGCGGATCGTAGGAGGAGACGGTGCTGCCGGTACCGAGGGTCGAGGTGACCAGGCCCGAGGCGCCGGCTCCGGCACCGCCCGCACCGCCGGTAGTGCCGCCGGCTCCGGCTCCGGATGCGCCTGAGCCGAAGCCGCCGATACCGCCGCCGGGGGTGTTCTGCACGACGCCGGTGTTGACCCCGCGAAAGACGCCGCCGGCCTGGGTGCGGAGGACGTCGGCACGGGCAATGGGGATGTTGTAGCGGGCGATGGCGAGGTCCAGGTTGTTTTCAAGCGCGAGATTGATCGCGTCGCGCAGGGAGAGCTCGAGGACGCCGTCATGAACCAGTGTGTCGAGACGCGGCGAGTTTGTAAGGTCAGGCTGAGGGACCGTGCTGGCGCGATAGGCGCGGATCGGGTTGTAGGAGTGGGGTATGTCGAGGCGCAGGGCTGGGCGATCAGGCGTTGCAGGCACCTCCTGCGCGCCGGCTGTTGCCTGAGCGGCAAGGAGTGACGCCTGTGCTCCGTGGAGTGAGGTTGCGAGCAAGAGCAGGCTGGCGAGGGAGATGCGGCGTGGTCTGACGATCATGATTACGCGGATCTCCCGGAGTAGATGTCCAGGTTGGGACGGCTGCTGTCGCGGGTGAGCCAGCCGTCGCGCAGCTCAATCAGGCGGGAGCCGTAGGCGGCGTTGGTCTCGGAGTGGGTGACCTGAACGATGGTGGTGCCTTCATCGTTGAGCTTGCGGAAGAGCTGCATGATCTCGGCGGCCTGCTCGGAGTGGAGGTTGCCGGTTGGTTCGTCGGCGAGCAGGAGTGAGGGCCGGTGAATGACGGCGCGGGCGATGCCGACGAGCTGCTGCTGGCCGCCGGAGAGTTGGGAGGGGAAGAGATCTCTTTTGGCGACGATGTTGAAGCGGTCCAGGGTATCGGCCACCAGCGCTAGCCTCTCCGCGCGGGCGATGTCTTTGTAGGAGAGCGGAAGGTCGATGTTTTCGGCGACGGTGAGGTCGTCAAGCAGGTGATAGGACTGGAAGACCATGCCGATGCGGCGGCGGGCGAGGTCGGCGCGCTGCTTGCGGTTGAGCGTCTGGACGGCGGTGTCATCAAAGCGGAAGTCGCCGCGCCAGCCGTCGTCAAGCATGGCAAGGATGTTGAGGAGCGAGGATTTACCGGCGCCGGAGGGACCCATGATGGTGAGGAACTCGCCCTGCCGGATGGAGAGCTCGATGCGGCGGAGGATGAAGGTTTCGGTGGGGCCGGTTTTGTAGGAGCGATCGAGGTTGTGGAG
>CAXSEC010000174.1:0-7416 GCA_964236325.1 uncultured Acidobacteriaceae bacterium | reverse complement strand
AGGGTGTTGAGGAGCAGGCGGGCGGGCCAGCTGCTGGTCTGGGCGGTGCCGTGGGGCCAGCTGTGGCTGGAGCGGAAGGAGAGCTTGCGGGTGCGAGCGGCGTGCCAGAGCTGGCTGGCGCCAACCCGCTCGGCAATGGGTTTGACGATGGTGTTGTTGAAGGTGACTTCGACCGGGAAGGAGCCCCAGGCGCGAACTTCCTTCTCGGTGGGATCCTGCCAGAAGAGCTTGAGGACTTTGGCGACGGCTCGCCGGAGATCGACGTCGAGGTCGATCGAGCCAAGATCGGACTCGAGCGTGGTGACGAGCTCCTGGGTGAAGGCGACGGTGGTGCGGCGCATGGCTGGCAGGCCCCAATCGTGCATGGCGGAGGTGGGGGAACGAAGGACGGGAACGATGCCGGTCGCGGTGTGAGCGAAGCCGGTGACGGCGCCGTGGTCGCCGGCGCAGAACATCTCCAGTAGCGAGGAGGTGTTGGCCATGTAGGGCAGATAGCCGTGGCGGTAGCTGTCGTCGTAGAACCAGGCCTCGAGCTTTGCCGCATTGTCCGGGCCAGCGTTGCGGCGGGCGTCGTCGCCCAGACCGAAGAAGTAGAAGCGATGCGGCGGTGTGAGGCTGGAGCCGGCGAGGATGATGGGAAGGATGCCGGCGAGACTGGCTCGCCAGCCGACGTCCACGACGCCGAAGGTCACGGCATCGGCCCAGCCTTCCTGGGCCAGGTAGCTGAGCAGGGTAGCTCGGGCGTCGGTTGACTGGCAACGGAAGAGCTGCTGGAAGGGTTCGGTGGCAAGCAACGCGAGCAGACTGGCGCGGTCGGCTGGAGAGAGGTTAGCGGACCAGCGCGACTGGTCTTGAAGGTCTGGCGGAAGCAGGGTGGAGAAGGTTGCGGGATCGAGGTTGAGGAACTCGATTACATCGACCATGCGGCAGCTGTGCAGGCGGAGCATGTCGCGGAAGGAGGCTTCGGCCGAGCCGGCGAGCTGCGTTGCTTGGCGGCTGCTGTAGAGGTAGCGAAGATCGAGGGCGGTGCCGAGGATGGGCTGCAGGCGCTGGGCGAGATCGAGGAGGATCTGTCCGTCGCGGCTGACGAAGTAGAGGCGATCGAGGCCATCGCGCCTGGCCTGGCGAAGGGTCCACATCATCCAGGCAACGAGGGTTGGGGCCATGACACCGGCGGCGACGGTGACGATGCTGGCGGGCGTGTCGGGCGATGGCGGGTTGGCAGCTGCAGTCGGAGTGAGGGATGCCAGGCGGGCGCTGCGCGAGGCGCCGGCGAGTAGCGAGCTGAGACCGCCGGTGGCGAAGGCCTGGGCGGAGAGGGCGCGCTCGTAACGATTGAGGTTGGCCTGGGGTAGGTGGCGCACCTGCCAGCCGGAGAGGCGGCCGTTGCGGACGTCGGCGACGGCGTGGTTGCCGTGATGCAGCAGGGCGTTCGGCTTGGTGCCGAGAGCGCGGCTGACATGGGGGAAAAGCAAACCGCGGCTCTTATCGGCCTGGCACTCGCAGGAGGCGAAGATGCGGTCTCCGGGATGGAAGAGGCCTTGTACGTGGAGCAGCTCTTCGATGAAGGCGGAGGAGAAGTACGTGTCAGTGACGAAGAGGATGGCGGCGCCGGCGGCGCGGTGGCGATTGAGGAGATCGTCGGCACCGGGAATGATGCGGGAGAGGGTTCGTTCGAGCTGGCGCTCGCGCTCGGCGAGGGGCTCTACGCGGGTGGCGGGCAGGCCGCGGGAGCGCACGACCTCGGTATAGATGGCGGTGAGGGTGGCGGGATGGCTGAGGCTGTTGGCGCGATCTTCCGCGTGAACGCGCTCGCGGGCGAAGATCTCGGCGGAGCAGGTGATGTCGCCTGAGAGCAGAAGCTGACGGCCGAGCAGAAGGAAGAGATCGACGGGCTCGCCGATGGCGCGGGTAAGCAGGGTGTCAAAGACGTCAAAGGAGACAAATGGTTGTAAATTGCCGGGGCGAGAGGCCATGGAGTGTTTACGCTTTCAGCACACCGGCACCTGACACCTTCCACAGAGGAACGCTCGAATGCTTCCTGATCCTTGCAGACACGCGGCACGAGCCTTTGGCAGGGTTGCGGCTGGGAGTGGTGCGCCCGGAAGGATTCGAACCTCCGACCCTTTGGTTCGAAGCCAAATGCTCTATCCAGCTGAGCTACGGGCGCGTGGGGTGCTGCTCAGTGAGAGTGTACGACAGGCGGCGGCGTGTGCCCAGAGATGTTGCTGGAGGTGCGGCGCGGCTGATCAGCGACGGACGATCTACGCCGCGGGCTTGGGAGCTGGAGCGGCTTCCGCGGGCGGCGGCGGCGGCGGGGGTGTTGTGGTGAGGGCGACGCGCTCGACGATGTCGAGGCCGGAGCGGCGGAGGAGCTGGTGGATAACGGACTCGGTGAGACGGCTGGCGTCGTACTCGATGCGAACGGTCTTCTCGCGCTCGTTGAGCTCGAGGTGGCGGATGCCGTAGACCTCGCGGACGCGAGCCATGGCGAGAACGGAGCTCTCAGAGGGCGGAATGCCGTAGCGGTAGAGGACGTCAAGCTGGGTCATGGATGGAGTTTAGCGGATGCGGCCGCCAGCCGGGATGGCCGACTGTGAGGAAAGATGCCAGGTCTCTGCGAGGAGCAGGTGCGGCAGCGTATGAGGCGCAAGAGATCTCCGCGTAGGCCGGGTGCAGGCGTCGCGCGTGGATCGATCCTGCAGAGGGCGGCCAGAGGGCGGCCGATAGCGGCAAGCAGATGGGTCAGGCGGCTGGGAGGTACCAGGGAACGTTGATGATGACGATCCGGTCATTGCCGCGTGCGAGCAGGATGGTTTTGAGGACGGTAGAGCGGTGATTGTGCAGGAAGTACTGGTACCAGTGACGGGCGATGAGCTCCGGGACAACGACGAGGATGCGGCGGTCGGGAAACTGTTTTTCGGTCTCGAGGACGTAGTTGAGGATCGGGGTGGTGATGAAGCGAAAGGGAGAGGCAATGGAGACGATTTGCGGAGGCTGGGTTCCGGCGTTTTCTGCGGCGGCGACCAGTTGATCCTGCCATGGGGAGGCGGGTTTTTCACCGTGCTCGTCCGGGCACTCGACGTGAAGCACCTGGACCTCGCGGGTGAGCGAGCAGGCGAACTGAAGAGCGGCCTGGGAGGTCCGGTTCCAGTCCGAGATGGGAACGATGGCGAGGGGCGGCTGATGCGAGACCGCAAGGGTAAAGGTGGAGAGCTCTGTATCCTTTCGCACGCGGAGATAGTGACGATGAACCGCGAGCATGAGCAGGATGAGAAGAGGGACGAGGAGGACGGTGATCCAGGCACCTTCCAGGAATTTGGCAACCAGGACGATGACCACGGTGCAGCCGGTTGCGACGGCGCCCATGCCGTTGATGGTCATGTAGAGCTTTGATCGGGTGCCGCCGTTCCGATGCCAATGCATGACCATGCCGGCCTGCGACAGGGTGAAGGCAAGGAAGGCACCGATGGCGAAGAGCGGAATGAGGCGATCAGTGACGCCATCGAAGAGGATGAGGACGCCGGCGGAGAGGAAGGAGAGAACCAGGATGCCTTCGGTGTAGACCAGACGGCGGCCACGGATGGCGAAGAAGCGCGGCAGATAGCCATCTTCGGCGACGGCGCGGCAAAGGCGGGGAAAGTCCGCGAAGGCGGTGTTTGCGGAGAGAGAAAGGACGACGAGGATGGAGGCGATGGTGACGTAGTAGATGAGGCCTTTGCCGACGACGGCAGCGGTGATCATGGAAAGCAGGCTCTGGTAGCCGGGTTTGCCTGGGTCGGTAGCCAGGATGCCGTAGACCGCGGTGAGATGGGCGATGCCGGCGAGGAAGATGCCGAGCAGAACGACGATGACGGCAAGGGTGCGACGGGCGGTCCGGGTGCTGGGATCCTTGAAGGCCATGACGCCGTTGCTGACGGCTTCAACTCCAGTAAGCGCTGTGCAGCCACTGGCGAAGGCGCGGATGAGCAGCCAGGTACCAACGGCGGTGACTGCGTGTGGGGCGGACTGGAGGCCTGGCTGCGACCCGGGCCGGGGCGGCGGGACGAGGGAATGCGGGTGTCCGCCGGCGAGGCTGGCATGCAGGCTTCCCCAGCCAAGGACGCCGAGCAGGCAGAGGACAAAGAGGTAGGTGGGCAGCATGAACAGAACGCCACTCTCACGAACGCCGCGAAGATTGATGAGTGCGAGCAGAACGAGAATGACAAGACAGATGGCGAGCGTATGCGGGGCGAGCTTTGGCGCGGCGGAGACGAGGGCGCCGACACCGGTGGAGATGCCAACGCCGACGTCGAGCAGGTAATCGAGCATGAGCGCGGCGGCGGCGAGCAGGCCGGGAACGCGGCCAAGGTTTTCACTGGCGACGGTGTAGGAGCCGCCGCCTTTGGGATAGGCGTCGATGGTCTGGCGATAGGAGAAGTACACGATGATGAGCAGGCCGATGATGGTGAGGCTGATCGGCATGACGTACGCGATGCCGGCGGCGGCGGCGGGGATGAGGATGGTGAGTGCGGCCTCAGGACCGTAGGCGGCGGAGCCGAGGGCGTCGAGGCCGAAGGTGGGAACGCCGGCGGCAACACCGACCCGCTGTTCGGAGTCCTGGTCCGTGGCGAGAGGTTTGCCAAGGAGGGTATCGAGAAAGGGCATGGCCTTCTAAGATGCAGGGCACTTCTCGGATTTGCGAGCAGGGCGTGCTCGCTTCCCGAGATTCCACTCTGAATAAAGGTGTGTTTGATTGCTTCAACGTGGATGTGAGGAAGGGAGGAGGGACGCGGACCGGGGGAGGGCGCTCTGCTCTACTGCAGGTGGGCGAGGTAGCTTTTGATCTCGGGGCTGGTCCAGATCTGGGCGCTGACGAACTTGCGGCGGAGGACGCCGTGTTTGTCGATGATGTAGGTTTCGGGGATTTGGGCGGTGCCGTAGAGCTGGTTGATGCGGCCGTCGGCGTCGCGGACGGTGGTGATGGCGACGTGGTGGTCGGTGAGGAAGCGGCGGTAGACGTCGTCGGACTGATCCATGGCGACGCCGACGATGGCGAGGTTGGGCATCTGCTGATGAAGCTCGAGCAGGCTGGGGAGCTCCTGGATGCAGGGGGCGCACCAGGTGGCCCAGAGATTGAGGACGACGGTCTGGCCGCGGAGCTTGGCGAGGTCGACGGTCTGGGTGCCGTCCGAGATGGTGAACTGGGGGGCGGGCTTGGCGAGGGCCTGCGGGTGGTCGCCGCGGTCGCAGCCGAGGACGAGGGTGAGAAGGGTGGCGGTGAGGATGTGCGGGGCGCGGAGGGTCACGACAGATTCCTTGTAGCCCATCATACGAAAGCTGGCGCCAGCCGGGTTGCCAGGACCGATGCTGATGCGGTGGCGGCTATGCTCGTAGCTGAGGTGTGGCGTGGTGCGACGAGGCGAGCCGGTGCTGGGGCTGATGGACGAGCGGGAGCGGCCGAGTGTGCAGGCGGCGCTGGCGCCGAAGCGGGGGGATGGGGCGGCCGCGGAGTTTGAGGTGACGGTGATTGTGCCGGCGCGGGATGAGGCGCGGAACCTGCCGGGGTGTCTGGAGTCGCTGCTGCGGCAGACGGAGCCGGGGTTTGCGCTGGGGCGGCAATGGGAGATTATCGTCGTCGATGATGAATCGAGCGATGGCACGCGGCGGCTGGCGGAGGATCTGTTTGCGGCGGAGGTGGCGCGCGAGCCGGAGAGTGCGACCGGGCTGGTGGTGATGGAGGCTCCGGCGTGGACGGCCGAGAAGGCTGGGGCGGACGCTCGATCTGGCTCGGGGATGACGGGGAAGAGTGCGGCGTGCTGGGCGGGGGCGCAGGTCGCACGCGGGGCGTGGCTGCTGTTTACGGATGCGGACACGCTGCATGAGGCGGGGTCGGTGTCGCGATCGTTGCGCGAGGCGGAGCGGCATGGGGTGGCGCTGCTTTCGTACTCGCCGCGGCAGGTGGTGCATGGATTGCTGCAGCGGACGGTGATGCCGCTGATCTTTTCCGAGCTGGCGAGCGTGTATCCGCCGGCGAAGGTGAACGATGCGGGGAGTGCGCTGGCGGCGGCGAACGGGCAGTTCCTGCTGGTGGAGCGGGAGGCGTACTCTGACGCGGGCGGGCATCGCGGGGCGGGGATGAATGTGGTCGAGGATGTGGCGCTGGCGCGCTCGGTGAAGCGCGCGGGGAAGGCGATCCGGCTGCGGTCGGCGCCCGAGGCGGTCGCGGCGAGGATGTATGCAACGACGGGCGAGATGGTGGCGGGATGGACGAAGAACCTGGCGTCGCTGATGCCGTCGCCGGTGAGCCTGGCGCTGTGGCGGGTGCTCGATATGCTGTTGCTGGTGAGCCTGCCGGTGGTGGCGGTGACGTGGCCCGGGCTGCTGTGGTGGCAGCAGGCGGCGATCTGGCTGGTGTGGGCGCGGTCGCTGCTGCGGTTCTACACGCGGGTGGCGCGGGCGCACGCGGGGGCGCTCGATACGGCGATCTCGCCGCTGGGCTTGCCGCTGTTTGTGTTTCTGCTGCTGCGCAGTACGCTGCGGCACCGGGTGCAGCGGGAGGTGGTGTGGAAGGGGCGGCGGTATAACCCAAATCTGCGATGAGGCTTGGGCGCAGAGAGTCGGTTAAACTGGAGAGATGATGGTGTTGTTGACGCGCAGGGCGGAGTTTTCGGCGGCTCACTTCTATTGGGTGGAGGCGTGGAGCGCGGAGCGGAACGAGGCGGTATTCGGTAAGTGCTCGAACCGCAATGGGCATGGACACAACTATGTGCTGGAGGTGACGGTGGCGGGCGAGCCGGATGCTGTGACGGGGTTTGTGGTGGATCTGAAGGAGATGAAGGACGTGCTGGAGCGCGAGGTGGTGAGCGTGTACGACCATCGCCACCTGAACCTGGAGGTTCCGGAGTTTGCCACGCGGCAGCCGACGGTGGAGAACATCGCCGTGTCGATCTGGACGCGGTTGGAGGGCAAGATTCCGCAGGCACGGCTGCACCGGGTGCGGGTGTATGAGCGCGAGGATCTGTTTGCGGACTACTTTGGGGAGATGGCGTGAGCGCGGCGTCGCCGGCCGGTGTGCCGATTGCGCGGCTTTCACGGCGCTGGCAGATCGCCGCGTCGCATCGGCTGCACGCGGCGAGCCTGGATGAGGAGCGGAATCGGGCTGTCTACGGCAAGTGCAATCATCCGCATGGACATGGGCACAACTATACGATCGAGGTGACGATGGCAGGTCCGGTGGATGCTGTAACCGGCATGGTTACAAACTTGGCGGATCTTGATCGCTTCGCGCAGGCCGAGGTCATCGAGCGGTTTGATCATCAGAACCTAAATCTGCTGGCGGAGTTTCGCGATATGGTGCCGACGACGGAGAATTTTGGGCGCGTAATCGAGCAGATATTTCGTAGCTATCCGCTGGCGACGCTGGAGCGGGTGCAT
>CAXSEC010000173.1:0-7489 GCA_964236325.1 uncultured Acidobacteriaceae bacterium | reverse complement strand
CATGGCTGGGAGATGGCGCGCCTCAGCTTTGAGCACCTGTGGCTTACCGGCAGCGCCATGTTGCTGGCCGTGGCAATTGGTGTGCCGCTTGGCATCCTGCTGACACGGCATCACGCTCTCGCGAAGCCGACGCTCGCCGCGGCAAATATCGTTCAGACGATCCCCAGTCTGGCACTCTTTGGCCTGCTCTTGCCTGTTCCGTGGTTGGGCGAGAACGCCGCGCGTCTGGCGATCCTGGCGCTTACCGGCTACGCCCTGTTACCGATCCTGCGGAACACCTTCGTGGGTATTGAGGGCATTGATCCAGCGCTTCGCGACATCGCGAACGCTCTTGGTATGACGAACTGGCAGCGCCTGATGAAGGTGGAGCTGCCGCTGGCCGCGAGTCTGATTCTCGCCGGCATCCGCACAGCGACTGTGATCTGCGTCGGTGTGGCAACCATCGCCGCGGCCATCGGTGCGGGTGGGCTTGGAGAGTTGATCTTTCGCGGTGTCGCCAGTGTTGATAATGGCCTGGTGCTTGCCGGGGCGATCCCTGCCGCAGTGCTCGCTCTGCTTGCGGATACCGGCCTGGGCATTCTGGAACGCCGCGTCTCGGTTGGAGCACATTCCTTATGAGAGCCCGCTGGTGCCAGACGCTGAGTGCGGTGCTTGTCAGTCTAGGACTGGTCTGCGTGATTGCCTGTGCGCCGCCACGCTCTTCGCGCATCACAATCGGTGCCAAGAACTTCACCGAGCAGACAGTCCTTGGCGAGCTGCTGGCTCAGGAGATTGAGGCGCTGGGCGGGGGCAGGGTGGAGCGCCGCTTCTATCTTGCGGGCAGCTACATCTGCCAGCAGGCGCTGGTGAGCGGGCGAATCGACGCCTATGTGGAGTACACCGGAACCGCGCTGACGGCGATCCTGAAGCAGCCTCTCGATCGCGACTCGGATCGTGTCATGAAGACGATTACACGCCTCTATCGGGAGCAGTACCGTGTGGCTGTTGGTCCGTCACTCGGCTTTGAGGATACCTTTGCCATGGTCGTTCGCGGACCGGAGGCAAGCCATCTTCACCTGACGACCCTTTCCTCGCTGATACCGTACGCGCCGACGATGCACCTTGCCGTCGGCTATGAGTTTGAGGAGCGGCCAGATGGCCTGCGCGGTCTGGAGGCGGCCTATGGTCTGCGCTTCGCAAGCTCGCCGCGCGTGATGGATCTCGGCCTGCTCTATCGCTCGCTCATCGCGAACCAGGTTGAGATCGTGGCCGGCAACTCGACCGACGGACCGATCCAGGCCTTCGGGTTGTTCGCCCTGGCCGATGATCGCCACTACTTTCCTCCCTACCAGGCGGTTCCTCTAGTGCGTGTCGAGTCGCTTCGGCTGCATCCGACGCTCGGGCCTGCGGTCAGCCGTTTGGCGGGTCGGATCTCCGCGGAAGATATACGCGCGATGAACGATGCCGTGGATCGGGAGCATCAGGACGTCGGCGATGTAGTGAGAGCTTTCCGGCAAAGAAAGGACTTATGACGAACTTTGCAGATGGGCTTCGATCCTCCGCTGAACCCGCCGCTGAACCCTGGATGCGCAACACATGGACGGAGCTCGATCCACTGCGTCGCGGAGTGATTCACGCGCTCCAGCTTGCGCTTGAAGATGTAGATCGCTGGGTCAAGGGTCTGACGGACCAGGAGATGGAACGCCGTCCGGATGGTCTGCCAAGTGTCGCCTTCCATCTTCGCCACATCGCCCGCTCACTCGATCGCCTGCTCACGTACGCAGAGAATCGCGCATTAAGCGGGGAGCAACTAGCACTTCTCTCGTCGGAACATCAGCCCGGAGCTGGCGCGGGGACGCTTCAGGAGTTCAGCCACGGTGTGGCCGCTGCAATCTCTCGCGTTCTACAGCTTAATAAGTCCGAGATGGCCGAGCCACGCGGGATTGGACGCAAGCGACTGCCGACGACCGTCGGCGGCCTGCTTGTTCATTCCGCCGAACACACGCAGCGGCACGCCGGACAGATGGTCACGACGGCGAAGTTACTCAGGTATCGAGGCCCTGCTGATGCTCAGAAGCGGCCAGAGGCTAGCTGACCAGGTGGCCCATCTTGTCGCGCTTCGTTTCAAGGTAGCGTGCGTTCTCGATTGACTCCGGCACTACGGCCGAAAGGCGTTCCACAACGCGAATGCCGTGCGCCTCCAGGGCTGCGACCTTTTCCGGATTGTTCGTCATCAATCGGACGGCGTGCACTCCGAGATGCTGCAGGATCAGCGCGGGCAACTCGAAGACGCGGCAATCTGCCTTGAAGCCAAGCTCCAGGTTCGCCTCGATCGTGTCGCGACCACGATCCTGCAGCTCATAGGCGCGCAGCTTGGCCATAAGCCCGATACCGCGGCCTTCCTGCTGTTCGTAGAGGACGATCCCGCTTCCCGCCTCCGCGATGGTGGCCATGGCGAGCTCAAGCTGCTGCCGACAGTCGCAGCGAAGGGAGTGAAACACATCTCCGGTCAGACACTGCGAATGGATGCGAACGATCGGCGGCGCGCTGACGAGACTGCCCATGACAAGAGCAACAGCTCCCTCAACGCGCAGCAGAGGCACAGGTAAAGCGGCACTGCATGGTTCGGGATTCTCGGTTGTACCTTCAAAGCCCAGGATGCGAAAGTGCCCCCAACGAGTGGGGAAGTCGGCATCGGCAAGTTTCTGAATCGTCATCACGGGCACCATTCCATTATATGATTCGCAGCGTTCGCCCGGGATTCGCAGCGTAGAGTGAAGAGGTGCCGCAGCCTGATCCCAAGCTGATTTTAATCACGCTCCTGATCGAACTGGGAGTTGCCGCAGCCTTCTCGACGTCGCTTGCTCGCTCCACGACCTTCAAGGGTCTTCTGTTCGCGCCGCACCGCACACCGCGGCAGACGCTGGGTCTGGTGGCACTGATCTGTCTGCCGCTCGTGCTGGGCGTCTGGATTCGGGTGTCGGTCTCGAACTTCCTTGCGGCTGATCTCTCGTTTGAAACCACAGTCCTGTTGGGCATTCTCATCGGACCTCTAGCGGCTATGGCCGGCGGCTTCGCTCTGGCGGTCCCTGCCATGCTGCACCACGAGTTCTGGTCGCTGCCCACCAATCTGCTGATTGCAGGTCTCGCCGGCGGTTTTCGCCACTTCACCGATCTTGAAGAGGTCTGGTCTTTTTCGCCGATGATCGATCTCAGTGTCTATCGCTGGGTCACGCGCAACCTACGTCGTCCGCAGTTCGACCGGCAGATCCTTCTTCTTCTTTTGATTACGGCGCTCCAGTTTGTCATCAGCTTTCTCTCCTCGCTCAATCCGCGACGGCTCTTTGAGCTGCACTCCATGTCCTGGCTGGTGGAGCTGGCAATCTGCGCGTCGGCGCCGGTGATCGTTGGCATTCCGTTGAAGATCTGGAACGCAATCCGAGTGGAACGTCAGCTTGAAGAGCAGGGAAGGCTTCTGCTGGAGGCCAGGCTCGACGCATTACAGCGACAGATCAACCCACACTTCCTCTTCAACACTCTGAACTCGATTACGTCGCTGATTCGTCTGAAGCCGGATCTCGCTCGCGAGATGATCGGCAAGTTAGCCAACATCCTTCGGGTCCTTCTAAAAGATCGCGATGCCTTCGTTCCATTGCGCGAGGAGCTCAGCTTCATCGACGACTACCTCGCGATCGAGGTCATGCGCTTTGGAGAGAAGCTGCGGGTCGTCAAGGAGATAGCCGAGGACACGCTGGATGTCGTCGTGCCAAGTATGTTGCTGCAGCCCCTGATCGAAAACAGCATCAAGCACGGTCTTGAGCCGCGCATCAACGGCGGAACCGTAACCTTGCGCAGCCGCATTACCGGCAGGCGTCTGGTGCTGGAGGTGGAAGATGACGGTCTGGGCATTCCTCCAGAACGGGTCACCCCAGAGAGCCCATCGACCGCTGTCCGCCGGCCCGGTCTGGGAGTGGGCATGCGCAATGTGCGGGAACGAATGCAGGTGCTTTATGGCGGCTTGGCCACGGTGGAGATGAACGGGCGTCCTGGCCGGGGAACTCAGGTCATGTTGTCCATGCCGCTCCTTGACCATGACGCGGAAGAGTGGGCGAGGGCCGCTCTCGCGGGCGTGCAGGGCGCCGGTGCGCGGGTGGCGGAGGCGATGCGTGCCATCACGCGCTCCTAGACCTAGCAGCCGATGGTTCGCGGCGTCCTGCCGATTACCTCCTCGTAGTACCGCTCGTAGAGAGGGATGACCCTTGAGGCACAGAAGTGATCCTGCGCTGTCTTGCGGCCACGCACGGCCATGCTCCTCAAACGCTCTGGGTCACGCAGCAGGGCGATCGCAGTCTGGCTCATGCTGTCAACATCGCCGACGGGGAAGAGGCAGCCGTTCACGCCGTCCTCGATGAGTTCAGGCACCCCGCCGACGCGCGTCCCGATGGTGGGGACACTGCAGGCCATGGCCTCCAGAGCCGCCAGCCCAAACGACTCCATCTCACTTGGCATGAGCATCAGGTCGGCGAGAGGCAGCAGATCGCTGACGTTATCCTGCTTGCCCAGAAAGTGAATACGGTCCTGCACCTTATGGTGCCGTGCGAGATGCTCCGCAAGGGAACGCTCCGGACCATCGCCGATCAGCATGAGCCTTGCCGGCACCTCACGCACTATCCGGGCAAAGACCTCCACGACATCCTGAACACGCTTGACGGGGCGGAAGTTCGACAGATGAACCAGGAGTCGCTCGTCGGCAGAGGCATACTGCGGGCGGAGTTCCGCAACCCTCTTCGCATCCCTCACGTACACGTCACAGTTCACGAAGTTGCGGATAACCTCGATGGCATTCTTCGTTGAAAAAGCGGTCTCTGTGCGCTCTCGTAGATGCGCGGAGATGGCCGTGACTCCGTCAGATTGCTCGATGCCAAAGCGAGTGATGGGCAGGTACGATGGGTCGAGTCCAACGAGTGTGATGTCTGTCCCATGCAGCGTGGTGATGACCGGAAGGTAGCGGCTTCGCTCGGAGAGTGGCTGGCTTTGCAGCATCTGCCTGGCGAGGACCGCAGACACGGAGTGAGGAATCGCGTAGTGCACATGCAGCAGATCGAGCTCGTAGAAATCAGCGACCTCGGCCATCCGCGTGGCGAGCGCAAGATCGTACGGCGGATGCTCAAAAAGCGGGTAGTTCGACGCGGCGACTTCGTGAAAATGGATTCGCGCCTCGCGGCCGGTCAGGCGAAACGGCTGCGAATAGGTGATGAAGTGGACCTCATGACCGCGCTGAGCGAGTTCAATGCCGAGCTCGGTGGCGACGACTCCCGATCCGCCGTAGGTGGGGTAGCAGGTGATACCGATCTTCATGCGTGTGCGTCTCTTCTCGTGAGTCTACGTGGCATCACCTTCGCCTGCTTTCAGCAGAATCCTGTAAAGCTCGAAATGAGACGAGCTCAATCTCTCCGGCGATGAGCATCTCGGGGACGACTTTGAGGAGTGCCTTCCATTCGACCTCCCGCTCTGCCAGGAGACGGGTCGCGATGCTTCGAAGCTCGTCGTCGCAGGCGCCAGGATGGCAGACCAGCTCCCACGTACCCGGAGGAAGGAGGTGCAACAACGTAGCCAGCGTGCCTTCATCGAGAGTGCCGGTCGCGGCGACTCCCAGAGCGCCGTTGGTCGTCTTCACGTATGGCTGACAGGCTTTTACCCGCCGATGGAAGCCGGGTTCCAGCAATCCAAGCAGGCGAACCTGCAAGCGCCTCAAGGCTCGAGCTCGGCCCAGCGGCAGGCTCCAGGATGGTTCAAAGGGGTTGCGGATCGCAGCGATCCCGAAGTGCTTGGCGACGCGGAGTAAGGGCCGCAACACAGAGGGAAACATGTGGGTATGTTTGTGGCTGTCGATGTGAGTGGGGCGTATGCCGGCGTCGATTAAACATTGGATCTGCGCGCTGGCTTCGCTTTCAATCTCCTCTTCATCCAGCCGGCCGAGCAGCGCCGCTCGAGCAAAAGCCGCAAGTGACGGGCGCAGTCGTGTACGGTCCGGTCCGAGCAGGGTCGGGATCTGATCGCGAGGGCTGAGCGGATCTCCGTCCACAAGCACGACATGGCATCCGACACCAAGCCCCGCGTTTTCTTTCGCAGTGTGTACAGCATCGTCAAAGGCCCCGCCGATGGCCATCAGGGTGGCGGACGAAAGAACGCCCGCTTGATACAGCGTTGCGATCGCTCGGTTGACTCCGATCGTCAGTCCAAAATCATCTGCGTTGATGATGAGGCGAGAGGCCATGTTGGCTATGCTTAAAGATGCGTGGGCAGAACGCTTGGAGTGTGTCAGCTACGTGCCGCAGAAGGTCTGGGTGACGCGCTCGTTCGGTCTGGCTGGAGTAGTGTATTGCTCCGAGTGCTCCGCATAAGGCTCGCACACCACCGCCAGAAGTTCTTCGAAGAGCGAGAAATCCGCATGATCGACAGCAGCGTCGATCGCCGCGGCGACCAGGTGGTTCCGCGGAATAACCGCTGGGTTCACGCGAAGCATCACGGCTCTACGCGCGCCCAGCGACTCACGCTCAAGCGTAAGCCGTCGCCTCCAGGTCACAGCCCAGGCATCGTAGGCGGCGGGATCCTTGAACAACGCGCGCGTGGACTGATCACTGTCGCGATCGCCTGCTGCCGCGCTGCTTAGACGATGAAACAAGAGTGTGAAGTCAACCTGGTTGGCCGCCATACGTTCGAGTAGATCTTCTGCGATCTGGCTGTCGCCTTCATGCTCGGTGAAGAATCCGAGCTTGCGACGCAGACCATCACCGCGTGTCCGTTCGAAGCGCGGGCCAAAGGATTGAAGCGCGTCACGCGCCGCTGCCAGCGCACCCTCCTCGTTGCCTTCTTCTTCCGTCAGTAAGGGAAGCAGACTTTCGGCAAGTCGTGTCAGGTTCCAATGCGCCGCGTGCGGCTGATTGCTGTACGCGTAGCGCCCTTGATGATCGATTGAGCTAAAGACTGCGTCCGGATCATAAGCCTCCATGAAGGCGCAGGGACCGTAGTCGATCGTCTCTCCCGAGATCGAGGTGTTATCCGTGTTCATCACGCCATGGATGAAGCCAACGAGCATCCAGTGCGCCACCAAGTCTGCGTGTCGCGCGATAACGCCTTTGAGGAAAGATAGAAACGGCTTGTCAGATTCTGCGGCCTCAGGGTAGTGGCGAGCTATCGCGTAGTTGGCTAGTCGGCGTGTTGCCTCCACATCGTTCCGCGCGGCAAAGTATTGGAAGCTGCCAACCCGAAGATGGCTGGCAGCCACGCGCGTGAAAATGGCACCCGGAAGCGCCACGTCGCGACGCACCTGTTCTCCCGTGGTGATCGCCGCGAGAGCGCGTGTGGTCGGGATGCCAAGCGCCGCCATCGCCTCGCTGACCAGGTACTCCCGCAGCACCGGGCCGAGCGCCGCTCGCCCATCCCCGCGCCGCGAGAAGTCCGTCGGCCCCGATCCTTTCAGTTGAATGTCATAGCGAAGACCATCGCT
>CAXSEC010000172.1:0-7490 GCA_964236325.1 uncultured Acidobacteriaceae bacterium | reverse complement strand
CCTCCGCGGCGCCATCCGCGACGGCGCCCGCGTGCCGCTCGCCAACTCCCGTCCGCCCCGCACCCTCCACGCCCAGGACCTCGGCCCCATCCCTGACGCCACCCCCGTCCCCGGCATCACCCTCGTCTTCCGCCGCTCCGCCGCGCAGCAGGCCGACCTCGAAACCCTGCTCGCCGACCAGCAGAACCCCGCCTCCCCCAGCTTCCATCACTGGCTCACCCCCGAGGCCTTCGGCCAGCGCTTCGGCATGGCCGACGCCGATCTCGCCCTCACCAAAGACTGGCTCGCCGCCCAGGGCTTCACCGTCATCGGCCTCTCCCGCGCCCATGATCGCCTCACCTTTTCGGGCACCGCCGCCCAGGTTCGCACGGCCTTCGGCGCCGCCCTCCATCGCTACCAGATAGACAACCAGCTCCACCTCGCCCCCGCCGCCGATCTCTCCCTCCCCGCCGATCTCGCCGCCATCACCACCGCCATCCTCCATCTCTCGGACCTCCGGCCCAAACCCCAGGTCAAATCTCTCCCTCGCCCCGCCTTCACCTCACTCTCCACCGAAGCCCACCTCCTCACCCCCAAAGACCTCGCCGTCCTCTACGACACCGGCTCCACCTTCACCGGCACCGGTCACTCCATCGCCGTCGTCGGCCAGTCCTTCGTCAACGTCAGTGACTTCTCCTCCATCCGCACCTTCCAGGTTCTCGCCACCACCGCCAACCTCCCCTTCTCCGTCCTCGTCCCCGGCACCGGCGTCGAGGCCATCTTTCCCGGCGATGCCGGCGAGTCCGACATCGACCTGGAGTACGCCTCCGGCATGGCTCCCGCCGCCAACGTCTTCCTCGTCTACACCGGCAGCAGTCCCAACTTCGGCGTCTTCGACGCGCTCACCTACGCCATCGACCAGAACCTTGCCGAGGTCATCAGCATCAGCTACGGCCAGTGCGAGACCTTCCTCAGCGCCACCGATCTCCAGCAGGGCAACGCCATCCTCGAGCAGGCCGCCGCCCAGGGACAGACCATCGTTGCCGCCTCGGGTGACTCCGGCAGCACCGCCTGCGCCGACTACCCCACCTCCGGGCGTTTCACCGCCGCCGAGCAGCAGGCGCTCACCGTCAACTATCCCGCCAGCAGCCCCCTGGTCACGGCCGTCGGTGGCACCCAGATGGCTGCCTCCGCCTTCGCCGCCGGTCCCAACCCCTTCTGGGCGCTCGCCCTCAACAGCGATCTCATCCCGTCGCTCCTCTCCTATGCCCCGGAGATCGCCTGGAACGAGGGCTCCGTTGACTACGGCATCCTTGCCGGCGGCGGTGGCGCCAGCTCCGCCTTCCCCCGGCCGGTCTGGCAGACCCAGTTTCCCGGTCTCCCCGCCGGCAACACCCGTCTCCTTCCCGACATCGCCCTCCAGGCCTCAATCGAGAGCCCCGGCTTCCTGCTCTGCACCGATGATGCCTCCTTCCTCGACTCCGAGGGACAAACCTTCAGCTGCGGCGACGGTCTGCGCGGCAGCAACAACCAATACACCACCGGCGGCGGCACCAGCTTTGCCGCCCCCACCTTCGCCGGCATGGTCGCGCGTCTCAACCAGCAGCAGGCCTCAGCCGGCCAGGGCCCCCTCAACCCCCTGCTCTATCGCCTCGCCGCCTCCACCCCGTCCGTCTTTCACGACATCACCACCGGCTCCATCGCCTGCATCCCCGGCTCCGCTCCTGCCTGCGCCGCCCCCGGCCAATCCGGCTTCGCCGCCGTCCCTGGCTTCGATGAGGCCACCGGTCTCGGCAGCCTGGACCTCGGCAACCTCCTCGCCGCGCTTCCCGCCCCGCCTGCGTCCTCGCTCCAACCCACCTTCCTCCTGCTCAACTCGCCCAGTCTCACCGCCGCGATCGGTGGCTCCGACCTGGTGCAAATCTCCATCAGCTCCCTCGGTAATCCTCGGACCGCCCCAACCGGCACCGTCGCCATCGCCGTCGATGGCGTCGCCACCAACCCCGCTCTTACCCTCACGCCCGATCCCAACGGCAGCGACGCCACCGCCAGCTACACCTTCATCGGCCCCTCCGTCGCTGGCTCGCACCTGGTCACCGCCACCTACGCCGGCGACGCCGATCACGCGCCCTCCTCGGCCACCTACCCCATCCTGGTCGGCAACGTCATCGCCACCGGCAGCATCGCGCTCACCGTCGGCAGCGTCACCCTGCCTGCCAGCGGCTCGACCACCAGCCCCGTCCTCGTCATTCCCTCAGGCGGCTACAACGGCGAGCTCGTCTGGTCGCTCGCCTTCGTCAGCAGCAACGGCGCGAACCTCACCGCCTGCTACGACATCGCCCCCATCGCCATCCAGGGCAATACCTCCACCACCCTCTCCCTCGGCACCGGCGCCGCCTGCTCCGCTCCCTTGCCGTCCGCCCGCGCCGCCGCCCGTCCGCTCTCCATCCGCGCCGCGCAAAGCACCTCCAGCTCCGCTCCCTGGCGAGCCGCCACCACCGCCACCCTCTCCGCCCTTCTGCTCTGTGGCCTCCTGCCCAAAGCTCGCCGCCGCTCCCTCGCCCTCCTTTGCCTGCTTCCGCTCCTCGCCGTCTCGCTCACCGCCCTCTCCGGCTGCGGCGGCTCAGGCACCCCCGCCCCGCCGACCCCGCCCCCCGCCGCGCCCATCCCCGCCGTGACCTACACCCTCGCTCTCACCGGCGCCGACTCCGTCAACGGCGCCATCCAGGCCTCCACCAACTTCACCCTCACCGTCCAGTAAACCCATCGCGCCGCCAACCTCATAACCATCTGAATACCATTCCCCGCTTTGTGTCAGCCCTCTGCCCCCTCTGTGGCATCCTCGCCACAGAAAGTACACGCCACACTTCTTGCATGCGTTGCACCCGCATCGCTCCCAGTGTAACGCAAGGAGGATCGACCATGGCAGCACATAACGACCAGTCCCCGACTTCCCAACCCTCGCGCCTTCTCTCCTGCTTCCTCTCCGCGGCAACCAACGGCCCAGAGAATAACGCCATCATGCTCTGCGAAGTGATCGGCGGCGAGATCCAAAGCATCTCCCTCCGTGTCGCCGCCGACATGGCGTGGCCAAAGCCCACCGAAGGCGCCGCCTGACAGGGCAAACGCCCGCTCCTCCATCCCGTCCTCCCGACCGAAGCGCAGCGCAGTGGTAGGCCCCGCTCTCCCACTGCCTCCTTCTCCACAGAAACCCGTACCAACCCATGCTCCCGCGCTCGCCTCAAGCGAAGATCCGGCGTATGTTAACCCCATGCGCATGACCGTTCTCGCCTCCGGCTCCAAGGGCAACAGCGCGGTCATCAGCACCGATCGAACCCGCATCCTGGTCGATGCCGGACTCTCCTGCCGCGAGCTCTTCCGCCGCTTGGCCCTCGTCGGCGAAGATCCCGCCCAGCTCTCCGCCATCCTCATCACCCACGAGCATCAGGATCACGTCGCCGGCCTTGGCGTACTTGCCCGCCGTCTCCGCATCCCCGTCTTCCTCACCGAGCCCACCCATCGCGCCTGGGTCCGCATGCTCACCCCGCGCTCCACTATGACCTACGCGCAGTGGCTCGATCGCCTCGCCTTCGAGAAAGCCGAAAAAGAGCGCGAGCTCGCCGCCGCCGCCGCCATCCCGACCTACGCTCCCCTCGCCTCCTCGCCCGCAGCCTCTTCCGACCCAACCCCCGAGCTCGAGGCCATCGCCGCCCTCTCGGCTGAAGCCGCCAGTCTGGATCCTGTCCTCAACGCCTCGCTCTCCGCTCCGAGTGAAGACGATCTCGACCTCCCCGAAGCCCCTTGCGAATTAACCTCCGCCGAAACCGCCCAAAACCCCACCCAGACCTCCGCGAAAACCGGCTTAACCTCGCCGAAACTCGACCCCACCTACCTCCCCGCGGTCGATTACTTCCACTCCGGCACCGGCTTCACCATCGGCGACATCGACGTCTGCCCGTTCACCATTCCGCACGATGCCGCCGACCCTTGCGGCTTTGTCTTCAGCAACATGGGCATCCGCTTCGGTCTCGCAACCGACCTCGGCTACATGCCGCCCAACGTCAAATCGGCCCTGCGCAACGTCGACGTCCTGCTCCTCGAGTCCAACCACGACCTGGAAATGCTCAAAGACGGTCCCTACCCCTGGAGCGTCAAGCAGCGCGTTCTGTCAAGGGTCGGCCACCTCTCGAACCTCGCCGCTGCAGACTTCCTCGAACGTGATTACGATGGCGGCGCGCACACCATCATCCTCGGCCATCTCTCTGAAAGCAATAACGTTCCAGAGCTCGCGCGGATCGCCGCCGAGGTCGCCATCGGCGATCGCATGCGGCTGCTTGGCAATCGCATCCTGCTGGCGCAACAGCACGCCCCGCTCGAGTCCATCGCGCTCTGACCGTGCCTCGAAGGTTACATCGTGGTGAATCCGCCGTCCCCGATGGCCATCAAACCAAGTAGAATCAACCGTGACTCATGCCGATACCCGACCTTCGCCATAACTCTCGCCGCCTCCGCTCGCAATGCACCGACCCCGTCGTCGGCAACATCCTCGCCGGCTGGCGCTTCGACATCTCCGGCCTCTCCCCCGCCATGCGAGGCGACTACGAGCAGCACTTTGACGACTGCGCCTCCTGCCGCCGCCGCCAGCGCGTCGCCCGCACCATTGATTTGCTGCTGATCTCCGTCTCCACCCTGTCGCTCGTGGCCTTTCTGCTCGCCGCCGTCGTCATCCATCGCGTTGAAATGATTACCCATCTGGGCTCTATCCACCTTGAACTGCATCACACCGCGATTACGATCTCGCTTGAGGCCGTCGCCGTCGCCGGCATGGTGATCTCGGCCCTGCTGTGGCTCCTCATCGCCATCGCGACCCCCCTTCCCGGTCTGGTCGGCAGCTTCGTGGAGCGCCGCCTACCGGCGGAAGTTCGCGAGCGGAGTTCCAAGAACGCAGCCTAAGCTCTACTCTGACAGTAGTCTCTCTTATGGAGCCCACCTCCCCACACGCCGGTGAAGTTCTGCCGCCCGCAGCTCGTCCACTCCCGGACTTTGCCCAGGAGCGCGCAGAATCAGAGCCACACATTGCCCTTAGTCCCGCTCCATCGGCCATGCGGCGCCGATCGACCAGCGAGGCCACCTGGGCGCTCCTGGGGCTGAACATCGTCGTCTATCTGTGGATGATCCTGCACGGCGTCAGCGCTACCTCCCCGACCTCGGACGATCTGGTCCGCTTCGGCGCCAACGCCACCGACTTCACCATCTCCGGGCAGTGGTATCGACTGGTCACCGCCACCTTCGTCCACGTCGGCATCATCCATCTCGCAACCAACATGTGGTGCCTCTACAACCTCGGGCTGCTCGGCGAACCGCTCCTCGGGCGATGGGGCCTGGTCGCGACCTACCTCATCACCGGAGTTGCGGGTAACCTGCTCTCGCTGCTCGTCAACGTCTTCCGCCGCGAGCTTTCGGTCGGTGCCGGTGCCTCGGGCGCCGTCTTCGGGATCGCGGGGATCCTGATCGTCCTGCTCTCAAACAAGAAGCTGCCCATCGCCGCGGCAGAGCTTGAGCGCCTGCGACGATCCGTCATCCAGTTCGCCGGCCTCAACCTGGTCATCGGTCTGGGCACCGCGTTCAGCAACGTCATCCACATCGATAACATGGCACACATTGGCGGCTTTCTCTCCGGTCTCGCGCTCGGCCCACCGCTCGTGCCTCGAATGACCAGCGGTCGCAGGCAGTATCTCTCCCGGCAGAAACTGACCTTCCTCTGCGCCACACTGCTCCTGATCCTCTTTGCATACTGGATCTCGCATCTCAAGTAGGCGCCACCGTGACTCGCATCAATGGCTCAGATAGAATGACCCATCGTCCCCAAACGGGATAGGTGTGCGCCACCCAAGTATGTCGACGTAAGGATTTTCCCGCTTTGATGACAACAGCCTCCACGAACAGACCCATAACCGATTCACCACAGGATGTGGAAGACCGAGTTCTTAAGGTCATTGCGCTCACCAAGCGCCTGCCCCGGGAGTCTGTAACCCCTGAATCCTCCTTCGAGTCCCTTGGGATCGACTCCCTCGATCGTCTAAACATCCTCTTCGATCTCGAAAGCGAATTCGACATCGAGATCAACGATGAGGATGCCAAGCGCGTTGAGAACATACCGCAGATGGTTGCCGGTGTTCTTGTCCTGGTCGAAGCCAAGCGCGCTTCTTCCGGCACTCTCACCACCATTCCGTCAGTTCCTTCCGGAGCTCCTACGGGTCTCGCGGACGATCAGGTACAACCGACGGAGCCCGTTACGAAGCCAGCTTCGTCCGGAGAATAGCGTGCACCGCGTTGTCATCACCGGAGCCGGCGTGATCAGCCCCCTCGGTTCGACCCTCCAGAGCTTCACCGACTCGCTGTTCGCGGGCAAGAGCGGCATCGTCCCGCTCACCGTGACCGACACCTCGCAGTTGCGATTCAGCAACGGTGCGGAGGTCCCGGACTATCGGTCCGAGATGTACTTCGAAGCTCGTGACGCCAGCCTGATGGAGCGCTTCGCGCAGTTTGCGGTCATCGCTGCCAAAGAGGCCGTCACTCAGGCCGGCATCGAGTGGACGCAGGAGCTCCGGGAAGAGACAGCCGTCATCACCGGATCCTGCCTCGGCGGCCGCGGCGTTGAGGAAGCGGGTTACTGGGAGCTCTTTCACAACGGAAAGAACCGGGTCCATCCGCTCACCATTCCCCTCAGCATGACCAATGCGGCGACCAGTCATATCTCCATGGTCTTTGGCATAGAAGGCCCTTCCTACACCATCTCGACCGCCTGCTCCTCCTCGGCGCACGCCATCGGCCAGGCCTTCCAACTCGTACGCTCCGGCGGCGCGCCCATGGCCCTTACCGGCGGCAGCGAGGCGCCCTTCTTTCTCGGCGGTCTCAAGGCTTGGGAGGCCATGCGGGTCATCAGCAAGGACACCTGCCGCCCCTTTTCCGCCGAACGCACTGGCATGGTGCTGGGCGAGGGTGCCGCCATGCTGGTGCTGGAGCCGCTCGAAACCGCGCTTGCCCGCGGCGCCAGGCCCCTGGTCGAGATCGTCGGCTTCGGCATGTCCGCCGACGCCGGTCACATCACCAATCCGGTTGCAACTGGCCCCGCCCGCGCCATGCGGCTCGCCATGCGCGACGCCGCCCTCGCGCCCGAGCAGATCGGCTACATCAACGCGCACGGAACCGCCACCGAGGCTAACGATCGAACGGAGACAGCTGCCATCCGGTCGGTCTTTGGCGCCCACGCCGATCGCCTCGCTGTCTCCTCAACCAAGTCCATGCACGGCCACGCCCTGGGGGCAGCGGGAGCTTTTGAAGCCGTGGCCAGCCTCCTCGCGCTCTCCGCCAACCTCCTGCCGCCGACCGCCAACTTTCTCACCCCCGATCCGGCCTGTGATCTCGATGTCGTCCCCAACCACGCCCGTCCCGCTGTGGTGGAGGCCTGTCTCTCAAACTCCTTTGCCTTTGGCGGATTGAACGCGGTT
>CAXSEC010000171.1:0-7511 GCA_964236325.1 uncultured Acidobacteriaceae bacterium | reverse complement strand
ATTGTGTGCAGCAGGCGCAGCGCTGCGCCCACCACCAACCCCGCCTCATGCGATCCTGGCAGCACTCGGAACGCAACCGGCGCCAGCACAAACGCAAAGAAGATTACCCCACCCACCCACACCACCAAAGCCAGGCTGCGAATGACCTTCAACGCGCTGTACTCGATCAAGTCTTCAATCCGCTACGAGCCGCCAGATCCGGCGCCATCACCACAGCCTTCGCCGCCGCCCCGCCCTCGGACCTTCGTCCCAGCACCCGCCGCAGCACCTGCTCAAGCGCAAGCTTGTGCTCGGCGTACTCCGCGTCCGTGATCTTGCCCTCAAGCCGCTCCGTCTCAAGCGTAAACAGCTCTTCCTTCAGCACCGCCATGGTGGACCCAACAGCCCCGACGGACCCACCCGCGCCGACCATAGCTCCGCCGCCACCCTGCCCGGCTGTCTGCGCCACCGGCCGCTTCAGCATCACGCCTGCCCCAGCCGCCAGCACCAGCCCCAGCCCACCCAGAATCCACCACCGGTACTTCGCCCACGGATCATTCGTCGCCCCCGGATCGACCGGGTTTCCCAGCCCGCCGCCCGGCCGCGTGTCGGTCGCCGCTGTTCCGCCACCGCCAGCATCCGCCCCGCCCGCCGCCGCCGGTGCGCCCGCACCAGCCTCCGCCGTCGGCGCCGGCGTGTCTCGCGGCATCTGCCCCGTCCCACTTACCGTGAAACTCAGCGGCTGCGACGGCTGCGCATTCCTTGCCACGTACGTCTGCGCCGTCGTCTCCTCGGTCACCGGGCTGTACGACGTCGCATTACCGCCTTTAAACGTCATGCTCTTCGGCATCATCACCGCGATCGTGTCCGTCGCTATCACCGGCTTCGGCGAAAGCTGCAGACTGCCGGAGTAGGGAAGCGTGTACGTCACCTGAAACCGCGTCTCCCCCGGCCGAATTGGAAAGATGAACGCATAATGATTCGCATCGCCCAGCGGCACCGGTGCCGCCTGCACCGGCATCCCCCCGGGGCTCAGCGCCGCCGACCCCTGCACCACCGCTCCTGCGGGCAGGTAGAACTCGAACGGCTTATCCGAAAACTGCGTCATCGGCGGCGATGAATCATTCCGCACAAAGAAGTTCTCGACAATCTTCAGCGACTTCCCACCCTCATCTGTCTGCAGGCGGATCACATCCGCCTCGCCCACCACGCCATTCACCTTCACCGCTGCCGTATAGACGTCCACGTCAACCGGCCCTGCAACTCCCGGCTGCACCGGCTTGAAGTAGTTGGCCTTGTCGTGCGTCACCCGCACCAGATGCAGCCCCGCCTCCGGTATGTCAATCGTGTACTTCCCATGCGCGTCCGTCTTCGTGCGGGCACTCTCCTGCATCCCTTGCGCCAGCCGCAGCAGCACCACATCGTCATTCGCTGCCGGCTTGCCCGTAGTCTTGTTCGTCACCACGCCGCTAACCGACTCAGCTCGCACCGACGCCATCGCTACCGCCAGCATCAGCCCGGCACACACCCCACGCAACTGCATCTGAAAAGGCTTCACAATCTCCAGTCTATCGCCCGGCTTACCTCAGCGAACCCGGTCTTCCAGCACATCCATCTCATGCAAAATCCCTGCCGCCTCATCCTCCAGGCCCGCCCGCTGCGTCTGGTAGTCCTCGTCCGGATACTTGCCCGCCTGGTACTCGAAGCTCAGATCCCGCAGGTTGTCATAGACCGTCGTCTTGCGCTCTTCCAGATAATCCAGCCGCGTCTTCGCCCGTTGCTGAAACAGCCGGCCCTGTGGCCAGAACACATAGGCAAACAGACCCAACGTCAGCACCAGCGCCGCAATCGTCCCCATCAGAGCTCCGTCTCCCGTCGTATCCGGTCCCGCACTGAGCTGTGCTCGACCGAGCCCGGCGCATGCGGCCCCGCCACTGCCATCTGCGGCCCGCGCCGTTTCGTCCACAGTCGAACCAGCACACCCGTTCCCAGCGTCGCCATCAGCGTCACCACCAGCGGCGTAATCCACGCCACCCGATCGAAGCCGCCGCGAATCGGCGCCGCAAGCACCACCGCCCCGTACTTCGCCGCAAACCAGTTGAAGACAGCGACCGCCGGCAGGCCTGACGAGACCTGCGTCTGCAGCTCATCAATCATCTTCGGCGAGACCGGACAGCCCACATGGTTGCACTCGAGCAGAATCTGCCCGCAGCCACACATGCAGATCATCTCGTGACCCACGCGATTGAAGCGTGTCCCTGCGTCGTCTGCGCCCAGCATCACGATCGCCATCAGGCAGGCCATCGCCGCCTGCAGCCAGCGTCGCCGCATCAGCCTACGCATGGTGAACTTCAGCCTCGGCAGGGATCTCGACCCGAGCCGGTGCCCGCTGCAGGCTCGCTGTCAGCTTCGGCGCCAGTGCAATCAGCGTCCCCAGCGCAACAATGCCGACACCAATCCAGATCCAGTTCACCAGCGGATTCAGAAACACCTTCAGGATCGGCCGGTCTGTATCCGGATTCTTCCCCATGTAGATCACATACAGATCGCTCGCCAGCGTCGAGTGGTTCGCCACCACGGTCGAGTTTGTCTGGCTCGCCTGGTAGAACCGCTTCTCCGGCGCCAGCTGCGTCACCTTGTTGTTGCCCTTGTACACGTCCAGTAGCGCGTACTCCGTGTCGTAGTTCGCGTTCGAATCCTGGGTAAAGCTCTGGCACACCAGCCGGTACGGCCCCATCTTCATCTGGTCGCCGAAGCTCATCTCCTGCTCGCGCGTCTGCTGGAAGGCCCCGCCTGCAATGCCGATGAACATCACCACGATCCCGAAGTGCACCAGATATCCGCCGTACCGTCGCGTATTCCGCCGCACCAGCAACACCGCCGAGCTGACCAGATTTCGCCCGGTCTGCGTTCGCACCACGCCCGCCCCGCGCAGGAACTCCGTCGTGATGGCCGTGATCACCCCCGCGCCCAGCGAGAACGCCAGCAGACTGAACAGCGTCGCCTGCCAGTCGTCGCCATCCTTCCACGGCCGCACACCCGAAGCCATCAGCCCAACGCAGGCCACCGCGACCGCCACCCCCGGCAGCACAAAGTTCCGCCGAATCGTCTTCAGCGACGTCGATCGCCACGCCAGCAGCGGCCCCACCCCGGTCAGCAGCAGCAGCGCCAGACCGATCGGCAGATTCACCCGGTTATAAAACGGCGCGCCCACCGTCGCCTTCGACCCCTGCACATACTCGCTCAAAACAGGGAAGAGCGTGCCCCAAAGCACCGTAAAGCACGCCGCCAGAAGCACCAGATTGTTGAACAGAAAGCTCGATTCGCGGCTCACCAGTGACTCAAGATGGTTCTCACTCTTCAAGTGATCCCGCTGCCGGAAGAACGTAAACAGACACACCGCAAACACGATCAGCAGAAAACCGTAGAACCAATTCCCGATCGACGACTGCGCGAACGCATGGACCGATTGCACCAGACCCGATCGCGTCAGCAGCGTTCCCAGAATCGTCAGCATGAACGTCGAGAAGATCAGCCACACGTTCCAGCTCTTCATCATCCCGCGCTTCTCCTGCATCATCACCGAGTGCAGAAATGCCGTTCCCGTCAGCCACGGCATCAGCGATGCATTCTCGACCGGGTCCCATCCCCAGTACCCGCCCCATCCCAGCACCGCGTACGCCCAGTGCATGCCCAGCACAATCCCGCAGGTCAGGAATAGCCATGTCACCATCGTCCATCGCCGCGTAATGTGGATCCACTTCTCCCCCGGATACCGCATCATCAGCGCCCCGAGCGCAAACGCAAACGGCACCGCAAAACCCACATAGCCCAGGTACAGCATCGGCGGATGGATCACCATCTCCGGATACTGGAGCAGCGGATTCAACCCAAAGCCATCCTGTGCGACAGGTCCCGGCTCAATCGCAAACGGCGGCGCCGCGAAGTTCAGCAGCAACAGAAAGAACACCTGCACACCCGCCAGAATTGTCGACGCATATGCGCTCAGCCGCACATCCACCCGGTGCTTCAGCCGCAGCACAAACCCATACGCCGCCAGCAGCCACGCCCACAGCAGCAGCGATCCTTCCTGTCCGGACCACAGGGCAGAGAACTTGTACGCCGGATGCAGCGCTCGATTGGTGTGGTGCAAAATGTACTGCACCGAAAAATCATTCGTGTACGACGCCCACACCAGCGCGAACGCCGCGCCGCTCACCGCGATAAAACTGGCCAGTCCAGCCCGTCGAGTCGTCTCGCCCAGCCGGTTCGCCGCGGCGTCTTCCATCTCCCCGGCAACCCGCTGCCGCCACAACGCCACCCCGCCAAACACCAGCGTATACGCAGCAAGAACAAGCGATAACAGCAGCGCAAAGCTACCGAACTCCGGCATGGGATGGATTGGCATAGGCCTCTACTTCATTCTCGCAGCCGTACACCCCGTCCGCAACACGCGCAGGTAGGAGCTTTCAGTGCATCATCAGGAGGAGCCTAACTCAACGGCAGCAGCGTATCGACATTTGCCAGCAGACTCGCCGGCAGCAGCGGCTTCATGCGAAACGTCACATTCAACCCTGCATAGTCCTCTTCGGCCTCTTCAAGTCCGCTGATCACCATCACCGGCATCGTTGGCGCCATCACCCGCAACTCCCGCGTAAACTGAGCGCCATTCATCTCCGGCATCAGGTGATCCGTGATCACCAGCCCGATCTGCTCCGGGAAACTCTGCTGCCGAAACTGCTCCAACGCCCGCACCGGACTCAACACGGCAATCACATGATGACCCACGCGCCTCAGAATCGCCTGCCGCGTCGCTGCCTGAACAGCGTTGTCATCAATCAATAAGATTGCTGGACGATCCATACTGCTGCCACCCTAAAACTTCAACAATGCCCTTACTTCAACAAGGACGCTCCAACAAAGAACTTCTCGACAAGGAACTCAACTCTGTGAGCGTTCCGCGCGTTCGCGGCGCCCTTCATGTGAGGCTCTGATGCAAAAGAACTTCCCAGAAGCCGTTCGCGTACCATAATCTTGTGGCGCCAACGTAACACCGCCCACGTCCCCATCGTTCAAAATGTGTTTCGCAAGCAACGCCACCGTCAGGCTCGTCGAGAGTAGAGGATCCTTCTGTGTCACCTTCCCCCCTTGTGTCACTCTCTCCCTTTGTGTCGCTCTCGCCCATCGACTGGCTCATCATGCTGGTCTACTTCGCCTTCGTCCTTGGCATCGGCATCGCACTCAAGCGCTATATGCGCACCTCGAACGACTTCTTCCTGGCCGGTCGCTCCATCCCCGCCTGGGTCTGCGGCATCGCCTTCATCTCCGCCAACCTGGGCGCGCAGGAGGTCATCGGCATGGCCGCCTCCGGTGCCAAGTACGGCATCATCACCAGCCAGTTCTACTGGATCGGCGCCGTGCCCGCCATGGTCTTCGTCGGCATCTTCATGATGCCCTTCTACTACGGCTCCAAAGCCCGCTCCGTCCCCGAGTACCTCCGCCTCCGCTTCGACGAAAAAACTCGCGCCCTCAACGCCGTCTCCTTCGCCATCATGACCGTCTTCTCCTCCGGCATCTCCATGTACGCCATGGCCCTGCTGATCCAGACGCTCGGCCTCTTTCATGGCCTCATGCCGGAGCGCTACATCTTCCACGTCTCCATTGTTCTGTCCGCCATCATCGTCCTCGGCTATATCTTTCTCGGCGGCCTCACCTCCGCCATCTACAACGAAGTCCTGCAGTTCTTCCTCATCGTCGCCGGCTTCCTCCCCCTTGTCTGGATCGGTCTCCGCAACCTCAGCGCGCAGCACGGCAACATCGGGGGCTGGCCCGCCATCAAGCAATCCCTGCCCGCCTCCATGGTCCACTCCTGGCGAGGCCTCGCCCACGCCAACACCAACCCCCTCGGCGTCGAGTGGTTCGGTCTCGTCATGGGCCTCGGCTTCGTGCTCTCCTTCGGCTATTGGTGTACGGACTTCCTGGTCATCCAGCGCGCCATGGCGGCCGACTCGCAAGAGTCCGCTCGCCGCGTCCCCCTCATCGCCGCCATCCCAAAAATGTTCTTTCCCTTTCTGGTCATCCTCCCCGGCCTCATCGCCGTCAGCGTCTCCTCCCACGCCTTCAGCCCCGCGCATGATCTTCTAAGCAGTCATCGCACCGCCGCACCCGAGCGTCTCGTCACCCCCACAGATGGCACCCCCGCCACTGACTCCCAGACCGCCAGCCAGCCCCTCGACGACGCTCACCCCCACGGCATCATCCCGCTCAAGACCAACCCCCTCACCGGCCAGGTCCTCATCAACTCAAACGGCGACCCCGTCTACAACTACGACCTCGCCATCCCCGTCCTTCTTGTCCACTACTTCCCGACAGGCCTCCTTGGTCTCGGTCTCACCGCGCTTCTGGCCAGCTTCATGTCCGGCATGGCAGGCAACGTCACCGCCTTCAACACCGTGTGGACCTATGACATCTACCAGTCCTACATCAACAAGCGCGGCTCAGACGCCCACTATCTCTGGATGGGGCGCGTCTCGACCGTCGCTGGCATCCTTCTCTCGATCGGCGCCGCCTACCTCGTCACCAGCTTCAACAACATCATGGACTCCCTCCAACTCGTCTTCTCGCTGGTCAACGCCCCGCTCTTCGCCACCTTCCTGCTTGGCATGTTCTGGAAGCGATCGACAGGCCACGGTGCGTTCGCCGGCTTGATCTCGGGCACCCTCGGCGCGCTGCTGCACCAGGGCCTCACCCTTCCATCGGACGCCACACCCGGCCTCCATGGCGGCTGGATCGCCGTTCTCCATCACTACCCCAGCGAGATGGCCCAGAACTTCTGGACCGCCATCTTCGCCTTCACCCTCAACCTCATCGTCACCATCGCTGTCAGCCTGCTCACCCGTCCCCGCCCCGAACCCGAGCTCGTCGGCCTCGTCTACTCGCTCACCCCCAAACCCATCGAGTCCCATCTCTCCTGGTACCAGAAGCCCGCCACCCTAGGCATCGCCGTCCTGGTCCTCCTCGTCGCCCTCAACCTCGTCTTCGCCTGACCCCCGTGATCCGCACCTGCGCCTCTCCTGATCTCGACACCGTTCTCTCTGTCATCAACGACGGTGCGCACGCCTATGAAGGCGTCATCCCCACCGACTGCTTCCATTCGCCCTACATGTCAGGGGAAGAGCTCACACAAGGCGTTGCCCAAGGCATCCGCTTCTACGCCTACGAGCGTGCATCTGAGATCCTCGGCGTCATGGGCATCCAGCATGTTCAGGACGTCACTCTTATCCGTCACGCCTACGTCCGCTCCGCCTGCCAAGGGCAGGGAATCGGCGCGTCTCTCCTCCATCACCTGCGCCAGCTGACCACTCATCCGATCCTTATCGGCGCCTGGGCAGACGCCTCCTGGGCCATCCGCTTCTATCAACGCCACGGCTTCAAACTTGTCTCGTCATGCGAGAAAGATAGTCTCCTCCGCACCTATTGGACCGTCTCTCCGCGCCAGATCCAAACTTCCGTCGTCCTCGCTGATCAGCAAT
>CAXSEC010000170.1:0-7559 GCA_964236325.1 uncultured Acidobacteriaceae bacterium | reverse complement strand
AGTTCCCGATACCTACATCCGGTCCTACGACCTCCACCTCGACCGCGCCATCCGATCAAAGATCGAAGGCTGGGTACAGCTGTCAGGGGACAGGTCTACCCTGGCGAACTGGAACGTAAGCGTCACCCTTCCTGAACTGAAACTCCACACTTCGGGCGTGACGAACTCGGATGGCCGCGCGCTCATCTCCCTTCCGGCAAGAAACCTGGATCTCTGGTCACCCGAACATCCCAAGCTGTACAAAGTCGACCTCGCAACCACTCCAATCAACATGGGCGGCGGTGACAGTGACCTCCTCTCCGACACCCTCCACGAAGAGCTCGGCTTCAAAACCATCGAGACCCGCGGCTCCCAAATCCTGCTCAACGGCAAACCCATCTTCCTCCGCGGCGTCTCCATCCACGCCGAAGCCCCTTATCGCACCGGTCGCGCCAACACCGAACAGGACATGGACACCCTCCTCGGCTGGGCCAAAGACCTCGGCTGCAACTTCGTCCGCCTCGCCCACTACCCGCACGACCAGAAGATGACCCGCGCCGCCGACCGCTTCGGCCTGCTCGTCTGGTCCGAGATCCCCGTCTACTGGGCCGTCGAGTTCGACAACCCCGCCGTCCTCGCGCACGCTAAGGCCATGCTCCACGAAGAGATCGATCGCGACCGCAACCAGGCCTCGATCGCCCTCTGGTCCGTCGCCAACGAGACCCCCAGCACCCCCGCCCGTACCCGCTTCCTCGCCGCCCTTGCCGACGAGGCGCACGCCGCCGACCCCACCCGCCTCGTCACCGCCGCCCTCCTCGTCCGCAACGGTCCCGCCGGCCCAGACGGCAAGTCCCACACCAAGGTCATCGACGATCCGCTCGGCAAGTCGCTCGACGTCATCGGCTTCAACGAGTACATCGGCTGGTACGAAGGCTCGCCCGCCTCCGCCGACACCACCGCGTGGACCGTCGCCTACGACAAGCCACTCATCGTCTCCGAGTTCGGCGGCGACGCCAAAGCCGGCCTGCACGGTCCCGCCACCCAGCGCTGGACCGAGGAGTACCAGGCGGACATCTTCAAGCACCAGCTCGCCATGCTCAACCGCATCCCCCAGCTCCGCGGCATGAGCCCCTGGATCCTCATGGACTTCCGCTCCCCCGCCCGCCTCCTCCCCGGCACCCAGGACTACTTCAATCGCAAAGGCCTCATCAGTGACCAGGGTAAGAAGAAGCTCGCCTTCTCCGTCCTCGAACACGCCTATAAAGAAGACACCATCGGCCACGCTCAGTAGCGCCCACTCAACGCTCCCTTACAGAACGTCCCACGCTTGACGCCGTCATCTCGACCGGGGATCGCGAGTGGAGAGTCGTCCCCGCATCTTTGCTCGCGTCGCCACCTGCGCATCCTATAAAGCAGGAGCAAAAGCCTGGTCCGCGCAGAACCTCGGCGAAACCACGCTGCACCTCAGCGAAAGTACGCTCAACCTCGACGAAAAGCGCCCCAAATTACCATGATCGACATCCATAATCACCTCCTGCCAGGGCTCGACGACGGCTCTCCCAACCTCGAGACCTCCCTCGCCATGGCCCGCATGGCGGTCGCGGATGGCATCACCCACATCGTTTGCACCCCCCACGCGAACCACCGCTATCCCTATGACCCTTTTAGGGTTGAGGACCTTATCTCGAATCTCCGCGGCCGTCTCGCCGCAGCCGAAATCCCCCTCACCCTTGTCCGCGGAGCTGACTTTCACCTCACCTACGAGAACATCCAGGAAGCCCTTGCCGATCCCGCCCGCTTCTCCATCGCGGGCCGCGGCTACCTCATGACGGAACTACCTGATTATGGGTCGTTTAGCAGCTTTGACGAAACCTACTACGAGCTTCGGCTCGCCGGCATGACCCCTGTTCTCACCCACCCGGAACGCAATCCAACGCTTCAGGAAAGTCGGGTCAAGTTATACGATTGGCTGCACTTAGGAGTTCTTGTTCAGGTCACCGCCAACTCCATCCTTGGCGACATGGGCAAGAAAGCCCAGCGCATGGCCCTCGATCTACTTGAAAAGAAACAGGTTCACTTCGTTGCAACAGATGCTCACAACACCACCTCCCGGCCCCCGAAGCTGCGCGCTGCCTACGATCTGGTGCTTCGCAAATGTGGCGCGGACTACGCTGACACCCTCTTCAAGTCCAATCCGCTCAACGCGTTAGAGGGCACTCAGCTACCGCAAGCCACAGATCACGACCGCGACGAAGCTTCGAGCAGCAGCTGGTGGACCCGCCTCTTCAAGCGCTGATCACAACCCCAGACCGCCGTCCACCACGAGAAGCTGGCCCGTGATAAAGCTTGGCGCTGTCGCGAAAAAGACAACAGCGTCAGCAACATCCGTCGCCCTTCCGTTCCGCTGCATTGGGGTCTTCCCCGCAAATTGCTCGTACATCGCCCCAACCTCCCCCTGCACAATCATCCCGGGCGCCACACAGTTCACGCTCACCTCCGGTGCCCAGGCCTTCGCCATGGTCTGCGACAGCATGTGCAGCGCCGCCTTCGAGGTGCAGTAATGAGCGTGCGTCTCCCAGGCATGCAGACCGCCCAGGGAACCTATGTTGACGATTCGTCCACAACATTCACGAAGCGGCGTAAGTAGCTGTTGCGCAACAAGAAAGGGCGCTCGGGTGTTGATCGTAAACATCTCGTCCCACGCCGCAACAGTGATCGCCTCCATCGGTGAGGAAGCAAAAACCCCCGCATTGTTGACCAGAATGTCCAAGCCTTTCAGAAGCGTGACCGCCCGCCCTGCCATCTGCTCAATCTCAGCCGGATCAGCGAGATCACAGCGCAACGCATGCGCCTTGACGCCTAAAGCCCTGAGTTCCTGCACCGTGACCTCGGCCTCGATCGCCGAGGCCTTGTAAGTGATACAAACATCAGCCCCACGCGCAGCCAGCGCAAGTGCAATTTCGCGCCCGATCCGTTTCGCGGCGCCCGTGACCAAAGCAGTCTTACCGTCGAGCCTCCCAGCGTCTGGAATCATGATTTTGGCGCAGGAGCAGGCTGAGCAGTCGAGGCTGGAGGGGTACGAGGCTTCGCCTCCTGCACGCCGGCCGCCCGTCCCGACTCCTTACCGCTGTTGTCCTGGTAGGCGGAAACCTGCTCCTGGGGCCTCAGCAGAGCGACGTGGATCGCTCGTGTCGGCTCGTCCACCTGGAAGGACTCCGCGTACGTCGCCAACCCATTGGCGATCACCTGCACCTGAACCAGACTTCCCGACGTAATCACATCGATGGTGGCTTTGCCCTCCGGATCGGTCTTGACCTCCAGATTTCCATCGTCCTTGCCGTCGCGCTGTGCGCGGAAGATCACCGCGGCGTTCACCACCGGCTTGCCCGTGGCCTTCTTGGTGACATAAACCTCGATGTGAGAGGTAGGAGGCGGCGCCTTGTATTTGCGTCCGTGACGACCGGATGTTTCATCCTGCGCGGCGAGTGGAAGTCCTGAGACGATCAGGAGGCAGGTGACGAAAAGCTTGGACCGAGAGCGGCGCGAAAGCATGAGCAATAGTCTACCTGCAGCGGTGGAAGGCTCGCAGAGCCACGGTATGAGGGCATGAGTCGGAGCCCTGGCATGTGACCACCAATCATCGGCCCGGCCGCGCAACGAACTTCTGCGCGTCCTTCACTCACATTTCACAGTAGCGGGTTGACAGCGACCAAGCCGGCAGCCTATGTTAGCAGTCGAGCAGCACGAGTGCTAACGCGCTTCGATCCCGATCTTGGCTGCAGCAACTTCCAGTAAGGTCTTGACTCCTCGTTCCTCGGTCAGGCAATCCCAGTAGCTGCGAGCGGCTCGTACAGCCTCCTCGCCCAAACTCTTGTGAAGGAGATGGCATTTATGGCAACAACCTCATTTACTCCCCTGCACGATCGCATCCTTGTCCGCCGTGTTGAAGAGGGCGAGACACAGCGCGGTGGCATCATCATCCCGGACTCCGCCAAGGAAAAGCCGCAGCAGGGTGAAGTGATCTCGGTTGGTAAAGGCAAGTCCAACGACGAAGGCAAGGTGTTCCCGCTTGATGTCCAGGCCGGCGATAGCATCCTGTTCGGCAAGTACTCCGGCACCGAAATCAAGCTCGACGGCGATGAGTTCCTGATCATGCGTGAAGAAGAAGTCCTCGGCATCCTCAAGAAGTAGTGCTGCGCACCGCAGCCGCGGCTTTGCCGCAAAAGATTGAACGACCGCAGCGCAACAATGCTGACACGAACACAACGGCCTCGGGCCGAGCAACTAACAGGAGTAACACATGGCAAAGCAAATTCTGCATGGAGAAGATTCGCGACAGGCGATCCTGCGCGGCGTAAATATCCTCGCCGACGCGGTCAAGGTCACGCTTGGCCCCAAGGGCCGCAACGTCGTCATCGAGAAGAAGTTCGGTTCGCCGACGATCACCAAGGACGGCGTCACCGTTGCCAAGGAGATCGAGCTCAAGGATGCCCTCGAGAACATGGGCGCGCAGATGGTGCGTGAAGTCGCGTCGAAGACCTCGGATGTCGCCGGCGACGGCACCACGACCGCAACCGTCCTCGCTCAGGCGATCTATCGCGAAGGCGTCAAGACCGTTGCCGCCGGTGCCAACCCGATGGCGCTCAAGCGCGGCATCGACAAGGCCGTTGAGGCCATCATCGGCAAGCGCGATGAGCATGGCATCGTCCAGGGTGGCGAGCTCTCGAAGCTCTCAAAGCCCGTCTCCGGCGACATGATCGCGCAGGTCGGCACCATCTCGGCCAACTCGGACGAGCAGATCGGCACCATCATCGCCGCCGCCATGAACAAGGTCGGCAAGGATGGCGTCATCACCGTCGAAGAGTCGCGCACCATGGAGACTCAGCTTGAAGTCGTCGAAGGCATGCAGTTTGATCGCGGCTACCTCTCGCCCTACTTCGTCACCGATGCCGAGCGCATGGAAGCCGCCCTCGAGAACCCCTACATCCTGATCTACGAGAAGAAGATCTCCTCGATGAAGGACCTGCTTCCCTTGCTCGAGCAGATCGCCCGCACGGCGAAGCCGCTCGTGATCATCGCCGAAGATGTCGATGGCGAAGCGCTCGCGACCCTGGTCGTGAACAAGCTGCGTGGCACGCTAAACGTCGCGGCCGTCAAGGCTCCTGGCTTCGGCGATCGTCGCAAGGCGATGCTCGAAGACATCGCCACCCTCACCGGCGGCAAGGCGATCACGGAAGATCTCGGCATCAAGCTTGAGGGCGTCAAGATCGAGGATCTCGGCACCGCCAAGCGCGTCACCATCGACAAGGACAACACCACAATCGTCGACGGCGGCGGAGAAGATGGCAAGATCGAGGGCCGCGTGAAGGAGATTCGCGCGCAGGTCGATAAGACGACCTCGGACTACGATCGCGAGAAGCTGCAGGAGCGCCTTGCCAAGCTGGTTGGCGGCGTTGCGGTCATCAAGGTTGGTGCAGCCACCGAGACCGAGATGAAGGAAAAGAAGGCTCGTGTCGAGGATGCCATGCACGCAACCCGTGCGGCGGTCGAAGAAGGCATCGTCCCGGGTGGTGGTGTGGCGCTGGTACGCTGCGCCGCAGCAGTCGACGCGCTGGTGAAGACGCTTGAGGGCGACGAGAAGATCGGCGCCAACATCATCCGTCGCGCCATCGAAGAGCCGCTTCGCATGATCGTCTCGAACGCCGGCGAAGAAGGTGCCGTAGTCATCGGCAAGATCCACGAATCGAAGGAGTCCAACTACGGCTACAACGCCGGAACGGGCGCCTACGAGGACCTGGTCGCTGCCGGTGTCATCGATCCCACCAAGGTCACGCGCACGGCACTGCAGAACGCAGCCTCGATCGCCGGCCTGATGCTCACCACCGAAGCCATGATCTCCGAGATTCCGGAGAAGAAGGAAGCGGGCGGTCATCAGCATGGCGGCGGCGGCGGTATGGACGGCATGTACTAAGTCTCTGTACTCCTTGCACGCAAAAAGACCCCGGCAAATGTCGGGGTCTTTTCTTGTTTTGGCGAACGAATTAGTTTGGTTCGCCACCGGTCAACTGAATCTCCGTGGCTGCTCGCAGCTTCACGCTGCGCTCCTTCGTTTTGAACCGCATCGACACCAGATCCTTCTTCTCCGGCGCGTTGAACCCCGCAACGTAGGTGTGGTCCAGTGCGGTCAGAAACTGATTCAAGTACGGTGTCAGGGATGGCAAAGGCCCGCGCATCTGGTTAAGCGCAACTCCTCCGGTGCCGTCGGCGATCGAATTCAGATAATTTTGCCCGCTGAATGACGCCGCACCCCCGCGAATGCCCGCATCGGCCGAGTAGATGGAGTACACGGCGATACCGGCGCGCTGCGCGTCGCGAGTGGCAGTGTCGACGTAGGGGCTGTCCTGATTCAGGGGCGACACGCTTCCGTTATACGGGTCCACGCCATTTGTCAGCATCAGCACGACGCGAATCTTGTGCGTCTGTGGAGCAGCCGGTCTGCCATACTCGCCGGTCTCTCGTGGCCAACTCTTCGAGAAGTCCGATAGACAGATGTACGGACTGGCGCTCAGGCCCGGGCTTCCAAACGGAAGACGCAGCGTCTCAGCGGCAGCGGCATGATCCGTGGTGAAGGGCTGCACTGAGAGTACCCGACCATTTTGCATGTAGCCGATCATCACCTGAACTCCGGGCTTCAGACTGGTCAGAAAGCTCCTAATGTCAGAAAATTGCCGACCGATGCTGGTGCGCAGACCGTCGTCGATCAACAGCGCGACCTGAGTCTCCTGCGGGGCCAGCAAATCAAAGCCCTGAATGGGTGTTGCCTTACCGTCCAGATCGAGCGTGATATCTGCCGGGGTCAGCGACGCGGTCTGCTTGGAATCAACCACCACGGCCGTGTAGGTGGAACTTTGAGCCAGCACCGGCAGCGAGACACCTGCCGCAAAAAGCAAAGGAAAACACCTGGTGAGAACGCGCAGCGACATAGAAAGACCTCTTTCTATTAGACGTTCTTGCCCATACCAGGATGCGTCTCGGGTCAGATCGTGTAAGTGCTGGATGGGAGAAGGGTGGTGATACTTGGAGCCACTTAGTCCAGCGACCGCAGACTAATGTGGCGGGGACGACGGGGCTCGAACCCGCGACCTCTGCCGTGACAGGGCAGCGCTCTAACCAACTGAGCTACGTCCCCAATTCCTTCGCATGCAAGGAGCCTGCGCTTTGGAAATGGTCTGCAAGGAGTGAAACCATCCAAGCAGCGCACCCAGCTCTCAACCACGCCACTAAAACTAGCGCTGAACGCGAGTGCGGTCACAAGCGAAGTCTATCAGAAATCCTGCTCCTCAAAAGGAGTGCAAAGGTATTCGCGGATGGGCCCTCAACAGAACCCTTTTGCGCCCCACTACTTGGAACGGCCTACTGCACCTTTCCTTGTGGTCGTAGACTCCGCATCCCCAGCGCGCAATCGATCGCGTTTGCGGCGGCGAGTTTTAGATTATCTGCCGCCGCACAGAGCCAGAACGAGGTACTTTCCTCTGCGGAGCCTGCGGCCTCCACGCTGATCAGGATCTCGCTGCGTCCCG
>CAXSEC010000169.1:0-7589 GCA_964236325.1 uncultured Acidobacteriaceae bacterium | reverse complement strand
GGGCGTGGCGGGGGAGGGGGGGGGGGGTTTGGGGGGGGGCGGGGGGGGGGGGGGCGGGGAGGGGGGGGGGGGGGATGGTGGCGGTGCCGAGTTCCTGCGGAGCGGCGGCGGGGTGGCTGGAGGCAACGCTTGCAGTGAGGGCGTCGGTGGTGGTTGTGATGCTGGCCTGGAGGGAGCCTGTCTGGCGCCAGGGATGGTCGTGCGGGCCGCCGGGTGGGGTCGCGAGGTTGGCGCGGACAACCTCGGCGAGGATGGCGGCCTGGGTGGCGAGGGTGGTGGTGAGGGTTTCGGTGATGGGGAGGTCGGTGAGGGCGGCGGCGGCTTGGGTGGGGGTCAGGGGCGTGGGAACCTCCGAGTCTGGTTGTCCGGCTGGCGCGGCTGCGGTGTGCCGTCTAGCGCTGCTTGAAGGACGCGCGGGTATCGGGAGCGAGATTTTTGGTAGTCGGGCCGGGAACAGCTCTGACTGTTGACGATTGCGGCGGTCCTTGATTGCCGTTGCAACGTCAGCCTGGAGCGGGCTGAGGCTTACCGACATTGCGGGATCGCCGAAGCGGGTCCTGCGATGAAGCAACTGAATGTGCCCCAGATCAGATTAGGCCCTGCTTGATGGATTCAGGAGCTTCGAATCCGAAGGCGAGGGTAGCCGGGTCGTCGATTATCGTCATCAACTATCTTTTAAGTCTTTGTGAGTTATGAGCATGTGATCAGAAACGTCCACAGAAATAGGAAAGAAGCCCTGGCGATAGATTGACGGAGCACGACGAGCGAGTTGGGCGAGTTGCGTGCAATATCAAGTCGTCAAATGACCGACTAGGCCTAAAAAGTTAGTAGCTAAAACCTGACTTGATGCAACCATTATCACCGGGTTAGACGGATTCATGAAGTCTACCGCAAGGTCATCAGACCCCAACATTATGTCACCAAATAGAAAGTAATAATCTGATTGATATTGACCTTTAAGTATTTTGTTCGCTCCAAGATCATTGATAGAAATCAAGAGATTTCCAGCAGAAACGAGTCCATTGCAGATCGAGTAGAATAATCTGAGGCCTGAGTGCATAACGATGCCATGTTCGCGCTCGAACTTGGAAATCATCTGAGAGCTTGCCGGCCTCCCAATCGAAGTCGCTTTCAAAGCTAGCAGCTCTCTGTTAAGCTTTGCCTCGACGTCATTCATTCCAGTTCTTTCAGAATGAGGCGAATAGCCTCCAGTCGCCACTTTTGGGTTTCGAGCTTGTCGATACCTCTGGAAATAGCAGACTCAGCCACCCGTGCATAGCGCTCGAGAACTTCTTTGGTCACGCCTGCTGGAAGTGAGACTTTTGCATTAGACCGCAGTTGTTCGACTAATGCCTGAGCGGCTTCAGGTCTCTGACCAAACAGCGCCCGAAGTCCTTGCACTTCATCGGGTGTGAAGCGCAACTGGCTTGGTCGAATCGGGACCGGACGACCTTCGGCTTCGGCTTGTAGATCTTCGGAGAGCTGTTCGACGCCAGGTCGGGTAGCGGGATCTTCGGGGCCAAGCTGTACCTTGACGATCCGTGGTGCACTGGGCCCGTTTTGGTACGGTTCAAGCCTCTGAATGACCGGAACGGACTTCCGTGACCATCCTCTAAACGGCGGAATACCAGCGCGTCCGGTAGAAGGGAGGCTAACGGATAAGATGTCCGCTGGGACGGTAAGAGTGATCGGGATGATCACAGCGTCAGACGTTTGCTCGCGAGCTTCTGCGGCGCGACGCTCGGTCATCAATCGGACCAAGTTTCGCTCACCCAATCGAAATTGCGACCGGTCTTGTGTCTGCCGATCACTACGAGCCAATTCTCTCGCTCCACCGGCGAAAGAGAGAACGCGACGTCAAACGGCACCCCGTTGTGGACGAGGTAGAGTGTGTCCACGAGGTCGGGGTGCTCGCTCAGTTTCCCTCGGCGGCGGTGGCCAGGCCTTCCTTGTCTGCGGGGTCGAGGGCGGCGCCGATGGCTTGGATGGCCGGGTCACCGAGGCGGTCGAGGGCGGATTCGATCTGCTGCTCGTTGGCGGGTTGGGGGACGGGGACGCCGTCGATGGCGATGACGGCGAAGGCGAGGATGGCCATGCCGAGATAGCGGTCGTTGGTTGATAAGGAAGATCCTACGGCCTTGAAGAGGCGGAGACGGTCGAGGGTGGTGGGGCGGCGGAGGGTGAGGATGCGGCCGGTTGTGTCGGTGACGTCGAAGGTTTGGTGGGCGGCGGCGACGATCTGCTGGGTGGGGGTCATTGGGTGGCTCCCGGTTGGGTTGCTGGCGGCGTCCGGCCCTCACGCCGGCCCTCTCCCGTGTAGAACGGGAGAGGGAGAAGGAAGGAGAGGAAGGGCTAGACGCGTTTGCGGCGGGCGGCGAAGAATTCGAGTTTCTGCTTGACGGCCTGGTCGCCGCGCCAGGCGCCGGCGGCGGCGAGCTTGAAGACGGCGCCGTCGTATTGGTAGGTGCTGGTGCTGCCGTCGGCTTCGGTCACGTATTGGTAGAGGGTGCTGACCGGAAGCTGGCCGCTGGTGAAATAGGCCTGCTCGGTGGCGGCGATGAAATCATCCACCGTGCTGCTGCCGCGTTCGAGGTCGAAGCTGCCTTCCCAGCCCTTGGGGAGCTCGGCGGCGAGCTGGGTGCCGTCGAGGCGGTCGATGCGGATGGGCTGGGTCATCTGGCGGCTGTCGAAGCCGGTGACGTGGGTGAGGTCGACCCGGCCCTGGGGGCCGATGACGACGAGCTGGCAGTCGCGGCCGAGGGTGAAGGCGTTGGTGGGCATTCAGGTGTGTCCTTAGTTGCCGCGCTGGCCGGAGGGGAGGGTCTGCCGGGTGACCTGGACGGTCTGGCCGCCCTCCATGTTGACGATGAACTTCTCGTTGATCGCCTGATACTGGATCTGCGAGTCGGATTGGACGTAGCCGAGGCTGGTGCGGCTGTTGGGGTTATTCGAGGTGTCGCAGATGACGCTGAAGGGGAGGGTGCCGTCGGTGCTGCCGAGGATGCCCTGGGACAGCAGGTTCTGCAGGAAGGAGAGCTGGGTCGCGCGGATGCGGCGGAACAGGTTGGCGTTGATGACCTGGCCGACATAGAGGCCCAGGCCCGTCGCCAGGGTGCTGGCGATGTAGTTGGTGAGGCGGGTGTAGTTGTCGCCAATGGTGGCGGCGTTGGACGAGGAGTTGTGGCCGCCGCGGACGCCCCAGAAGCTGCCGCCGGGCTGGGGGTTGGCGATGACGTCGATGCCGTTGCCGAGGAGCTGGGCGAGTTCGGCGCTGCTGTAGGTGTTGGTCTGGCCGGAGCCGGGCGTGCCGGATTTCTGGGTGCCGATGACGCCGTAGAGCGGCTTGTTCAGGCTAGACTGCTCGGGGGAGAGGTTGGCCAGGCGGCCGGCGGCGAAGCCCTGGGGGGAGACGAGGCGGATGGAGCCGTTGGCCTGGTCGTTCCAGTAGACCCAGTCGCCGAACAATAGCTTGACGCCGTAGCTGTCGAGGCCGGCGGCCTGCTTGGTGGCGATGGCGTTGGCCGTGGTGTCCCCGGAAGGGCCGGTGGCAATCATGTAGAGGCCTTCGGACAGGGCGAAGGCGGCTTGGGCGGCGTATTGCGTGGTGTCGTCGGCGTCGGCGAGCAAGGCGAGGCTGCAGCCCTGGCCGCGGAGGGCGTAGAGGCCGCGGCGGGGTAGGGTATCGGTGCCGACCAGGGTGGCCGCGTTGATGGCGGTGGCGCCGTCGGTGCCGCCCAAGAGGGTCTGGTTGGCGAGGTACTGCGGGGCGGTGCCGGTAGCGGTGCCGAGGGATGCCACGACGAGTTGGCTGGGGCCGCGCAACGCGGAGGCGCCGGTGTTGATGGCGCTGGCGAGACTGGCCCAGAAGGCGGCTGGCGTAACAGCGGCGATGTTGTCGAAGACCTCGGGGGTGAGGCCCGGCAGCGAGAAGGTGAGGCGCCAGGTGCCGGCCTGGGAGCCGGCGGCGAGCACGATGGCGATGCTGTTGCCGAGGGTGCCGGTGTACCGTGCGGTGATCTGTAGCGGGTAAGCGCCGGATGCGTAGAACAGGGCGTAGGTCGCGGCAACGTCCGTGCCATCGGTGACACGGACACAGCGGAAGTTGCTGGCGCCCTGCTGGACGGCGGTGGCGACTTGGGTGCCCATGTCATACTTGCGGGGCATGACGGGACCGAAGGTACGGGCGTAGTCCGCCATGGTGGCCAGCGTGACCGGCTGGTTGGCGGGGCCCCATGAGGCGGTGCCTACGACGCCCAGGACGTTGGTGGGGACGCCGTTGAGGACCAGGTTCTGGGGCGGGACGATCTGGACATAAAGATCGGGGACGACGAGGGCGGTGGTGTTGATGGAGCCCTGCTGGACGATGGGCATGGGTCAGTGCTCCGGTTCGATGGTGGGGGTCGGGATCGCTACGACGGCGTGTGCGTGATCCGAGGCGAGGGTGGCGGACACCACCTCCAGCGCGGTGATGCGGTCGCCGACCGCGTGCGGGCCGAAGGCGCGCACGACGACGAGGGTGATATCCATGTTGGCTCCGGTTCAGGCGGTGATGAGGTCGGCGCCGAGGCCCAGGGTGCCGAAGAGCATGGAGGGCTCGGTGACGGCTTGGGTGGTGGGATACTCGACGATGTAGAGGAGGTCGCGGCGATAGAGAGCGGCGTCCTGACGGGTGTCGAAGGTGGTGGTGGAGGCGAAGCGGAGGCGGGCCGCCGAGCCGTCCGCGAGGGTGAGGAAGGGCGTGGCTGACGCGGCCACGTCGATGGCTTCGCAGGCGAGGTCCCGCAGGATGGGTGTGGGGCACCAGGCGGTAATGCGGAACTCCTGCTGCTGGCGGCGGAGTTCCTGGGCGCTGGTGGCGTCCGCGGCGGTGCGGGCGACGAGGGTGGATGCGCTGGGGATAGTGAGACTAGCGCCCTGGGTGGTGACGATGCGGGTGGCATAGATGGCGGCGGCGAGGGTGGCGGCGACGAGGGCCGGGGTATCGCCCTGGCTGGTGCGGTGGACGTAGGAGGTGCCGTCGACGAGGAGGCCGGCGAGTTGTCCGAGGTCGGCGCTGCCGGCGAAGGTGGCAGTGGTACCGGTGACGGAGGCGGTAAGGGTGGGAACGACCGGGTCCGGCAGCCAGTCCGGCGCGTAGCGGGTGGTGTTGCGGGTGGCCCCTGGGACGGGGAAGACGGTGACGTTGACACGGCCGGCGGCGAGGTCCGTGTCGAGGGCGGCGGCGTTGGGCCAGCCGCGGTAGAGGCGGATGGTAGCGGGGACGATGGCGGGTTGGTTGGTCCCGTTGGGGTAGAGGGCGGCTGCGGCGAGCTGGACGAGGGCGTTCTCGGCGTCGGATTGGGTGGGCATCAGTTGGTGGCCTGCTTGGCTAGAATGCGCCAGCCGAGGCTGGTGAGTTCGGCCGAACCGGTGACGTAGGAGTGGCCTTCGTCGTCCGTGATGATGTCGGCCGAGAGGATCCGTGCGGGGGTGGCGGGGAGGAGGATTGTCGAGGTGGGGGTGCTGGCGTCGCCGGGCAGCTCGCCGGGGGAGCCGGCGCCGGCGAAGAGGATGCTTGCGGGCCAGGCGGTGAGGATGGGGGTGGCGGTGGTGGCGAGCAGGCCGCCATAGCTGTTGACGCCGGCGATGGCGGGGGCGGCGGGGCGGGTGATGGCGATGGTGCGGTTGGTGAGGATGCAGAGGGCGGGGAGGAGGGATTGCTGGGCGGCGATGAAGAAGGTGCCGTCCGGGCCGCTCAGGTAGTCACCGGGGCGGGTGTAGGCGCGGTCGAAGACGCCGGACCAGGTGGCGCGGCCATAGGTGATGGGACGGCGGAAGGTGAGGTTCTCGTCGTTGAAGGCGGCGTGGAGGCGGAGGTAGCGGTTTTCCGGGGCGAGCGGGTTGGTGGCGGTGGCGGGCCGGTAGGCGTCGACGTCATGGCCGATGTGGCGGGCGGCGGTGCCGAGGCCTTTGTCGATGCGGTCCTGGAGATGGTGGATGCGCATTGTTGGTCCTGGCTGGTCTTTGCGGCGCTGTTCTTGGGATCCCTGGCCCTCACCCCGGCCCTCTCCCGCTTAGCGGGAAAGGGAGAAGGCTTAGACGATTAGGGCGACGCTCGACTGGTTTTGGAGTGTTGGGCCGGGGGGGAGGCCGAGGAAGCCGCAGAGGCGGCGGCCCCAGTCGCGTTCGATGCGTTGGCGGTCGGCGATCTCGGTGGGGCTGTGGGTCCAGACCGCGGCGGCCTGGGTGTCGAGGTTGTCGGTGGCGGCGGGGATCGCAGCCTCGAACATGCGCAGGGTGCCGAGATGTTGGCGGAGGACGGATTCTTCGGAGGCGGAGAGGTTGTTCAGGCGGTATTCCAGGGCACCGTAGGTTTGATAGAAGCGCCAGCCGGTGTTGCCGCTGAGGGCTGCGCCGTAGGCGGGGTAGCCGCAGAAGCGACGGGCGTCGGTTTTTTCGGCATCGGTCAGCATGGGTGGCTGTGTGCTCCTGTTGCAGCCTAGTGTGTGAGGCTACCTCTCCCCCCGGCCCCCTCCCTCAACAGGAGGGAGAGAAGGGTTAGCCTACGTGTTCGATCATGACAGCGCGTTTATAGGCGGCGTTGGTGCTGGTAGGGATGATGGTGGGGTTGGTGGTGGTGTCGCTGGGGGCGCAGAAGCCGCCGATCCAGTACCAGGACTGGGTGATGATCTGCTGCAGGCGGTCGATGGGTTCGCGGGTGACCATGGCGATGCCGTCGACCATGGTGACGATGCTGTCCTTGGGGGCGACGTCCTCGGCGGCCATGCCGGCGAAGTCACCCTCGATGAGGGCGCCCTGGCCGCAGATGATGGGGCGGCGGATGACGGCGCCGGGCAGGGTGGGGTGGGGCTGGACGTAGGCCTCGGTGGTAGGGACGAAGCGCAGGCCGAGGAAGTCGTTGATCATGCCGCGCTTGAAGACCTGGTTGGCGGAGGTGGCGCCCTGGAAGAGGCGCTGGAAGTCCTGGTCGGCGAAGAGCTGGCGGGCGCTCACCGGGTCGAGGTAGCAGTTGAAGACGCCCTCGATATCGGGGACGGCGTTCATGCGCAGCTTGGCCACGGCATCCAGCAGGTTGGCCATGCTGAGTGTGTCGGTGGCGGCGAGGGCGGCGGTGGTGGTGCGCTGGTTAGGGCGGATGATGACGGAGGCGGTGGCGGACTGGACGGCGTTGCCGGCGGTGCCGTCGGACACGCTGACCGAGGTGGCGAAGGTGAGGGTGCCGGAGATGCCGCCGGGCGTGGTGGAGACGTTGGTGGTGTCGGCGGCGGCGCCGATGAGGCTGTAGGCGTCTGCGCCGACGGTGACGGTGAGGCCGGGCGAGTTGCCGACCGCGGTTTGGATGCCGTTGATGAAGACGGTCTGGAAGCCGCGGATGTCGTCCACCGCGACGGCAGCGCCGGCCGAGGCGAGGGTGGTGCGGATGCGGGTGTTGCCGCCGAAATAGGGGGCGAAGAGGGCGTTGCGGGCGAGTTCGTCGAGCGAGCGAGCGGCCTGCTCGCCGTTGGTGTAGGCGTTGAGCAGGAACTGGCCCTGAATGCCGACCCGCGAGGTGACCATGTTGAGGTCCGAGGTGGACGCGTAGTGGTTGA
>CAXSEC010000168.1:0-7739 GCA_964236325.1 uncultured Acidobacteriaceae bacterium | reverse complement strand
GGGCGCGGCTATCCAAGATCATGCGCGGAGTCGCCGCCGTTTACGTCGTAGCAGGCGCCCGTGACCATCTCGGCCGCGTCGCTCGCCAGGAACACGACGACCGGGGCAACCTGCTCCGGTGTCAGCCATGGAACACCGAGCGGAGTCTTTGGCAGGCGCGCCTGGATCGTCTGCTGCTCGGAGGGATGCTCTGGCGGCGGCGCCGTCATGGTCTCTCCAACCGCTTCACTCCATCGCTTGTCGTTGCGGGTCATGGCGGTATCGATCAGGCCTGGCTCGACAGAGTTCACCGTGATCTTGTGCTTGCCAAGCTCGAGCGCGGCGGACTTCATCAAGCCAATAATCCCCCACTTGGACGCCGAGTACGCAGCACCATTCTTGGTGCCGTAGCGGCCCTGCATCGACGAGATGAAGATCATGCGGCCTTTACCGTTTTTCACCAGCAACGGCGCAAAGGCGCGCAGCGTGTTGGCGGAACCATTCAAGTTGTTATCGACCACGTCGTGCCAGTCGTGGTCGTCCATCTCGAGCAGCGGCTTGAAGGCCTGGATCGCTGCGTTGGCAACCACGATGTCAACATGGCCCATCTGGCTGCTGGCCTGCTCAGCCGCCGCACGAAGCGCCGCAATGTCGCGAATGTCGGCCGTGATCGCCAGGAACTTGCGCCCCTGCGCCCGCACCAGCTTGCCGGTCTCTTCAAGCTCCGTCGGAGTCGCCGCCTGATACTGAACAATCGGCGACACCTGCGCCGCGATGTCAATGCCGATCACGTCCGCTCCATTGGCCGCAAAGTCCACTGCAACTGAGCGACCGATGCCGCGCGCGGCGCCAGTCACAACGGCGACCTTGCCCGACAGCAGACCGGCAAATGACTTGCCTGGCCATGTCTGCGAGTCGATCTTCTCGCCGATGCTTGCGCCCGCCTGTCCACCCTTTGCGCCGGCGGCGCCCTGCCCAGCGGCCGATCCTGCCGCTGCACCCAGGACCGCTAATGCTCCTGCACCTTCCATCACAAACCTCCGTCTTGATGTCGCCATGTCTTCATCTCCATTCTCGTTCTTCCCTTCGTGTAGATGCCTCCCGCAAGACACAAACATGCCCCGCACTGCAGGTCACTCCTGCTGCATAAGAATCACGATGGTTAAAGACAAACGGGGCGCGGCCACTGGCCACACCCCGGTTCCCCTTCAAGCCAAAGACGCCGCCTAAATGGAGCTCATGTTGTGAAGAAACTCCTGATTGTTCCGCGTCTTGCCAAGCTTGTCCGACAGCAGCTCCATCGCCTCGACCGGGCTCAGCGGATTCAGCACCTTGCGTAGAATCCAGGTCCGCTGCAGATCCTCCTTGGGGATGAGCAGCTCTTCCTTCCGCGTGCCCGAGCGCTGAATGTCGATGGCCGGGAACACTCGCTTGTCGACCAGCTTGCGGTCCAGGATGACCTCCATGTTGCCCGTTCCCTTGAACTCTTCGAAGATGACCTCGTCCATGCGCGAGCCGGTATCAATCAGGGCAGACGCGATAATAGTCAGGCTACCGCCCTCTTCGATGTTGCGCGCCGCGCCAAAAAACCGCTTCGGCCGCTGCAGCGCGTTCGAGTCCACACCACCTGAGAGCACTTTGCCGCTCGGCGGAACGATGGTGTTATAGGCGCGCGCCAGGCGGGTGATCGAATCCAGCAGAATGACCACATCACGCTTGTGCTCGACCAGGCGCTTGGCCTTCTCGATGACCATCTCGGCGACCTGCACATGCCGTGCCGCGGGCTCGTCGAAGGTCGAACTGATGACCTCGCCTTTCACCGACCGCTGCATGTCGGTCACCTCCTCCGGCCGCTCATCAATCAGCAGCACAATCAGCACAACCTCGGGATGGTTGGCTGTGATCGAGTTGGCGATCGACTGCATCAGCACGGTCTTGCCGGTGCGGGGTGGCGCGACGATGAGACCGCGCTGGCCCTTGCCAATCGGCGTCAACAGATCCATCACGCGGCCCGGAATCTGATCGCGAACGGTCTCCATCTTGACCCGTTCCTGCGGATAGAGCGGCGTCAGATTGTCGAAGAGGATCTTGTTGCGCGTCTCTTCCGGCGACTCGAAATTAATGGCCTCGATTTTGACCAAGGCGAAGTACTTCTCGCCCTCGTGCGGCGGCCGTACATTGCCGCTGATGGTGTCGCCCGTCTTGAGATCAAACTTCCGAATCTGCGAGGGAGACACGTAAATATCATCCGGGCCCGGCAGGTAGTTGTAGTCGGGTGATCGCAGAAAGCCGTAGCCATCCGGCAGAATCTCGAGCACGCCCTCGGCGAAAATATGGCCCTCTTTTTCGCTTTGTGCCTGAAGAATCTTGAAGATCAGGTCCTGTTTCCGCAGAGCGCTGGTGCCAGCGATGTCGAGTCCGCGCGCCAGCTTACCCAGTTCGGCGATGTTGTGCTCTTTTAGTTCTGTAATGGTCATGATGGTCCTGAAAGTACGAGGGAAGGAGATGAAGCTGAGGCGGGATCTGCAGAACGCGGAGGGGCGTGCGGACGGGCCAACGAAAGAAGGAAGGGGTGATGCGGGGAAGAGACTCGCCTGTTGCATCATCGAGGATGAGTTAAGGCGTTGAGAGGAGTGTAGCTGGTTCTGCTAAAAACATCCATCATCGCAGATAACACGAAAGTGGCAGGCGATGGATGCGGCGGGGCCGCGGGCCAGTTAGGCCGCGCGGCGCTCCTGCACGACAACGCGCTCCTGCGCGGGCTTGCTGGGCTCGTTCATCGGAACTGTTTCCTTGAAGCGATCTAAAACCTCATTCGTCGTGTCCTGCAGACGGGTATTGGGCTTGTGCAGCTTCCGCGTAGCCTTGGACGCCAACTGGCAGAGCTCGTACCGGTTCGTGACGTGGGTAAGAGCTCCAAAAATTAAATCTGAGCGCATGTATTCTCCTTCAGTATGTCTATCGGCCGCTGATTACAAATCATCAGGCACAAGCGCTTTGCAAAAGCCCTATCAGCCAAGTACACGGTTGAGTTGATGTCGACCTGAGCATTAGACGCAGAATCTTCCTCCGCGACACGTGGAATTCGCCGCACATCGCTGTTTTCTGTAGATCGACGCACACTGACCGCTTCGTTCCATCGATCCCTACTGAAGCTTGCATTGCTCCAGCGGACTAGATGCTTAAGGGCAATGCCTCGCATAAGTTAGGAGATACGATCAAGCCGCGCCGCGTTTGAGAACCAGACCGAACTTCTGGCCCCAGTAGGAAAGTACCGCCAATGACCAGGCGGGTCAATACTTTTTTTGGAACTTAGTGCACGTTGCAAATACCAGATTTGGAAGATCGCCTGCCCATTACCTGTGCTGTGCACGCCCACTCATGCGCCGCGACCTCATCTTCGACTTGGTCCGCTACGTCACTTATGCCCAGTAGCTGCGATCAAGCGTTCGGTACTGGATCGCCTCCGCGATGTGCCGGACGCCAATCTCCGGTTCCCCCGCCAGATCAGCCACGGTGCGTGCCACCTTCAGGATCCGGTCGTGTGCACGCGCGCTCAAGCCCTGCTGCTGCATCGCGCGCTCGAGCATCCGTTCCGCTTCTGAGTTCAGCTCGCAGACCGACCGAATCTGCCGCGAGCTCATCTGCGCGTTCGAAAACACGGCTCGAGACGCTCCAGTCGCTGTCCCCCGGGTCCGCTCCTCACTTGCCTCAAAGCGCTGCCGCTGCACCGCCCGCGCGCGTAGTACCCGCTCCCGGATAGCCGCCGAACTCTCCCCAGCCTGGCCGCCGCGCAGCTCTCGGTACTCCACCGCTGGCACCTCAATGTGAATGTCGATCCGGTCCAGCAGCGGCCCACTCACCTTGCTCACATAGCGCTGGATCATCGGCGGCGTGCACATGCACTCGCGGCTTTTATCGTTGAAGTAGCCGCAGGGGCAGGGGTTCATGGCCGCCGCCAGCATGAAGCGTGCGGGAAACTCCAGGCTCATGGCCGCCCGCGCGATCGTCACCGTGCCGTCCTCAAGCGGCTGCCGCAGCACCTCCAGCACGTTGCGTGGAAACTCGGGAAGCTCATCGAGAAACAGCAGGCCGTTGTGCGCCAGACTCACCTCGCCCGGCCGCGGGATCATGCCGCCGCCGATCAGCCCGGCGTCCGAGATGGTGTGGTGCGGTGAGCGAAAGGGCCGCTGCCGCACCAGCCCCTGTTCGCGGTCAAGCACGCCTGCCACCGAGTGAATCTTGGTCGTCTCGAGCGCCTCTTCAAACTCGAGCGGCGCCAGGATCGACGGCAGCCGCTTGGCAAGCATCGTCTTGCCCGACCCCGGTGGCCCAATCATCAGAATGTTGTGCCCGCCCGCCGCCGCCACCTCGAGCGCCCGCTTGGCCACGTGCTGCCCGCGCACATCCTTGAAGTCAGGACCGCCCGGATCCAGAACCTCGAGCAGGTCGGCCGGCTGCCGCTCCAGCGGCTTCGCCGTAATCCCGCCCATCGAAGCCGAGTTCACCAGGTCGCGCACCTCCAACAGATGCCGCACCGGAAAGACGCGCACTCCATCCACCACTGCCGCCTCCCGGGCGTTTGACGCAGGGATCAGTAGATTCCGGATGCCTCGCTCTCGGGCCGCAATCGCGATCGGCAGCATGCCCTGGACCGGTCGCAGCGCTCCATCGAGTCCGAGCTCTCCCACCATCAGGAAGTCGCCTAACTCCCTCGTATGCAAAGCCCCGTAAGCGCCCAGAATTCCAATCGCGATCGGCAGATCAAAGCCTGATCCCACCTTCTTCAGGTCGGCCGGCGCCAGGTTGATCGTAATGCGCGTCGGCGGCACATCAAAGCCGGAGTTCTTGATCGCCGACCGCACCCGGTCGCGGCTCTCGCGCACGGCGGCGTCCGGCAGACCCACCGTATTGAAGATCTCTTCCGGTGTCTTGACCCCCGAGAAGTCCACCTCAACATCGATGATGTTGGCGTCGATCCCGTAGACCGCCGCTGACTGCGTCTTGAAGAGCATGCTCGCGTTCGCCTGATCTGCCCGTAGGGGCCCAACGCTGTATCGTCTGCGTCCGCTCGACCATAGCACCGGCCGCCCTCGCCTCCCCTCCCACTTGCGTTGCATCAACACGGCCTTTTGGGTGTCGCTGGTATCTCTCGCGTCCGGCGTTTCGGATCGTTCGCGCCTTCACCGCATCCCATCGTCAGCCCTCCCCAAGCTGGGTCGCGCAGAAAGGCTCTCCCATGAAGATCGGCATCATCGGCGCTGGCTACGTCTCCCGCGCCCTCACACAGGCAGCCATCAAGCACGGCCACGAAGTCATGATCAGCAACTCCCGCGACCCACGTACCCTCTCGACGGCCAAGATGATGCTCCAGTGCCAGACTGGTACGGCCGAGCAGGCCGGGACATTCGGCGAGATCGTCATCGTCGCGGTCCCGCTCAGCAGCTACCAGGCCATACCGGTCCAGCCGCTCGCCGGCAAGATCGTCATCGACACCGATAACTACTACCCTGATCGCGATGGCGCCATCCCCGAACTCGACCGCGGCGAGACGACCACCTCGGAGCTGCTGGCAAAGCACCTGCCCGAGTCGAAGATCGTCAAGGCCTTCAATGCGATCATCATCGACCAGGTCAACAGTGACGGTAAACCCGCCGGCACCCCGGACCGCCGCGCCCTGCCACTTTGCGGCGACGATGCGGCCGCAAAGCAAGTCGTCGCTGGACTCTATGACCAGTTCGGCTTCGACACTGTCGACGCTGGACCGCTCGCCGAAGGCCGCCGCTTCGAGCGCGACACCCCGGCGTATTGCATCCCCATGGATCGCGATAAACTCACGGCCACTCTCGCCGAGACCCGATAAGCCGCTCCAGGCAGCAGAGCGGCGACTGCAGGCTGACCCGAAAGACGCAGTAGGCTGAAGCCTCGCAGGCATCTCTACCGTTCCGCCACCGGGCCTACAATAAAGCCGTGAACACCAGCCTCTTCGAGCTCTTCAAGATCGGCATCGGCCCATCGAGCTCCCACACGGTCGGGCCTATGCGCGCAGCTCTCCGCTTCGTCGGCGAACTGGCGCAAGCCGATCTGCTCAATCGCACTACAGAGGTGTGCGTCGAGCTGTATGGCTCGCTCGCGCTGACCGGTGTTGGGCATGGAACGGATCGCGCTATCCTGCTCGGCCTCTCAGGTCTGGCGCCCGACAGCGTCGACCCGGAAGCGATCGATGGCCTGCTCGCAGAGATCCGCTTGCAAGAGACTCTTTCGCTCGCCGGCACACACCCGATCGTCTTTCGCGAAGCCGACCATCTGCGCTTTGAGCGCGGTCAGATGTATCCGCCGCCTGGTGAAGCGACTCACCCCAATGGCATCCGCCTCTCCGCCTCTTCGGGCACGGGCGAACTCCTGTGCCAGCGAATCTTCTATTCAATCGGCGGCGGCTTCATCGTGTCGGCTGACGAGTTCCACCCCGATGCCCCCGTCGCCTCATCGTCACGCTCGCTTCCGTACCCCTTCTCAAGCGCCCGGGAGCTCCTCTCGCAGGCAGCGCAACATCGTCTCACCATTGCCGAGCTGATGATGGCCAACGAGATCGCGCTGCTGCAGGCAGAGCTCGGCTCCCCATCCGGGTCCATCCAGACCGGCCGCATTCACCGTCCATCCCTCGCTTCACTCCGGCAGGACGTCACTCCCCCGCAGCAGATCGAGAACAGCATCCTCGCGCTCTTCGACGCCATGCGCCACTCCGCCGAGCGCGGCATCGCCACCGAAGGCATTCTTCCCGGCGGCCTGAAGGTACAACGCCGCGCCCATCGTCTGGCTGCCCGTCTTGAGGGCAAGCTGACGACCGATCCGCTGGCGCCGATGGACTGGGTCACCATCTACGCCATGGCAGTCAACGAAGAGAATGCTGCGGGCGGCCGCGTGGTCACCGCGCCTACCAACGGCGCGGCGGGCGTTATCCCCGCAATCGCACTCTATATCCTGCACCACCTCGGCCTCGCTGAGCTCTCGCGCCGGCACATCGAACGCGTGGTCGACACCTCCACCTCGCCCGCGCCGCTCGATCTCTCCCCGCTGCACCGCGCCGCGCTGCTGCGCTTCTTCCTCACCGCCGCCGCCATCGGCATTCTATACAAGGAGAACGCCAGCATCTCCGGCGCCGAGGTCGGCTGCCAAGGTGAGGTAGGCGTCGCCTGCAGCATGGCCGCAGGCGGGCTGGCCGCCGCGCTCGGCGGATCCAACGACCAGATCGAGCACGCTGCCGAGATCGGCATGGAACACAACCTCGGCATGACCTGCGACCCCATCGGCGGCCTGGTCCAGATCCCCTGCATCGAGCGCAACGGCATGGGCGCGGTCAAAGCCATCAACGCCGCCAGGCTCGCCCTCGCCGACACCGACACCCACAAGCTCTCGCTCGACCAGGTCATCGAAACCATGTACCGCACCGGCCTCGACATGCAATCGCGCTACAAGGAAACCAGCTTAGGCGGCCTCGCGCTCAACATCATCGAATGCTGAAAGGCGATCTGCTCCTGCAAAGCTCGTTGACGACGCAGGTGCGACGCCTAAGGTGGCGTTATGACGCTTCATATTGATCCATCGCTTGAACAGGAGCTCGGCCGGCTCGCCGTCGAGTCGTATAGCACCCCGGATGCTCTGGCACAGCAGGCACTCCAGAACTTTGTGGCAAATCGCCGCGACCTGAACGATGCAGTGAAGCGAGCGGATGAGGATATTGCAGCAGGTCGAGTGTTCAC
>CAXSEC010000167.1:0-7771 GCA_964236325.1 uncultured Acidobacteriaceae bacterium | reverse complement strand
GGATCTGCGCGCGACTGCGGTGGGGGGCGGGACGGCGTGGCGGTCGCCGACGGCGGATGGCGTGACGTGCGAGGATGACCGGCGGAGCGGGAGCGTGCGGCTTTCGGGCGAGGCGGTGTGGGTGGTGATGCGGGTGTTTCGGGTGGGGGTGGCGGAGTTTGTCGGGGAGCCGTGGGAACGGGCGAGGGTGATGGAGTTGCTGCGGTTTGGGGTGGGATTGCTGGAGCGGCACCTGGGGCGGCGAATACGGAGCGCGGTGGTGCTGCGATAGGTGTTCTCCCTGTACTTGTGCTCCGTGTGATTCGAAGGTCTTGATGCAGGTGGTGATGGTGGGTCGCATGATGCTGTGCGCGAGATGATGTTGCTTTGGTCGGGGATGACGGGTTTCTCGGCGTTCATCGACAGGTATTTCCTCTTGACCTAGTGTGATGACAGCGATCTTCCGGTAGGGCCCCACTTCATGCGTTGGCTACCACTTCTGCTCGGCTTCCTTGCGGCCGCAGCGGCAATCGCGCAGCAGCAGCCTGCCATTCTTGCGATTGAGAGCGACTTGCGTTCCGCGAGACGGCCGAAAAAGAGTTGGCTTTCTTGCGTTCCGGATGACGGCTTTGCTTCAGGTAGAAGGACGGCTTCTTTCCTTGATGTGAGGCGAGGCGAGTGAGTGTGGGTGGGGTGCGCCAGAAGCCGGGCAGAGGCATAGAATCGCGCTATGGAACCCACGGAAGTGCATGAGTTTTCGAAGCAGATGGAAGAGGCTGGCGGCGGGGAGAGCCTGACGCGGATTGCGCTGGCGATCTCGATCCTGGCGGTGTTGGTGGCGCTGGTGACGGTGCTGGGGCATGGGCCGGCAAATGATGCGCTGCTGATGCAGTCGCGGGCGAACGACCAATGGGGCGAGTACCAGGCGAAGAAGATTCGGCAGGACAACCTGATGGTGGTGGTGGACCAGATGATGCTGCAGGCGGCTCCGTCCGCGGCGGCGCAGGCGAAGATGGTCGAGTACAAGGCGCATATTGCCAAGTGGACGAGCGAACTGGCGGAGAGCCAGGCGAAGGCGCGTGAGGATGAGGCCGATGTGAAGCTGGCGGAGAGGAAGACCAGCCGGTTCGACGTGGCGGAGGCGATGCTGCAGATCAGCGTGGTGCTGGCGTCGATCACGCTGCTGACGCGGAAGAAGACGTTTTTTCTGATGGGAGTGGTGCTGGGGGTCGTGGGGGTGGCTGCGGCGGTGTCGGCAATGCTGCTGCGTGGCTAGATTCGCGATTGGGTTGAGCCGGGGGGGCCGGCGGTGGGAGGTGTGGTTGGCGGGGTGGGTTGCGGCATGCGTCGCTGTGTTTGTGGGGGTGAGCGCGCGTTGGCCGCTGGTGGGGGATGCGACGTATCTGCACTATGTGGTGCTGCTGCTGCGGAGCGGGATGCAGCCGTATGCGGATGTGGTGGATATGAACCTGCCGGGGGCGTACCTGCTGGAGACGGGGGTGATGCGGGGGCTCGGCGGTGGGTCGGCGGGATGGCGGGTGTGGGATCTGGGGCTGCTGGCGGTGGCTGGCGGGGCGATGGCGTACCTGCTGCGGGCCAAGGGATGGGCGGCGGGGATAGTGGCGGCGGGGATGTTTGCGCTGCTGCATGGGCAGGACGGCGTGATTATGGCGGGGGAGCGGGACTTTGTGGTGGCGGTGCTGCTAGTGGCGGCGGTGGCTCTGCTGGTGGCTGGCGTACGGGTTGTTGAGGGGAGATGGTGGTGCTGGGTCGGGTTTGGGGTGCTGGCGGGGTGGGCGGTGTCGGTGAAGCCTACGGCGGGGCTGGTGGTGGTGGTGGGGGTGGCGTGGATGGGGGTTGTGCTGGGGCGGCGTTCGGAGCGGTGGGGCGGGGCGGTGGGGCTGGTGGTGGCGGGGTTGGCGGTGCCGGTGGTGGTGCAGGGGGTTTGGCTATGGCGGTGGGGCGCGGTGCGGGCGTTTGGGGAGGCGCTGACGGGGATTGTGCGGTATCACGCGGGGTTGGGGCATCGGCCGGTGGGGTATCTGGTGGCGCATAGCGTGGCGCCGATGGGGGTGCTGGTTGGAGTTTGGGTGATGGCTGCGGTGATGATGCGGCGGGGATGGGGATCGGTGGAGCGAGGGTTGCTGCTGGGGTGTGCGGCGGCGGGGTGGGTGTCGTACGTGGCGCAGGGGAAGGGGTTCTCGTATCAGCGATATCCGTTTGTGGTGTTTCTGCTGGTGGTGATGGTGGGGGATCTGGTGGACGCGGTGCGGGTGCGCGGAACGGTGAAGTGGGCCGGGGTTGCGGGGCTGGTGGTGGTGGCGGTGTTTGCCGGGCTATTTGTGCGGCGATTGGTTACATTTGACCGGAGGGAGCCGGGGCGGCCGCTGGTGGCGGATCTCGATGCTTTAGGCGGGCGAGGGATGCGGGTGCAGTGCATGGACACGGCTGGGCCGTGCATCGATGCGCTCTATGCGAGCGGGCGGGTGCAGGCGACGGGGTTTGTGTATGACTGCTACCTGCTGGATGGGCGGAGCGCGGTGGTTGAGGGGCTGCGACGGCGGTTCTGGGCGCAGGTGGAACGGGGACGGCCGGAGGTGTTTGTGGTGACGGACTCGGTTTGCTATGACCAGCCGCGGGGATTTGCGAAGTATGCGGGGTGGCCGGAGTTTACGGGGTTTCTGGCGAAGAACTATGTGTTGCGGGAGGAGCGTCAGCCGGTGGAGATGCAGCGGTACTGGAGCCGGGCGGCGGTGCCGTTTGCGTATCGGGTGTATGTGCGGCGGTAGGTGGGGGCGGATGTTCGGAGAGCGGGTCGCGCTGTGCGTGCAATGGCCCACTCATGATGATAGAGCTGTCATGAATGAGGCATTGGCGTTTGGCGTGGCTAGGGTGCGGCGATGGCTTCTGCGGAATGGGAGTGTTGGTTGGGCTGGTCTAAAGTGAGTCTTATTTCCTCCGCAGACGATGACCAAGCTGCCCTCAGCGGCTAAAGCCGCGTTGTATCGGGAGATCTATGGCATGGCTGAAGCCATGCCCTTAACGCAGGGAGACTTCACCGGGTGTCCCAGGGCATTTTCCTGATGCTATGGCGCAGTGGTGGGCATTCCTTGGAAAAATAGCAAGGACGGAGCGGCTTGCTCTACACCTTTCGGAGAGATGCTTTAGCGGGTGGGGCGGGTGGCGGAGGTCTGGGCTCGCTTCCAGTAGCGGGAGAAGCGTTTGAGCTCGTAGGCCTGGGTGTCGTCGACGAAGGCGGGCGGGTCGACCCAGAGGATGGGGAGGGTGCGGGTGATGATGGCGGCGGCGGCGAGCAGGCGAGGATCGGGGGTGCGCTGGGCGAGGATGTGGTCGGCGTGGGCGTCTGAGGCGGCGGTGAGGATCTGTTGCGCGAGATCGCCGCGGCGGATGGTGACAGTAGGCGGCATCTCGGCGAGGCACTCGTTGAGGAAGACGATGCGCTTGCTGCTGATGGCGTCGTCGCGCAGCCAGGCCTCGTCCCAGACGAAGCAGGCGGGCGCAGCGGGATGGTCGCGGAGGAGGGGGCTCTCGGGGTTGAGGCTGTCGGTGTGGATCCAGAGCAGGGGACGGGAGCCGGGGATAGGGGGCTGTTTGCCGCGGGGGTTGGTGCGGAGCGGAGTGGGATCGGGTGGCTGGTTGGGCTCAGGGGAGGCGCGGAAGAGGGTCAGTTCGAGATCCTCGTAGGTGGCGTCGAGCGGGCAGTTGGCGCGCAGGGAGCAGGTCTGACAGTAGCGGCCGTTGGTGTAGCGCTCGAGGTTTTCGCGATTGAAGAAGTAGGGTTTGTTCGAGAAGGTGCTGGCGACCCATTGCCAGGAGAGATTGTTGCTGGCGGGGTCACCGTCGAGCAGGTGCTGGAGGAACCAGCGGGCGCCGGCCTGCCAGCGGACCTGCCGCCAATGAACGAGGTAGGCGGCCATCCACATGCGCGCGTGGTTGTGGAGGTAGCCGGTCTGTTGCAGATCGAGCGAGAAGCTGTCCATGCAGTTGAGGCCGGTGGTGCCGGCGAGCAGATCCGCGGGGAGATCGGGCTGGTAGGAGGCTGCGTTGAAGCCGGTCTTGTAGGGTTCGCGGTCGGCCCAGATGCCGTTGCCGAGGATGGTGTAGAGGCGCTGCCAGAAGTCTCGCCAAGCGAGCTCGTTGATGAACTTTTCGGTGTCCTGGGGGCGCAGATGGCGATCGAGAACATGATCGCGCACCTCGGCGAGGGTGAGGACGCCATGGCGGAGGAAGGGCGAGAGACGGCTGACGGCGCCATCGAGGAAGTTGCGCGAGCGGGTGTACTGCGCGGGGTCAACGGCGGCGAGAGCGGCGAGGGCGGCGTGGCGGCCGCCGCGGATGGGACTGGCGGTGCTGTCTTCAAGGAAGGGGAAGTCCGCGAGGATGGTGTGGCGATCGGTCTTGTGAGGGATTTCGGCTGGCATGCGTGTAGGGCTAAGAATAGAGGGTGCCGGCGAGAGGTGCGGGGGCGTTTACGAACGTGCTTCAGCGGATGGATAAGACGGGGCGTCGGGTGGGGTAAGGAGAACGGATCGCGCTTTGGGCGATGGCTCATTCATAACGATGAGCTGTCAGGAATGGGGTGCCCGCCTTGGCTGCGCTGGCGGGGAGCGGTGGCGCGGGCGGCGTTCGTGGAGAGCTTCGATAGAATCGGGGGATGCAGGCGAGTGTGACGAGGAAGAAGGCGCTGACGTTCCAGGAGCTGCTGTTTACGCTGCAGCGGTTCTGGGCGGAGCGGGGATGTGTGTTGCAGCAGCCGTATGACGTGGAGGTGGGGGCGGGAACGATGTCGCCCGATACGTTTCTGCGGGTGCTGGGACCGAAGCCGGTGCGGATTGCGTATGCGCAGCCGAGTCGGCGGCCGGCGGACGGGCGGTATGGGGAGAACCCGAATCGGCTGTTTCGGCATACGCAGCTGCAGGTAATTTTGAAGCCGCCGCCGGAGCGGGTGCAGGAGATCTATCTTGAGAGCCTGCAGGCGATCGGGATTGATCTGCGCGAGCACGACATCAAGTTTGAAGAGGATAACTGGGAGTGGCCGGTGGGCGGGGCGTGGGGTGTGGGCTGGCAGGTGATGCTAGACGGGCTCGAGATTACGCAGTTCACGTACTTTCAGCAGTGCGGCGGGATGGATCTGGACCCGATCTCGGGCGAGATCACGTATGGCCTCGAGCGGATCGCGGGATTTCTGCAGGATGTGGACTCGATCTACGACATTGTGTGGGCGGTGGAGCCCGGCGAGAACGGGGCGCCTGATCGCGCGGTGACGTATGGCGAGATGCGGTTGGCGGAGGAGGAGCAGTTCTCGGCGTACAGCTTTGACTATGCGGATGTGGAGAAGCTGTGGGAGCATCTGCGGCTGTATGAGGCAGAGTGTCTGGGACTGCTGGAGCGGGGGAAGGCCGTGTTGGCTCCTGCTGCAAGCCCCAGTGGTAAAGAAGCAGGTCGCTCCACTGCGACCTCGCTGCGCGACGACTTCGGTCGGGATGACAGTCAAGGTGGCAGGCCGGAGGCGTTGACGGTGAAGCGATTTCCGGTGCTGGGGGCGTACGAGTTGGCGCTGAAGTGCTCGCACTTGTTTAATCTGCTCGATGCGCGCGGGGCGATCAGCGTGACAGAGCGGGTGGGGGTAATGGCGCGGATCCGGACGCTGGTGGTGGGGGTGGCGAGGATGTATGCGGCGCAGGGGGTTGCGGTTGCGGCAGGGGCGAACGAGGTTATGGCTGGTTGACGTGCTTACGTCGCACCCATCGCGGTGAGACTGCGATGGGTGGGGCACCCCAGATGCGGCGGTGCGGCGGAGGAAAGCGGGTCCTTCGACTCGCGTTGCTCGCTCAGGATGACAGGTCTGTTGGTTGGTTTGCGGGATTTAGAGGGCGAGAGATGGCTGAGTTTTTGTTTGAGATCGGGTTGGAAGAGGTGCCGGCGCGGATGCTTGCGGGGGCGGAGGCGGAGCTGCGGCGGCGGGTGGTGGCGATGCTCGAACGGGAGCGGCTGGTGGAGGTGGGGCTGGGCGCAGAGACGGCAGCGAGGAGCTTTGCGACGCCGCGGCGGTTGGCAGTCTTGGTGCGCGGGGTGCGCGAGCGGCAGGAGGATGCGGCCGAGGAGCTGATGGGGCCAAGCGCGAAGATTGCGTACAAGGACGGGGTGGCGGGGCCAGCGGCGGTGGCGTTTGCGAAGAAGGCTGGGGTGGCGGTCGAGGCGCTGACCACGGTGGCGACGGCAAAGGGCGAGTATCTGCAGGCGAAGGTGGTGCGGGCGGGGAGGACGGCGGCGGAGGTGATTGCGGCGGAGCTGCCGAAGGAGCTGGCGGCGATCTACTGGGCGAAGACGATGACCTGGCGCGCGGGCAAGCCTTTGCCCAACGAGCTGCGCTCGCCGGAATCCCCGGAGCGGTTTGTGCGGCCGGTGCGATGGGTGCTGGCGCTGCTGGGGGAGATGGTGGTGCCGATCAGCTTTGCGGGGAAGGCTTCAGGGAACATCTCGTATGGGCATCGGATGCTGCATGGGGCTGCGCCGGTGGTGGTGGAGCGGCCGCAGGAGTATGAGGCGGCGCTGGCTGATGCGTATGTGGTGGCGGATGTGGAGGTGCGGCGGCAGCGCATTCGGAAGGCGCTCGACCGGGTGTGTCGGACGACATCGGAAGGGCCGCAGGCGCTCGCGGGTGCGCGGTGGCGGGAGGATCATGAGCTGGTCGAGACGGTGACGCAGCTGACGGAGTGGCCGACGGTGCTGCTGGGAGGATTTGAGCCAGGGTATCTGACACTGCCGGAGGAGGTGCTGGTGACGGTGATGCGGGATCACCAGAAGTACTTTGCGGTGGAGGATGCGGGAGGCAGGCTGGCACCGCACTTTCTGACGGTGCTGAACACGGAGGTGGATGCGGCGGGTGAGGCGGTGATCCGGCATGGCAATGAACGGGTGCTGCGAGCGAGGTTCAACGATGCTCGTTTCTTCTGGGAGTTTGATCAGCGGGTGCCGCTCGAGGAGCGGACGAAGCTGCTTGAGAAGGTGACGTTCCAGAAGGATCTGGGCAGTTATGCGGCGAAGACGGAGCGGGTGCGGCGGGTGGCGGCGGCTCTAGCGCGACGGGTGCCGGGGGTGGATGCAGGGGCGCTTGATGAGGCGGCGCGGCTGGCGAAGACGGATCTAACGGCGGAGCTGGTGAAGGAGTTCACCGAGCTGCAGGGCGTGGTGGGCGGGCTGTATGCGCGGGCTCAGGGAGTGAGCGAGGCGGCGGCGGCGGCCATCTACGACCAGTACCGGCCGGTGGGAGCGGACGATGCGGTGCCGCGGACGGTAGAGGGCTCGCTGCTGGCGATGGCGGACAAGGCGGACACGATTGCGGGGATGTTCGGGCTGGGGATGGAGCCGACGGGGTCGAAGGATCCGTTTGCGCTGCGGCGGGCGGCGAATGGGATTGTGCGGATCTTGGCGGAGGGCGCACTGCCGCTCACGCTCGGGGACGTGGCGGAGGCGGGTGCGGAAGGCAAGATAGAGCTAATCGGAGCCATGCTGGGGTTCTTTCGCGAGCGGATGGAGTTTTATCTGCGCGAGGTGAAGGGGCAGGCGTACGACGTGGTGGCGGCGGTGCTGGCGACGGGGTTTGAGGAGGTGCGGGATGCGGTGGCGCGGGCGGAGGCGGTGACGGCGGTGCGGGTGGCGTCGGCCGCGGGGAGCGACGACTTTGCGGCGGTGAGTGCGGCGTTCAAGCGGATGAAGAACATTCTGGCGCAGGCGCGGGAGAAGGCGATTGCGGTGCCAGAGCAGGTGG
>CAXSEC010000166.1:0-8038 GCA_964236325.1 uncultured Acidobacteriaceae bacterium | reverse complement strand
GCATACTGACGTCACTCTCTTTCATTTCAATAAAGCTGCGGCTGCACCTTGGAGGATCTCCATGCACAGGCTCCGTTCAGGTCTCTTTTCCTTTTTGTATGGCCAGCAGCTGCAACGGTATCGCGTTCCGGCGGCGTGCTGTTTTCTGCTCCTCTCGCAGCTCGTCGCGCATGCGCAGACGGTGAATGCGAGCCTGCGGGGAACGGTGACCGATCCTTCGAGCGGGGTGGTGCCATTGGCCCAGGTGGAGCTCCGGGAGCCGGCGACCGGACGAACGGTGGGGCAGGCGACCTCGAACGCCAGCGGCGACTTCGAGTTTGACGAGTTAAAGCCGGGCAGCTACGAGCTGCATTGCACGGCGACGGGGTTCAAGCAGTTTGTCGCTCAGAACATTGTGCTTGATAGCGGCCAGGTGCGCCGGGTGGATGCGCCGCTGGCGGTCGGCGAGCAGGCGCAGGAGGTGACGGTGATGTCGGGCGCGGCTGTAATTGCGACCGAGTCGGCGACCATCTCTGATGTGGTGACGGCAAAGCAGTTTGAGGAGTCCCCGCAGGTGCTGATCTATCCGACGGCGTACTCGATTCTTACGACGCTCGCGGGGTTCCAGGGAGGCTTCGGATCTCCGGTAGCGAACGGACAGACACAAGCACAGCAGACGCAGACCTTTGACGGGATTCCAAACGATCTGGGCGGGGAGCAGAGCAATAACGCGAACTTCTTCGATGAGTTCTCGGCCACGCTGTTCAATGCGCCTGCAGAGAGTCCGGTGCCGGTGCAGTTGAACGATACGACGAAGCGCGGATCGAACTCATTCCATGGCAGTGCACGGTATCGCATCTACGATTCAGTCTTTGACGCACGAGGATATTTCGATCCAGGCAAGACGGCCTATCTGCAGCACGAGTGGAACCTTGAAGGTGGCGGTCCGATCTGGAAAGATCACACATTCTTCTACGGGCAATGGTTTGCTCAGCGTATTCCCTTGGGAACGGCGATCATTGCAAATGTGCCGACGGCCAGCTATCGCAGTGGCGTGTTCCCGACGACGATCACCGATCCGACGACGGGGAAGCCGTTTCCAAATAACACGATTCCGCAGAACCGGATCAGCCCGGTGGCGCTGGCGTTCCAGAACAACTATCTGCCGGCGCCGAACGTGGGGGATCCGAGCCAGCCCGTGGACAACTACTCGTTCCATTTTCCATTCAACAGCGATCTATATCGCGGCGACTGGCCGATGGCGCGAGTGGATCACCAGCTGACCAGCAAGAACTCGTTGTTTGTGCGATGGCTGATGCGCGAGACGCCGTACGTGTTGAACAACGGCCTACCGGACTTGGTGTGGACGAGAAAGCGCAAGCATCAGCAATGGGCGACAGGCGACACGCACCTATTTACGCCGCAGCTAATCAATAACTTCCGCTTTGGCTACTCGTCGGACTACATCGTGGATGGGCAGACTGAGGCGGGACGAACACCGCCCGACGGGAGCGCGGTGCTGGCGACGACGGGACTGCTGGGATCGAATCCAAGCAACTCCAAGGGGCAAGGATTTCCAGAGGTTGACATATCGGGTCTGACCTCGCTGCTGAATGTGCCGGGCGGGGTGAAGTCGGACAATCATATTATCGATATCAATGACTCGTTGAACTGGCAGATTGGGCGCCACGTTTACAAGTTTGGTGGGTCAATCCAGCGCTTCGGTATCTACCGCGGATTCGTGCCTGATTACGGCGCATTCAACTTTGATGGATCGATCACGGGAAATCCGTATGCGGACTTCCTTCTCGGGATGCCGCAGCAGAGCCAGCGTACGAATCCGTTGAGCGGCAGGAGCCAGGCCCTCACGGAGTATGGTTTGTATGCCGAGGACTCGTTCAAAATAACGCGCAGGCTCAACCTGGACTATGGACTTCGCTGGGATTTATACGGAACACCGAGTGCGTCGGACAACCTTGAGTACAACTTCGATCCAACGACGGGCGATGTCATTGTGGACCCGAAGGCGATCGCAAACGTTAGTCCACTGTATCCGTCGACGATTACGGTTAAGGCGGGCGACGTGCAGGCACAGGCGCAGAAGAGCAACTTCGTGCCCCGGTTCGGAGCGGCGTTCCAGCTGAACGATCATTCGGTTCTACGGGGCGGGTATGGCATCTACATCTCGCGCTTTGGAGGGGCGACCGGTCTTTCCAACAACATTCCGACAGGCCTGCTCAATAACTTTCTCCCGATCAATCCGCAACTGGGATCAACGGGGCCGTTTTCATTGACGGAGACGTACCAGAACCAGATCACGCCCATCTCTTTTCCTGACCCGTATCCATCAACGACGAGTGGCGTCATTATTCCCAGCCAGAGCGTGATTGGGTACCCGCGACAGATCAGCCATGGACATATTCAGCAGTACAGTGCAACCTACGAGACCGAGTTCGCCAAGATTGGCTTGCGCACTTCGTATGTTGGCTCGCACAGTTCGGGGTTGAACTACCAGGTGAACACGAACATCGCTCCCCTCAACTCTTCGCTTGTTCCCGGATCCTTTGATCCGACAAAGCGTCCGTATCCGCAGTTCGTGACAACGACGCTGCTGCGCTTTGATGGTAGTGCGACGTACGACAGCTTCCAAGCGGAGGTGAAGCGTCGGGTGGGCCAGGTGACGTTCAACGGCAGCTACTCGCTCTCCCGAAGCAAGGCTAATGATCTTGATACCGAGAATCCGTATGACGTGCTGAGTCACTGGGCGAATGATGGTCTGACGCGGCGCCATTACGGTGTGGCCAGCGTGATCTGGGCGCTGCCGTTTGGACAGGGTCAGCAGTACCTGAACCATGCAGGCGACTTTGTGAATCGGGTTGTCGGTGGCTGGTCCACCAACGTGATCACGTATGCCGCCTCCGGTCTCTACTTTTCTCCGTCGTATACCGGCGCCGATGCTTCGAACACGGGCACCATTGGCGGATTGCCGGACCTGGTTGGGGATCCGAACAACATACCCGGCGGCAAGAGCAAGACTAACTGGTTTAACACAGCGGCGTTTGCCGTGCCACAGGCGAATCATTTCGGCGATGCGCTCCCGAACAGCCTAGAAAGCCAGAATCTGTACGTCACGCATCTTTCAATCGTGAAGGTTACGCCGATCACAGAGCGGGCAAAGTTTAATTTCACAGCGCAGATCTCGAACCTCTTCAATCATGCGCAGTTTCTGACGCCCAGCGGCGACATCACGAACCCGGGCGGCAACCAGTTTACGAGTCAGTTCGGTGTGTTTGATTCGCTGGAAACAGCGCGGGCGAGGCAGATCACATTCCAGGGGGGGGTTACGTTCTAGCGTGTCGGCGGCATAAGAGTAGGCGCCCATCTGTTGGGTGCCTGCAGGTCGAATACTGATGGGTTTTCGCTTCAACCCCGCGATCTGTTCTCACTCCTCCTATGGGAGGACCAGCGGTGACTCGGCAGATCGTGCTGGGGAAAGGTTTTAGGCAATTGGAAGCGTCCCGATTGGCCGGATAGAGCGATCGGACGGCGTCCAGGTGTGAAAGGACTCGACGCGAACGCCAGTGAGCATAGGCCGCGCCATCGCAACGCCGCGTTCGACGTCGCTAAGAGCTTCGTAGAAGGTGACGCGAAGGGCATCTTCGGCTTGGCGCAGCCAAAGACTTAGCCTTTTGCCAGGGCAACGCCGCTGCTGTCAATGGGCTCGCCGACGAGAAGTTAGTGTGAGTACTCGCGATCGGCGGAGTAGCCGGTGGTGATCATGACGCGGCAATGAGCTGGCCCTGGACATTGATGGTGCGCAAACGCAGTGCGCATCTCGGTTCGAATGTGTTCCTTCTCGACAGGCGCGCGTTCGGGCAAGGCTGCGCCGAGCGTTGTGTCGCCGCTTATCGCCCAGAATGAAACCCGCTGGCGCATCACCTCTCCGCAGGAGTCATGACACCGCCGCCGAGGCATGCCCTGCAAGTGTTGAACGAAGATTTCTCCGCCCAATCCATACAGATCAAGGCAGTCAAGAAGTGCTTACAGTTCGGAAAAGATAACGGGAAGAGACATGGCTTGGGCACCGTCCACCATCGTCGCTCTGAATTAACGAGTGAGTTTGTGAGTAGACTAGGGATATTCCAACGACCAGGCTCCTAAAAAAGACCATGGAGCGAAGGTGCGTGCCCCCTCCTTCGGTCGGCTCAAGTGAGACCATCTACGGACGAATGCCGCCTGCCAAAAGCTCTGGAACACCATTGTCCGACAGAAATCGATCACGGAACCCCGTATCGCGCCACGCCTCCGTTCCACCGAATGACAAGGTAGAGAGTGCACCTGTTACGTTCCCAACCCGCGCGGCATCCGCCATCGAGCATCCACGTAAATATGCACATAAAAACCCTGCATTAAAGCTGTCCCCAGCTCCGATCGTATCCACTGGTGTCACACGAAGCCCTACGATCTCCTGCCGCTTCTCCCCACTTTGCACCACAACTCCCCGAGCGCCGCGCTTCACCACGATCGTTGGCACCACCTTCCCCAAACGCGCAAACGCCTCATTGAAGTCCGCCGATCCAGTTATCCGGCATAACTCACGCTCGCTCGGCAGAAAGACATCGATCAAGCCAAGCACCTCCTCCAGCACTCCACCCCAGCGATCATCGGGATCATCGTTCGTGTCGAGAGAGATCGTTAGGCCAGCCTGTTTCAGCCGAAGCAGCAGCGCCGGGAGCCCCGCATGCAGCCCGCGCTGCAGAAAGAGTGAAGACAGATGAAAGTGTCTGGCTGCCGAGACATACTCCCACGGCACATCCGCACAGGTCATCTCTGCCATCGTCCCCGGATACGTCAGTATGTGGCGCTTCCTCCCATGCGGCAAAAGCAGAGTGACACCGGTGGCAGTCCCCCTACGTTTGCTCTCGGAAACGTCAACGCCACTCTCCACCATCCGTTTCATGGCGAGTCGGCCCAGGTCATCCGTACCGACACGGGTTACAAACCCCACACGCGTTCCAAGCATAGCGAGGTTGTGCGCCGTAATGGCTGACGATCCCCCAAGCGTCATTCGAAATCCCGAAGCGAGCAACTCGCGTTCCAGCGGCATGACCGTCGGAAGGCCATACAAGATCAGATCAAGATTGATCTCTCCAGCAATCGTCACATCGAACCGTCGTGCGTTTACGTCCATCCCTGTTCCCTTTGCTTGCACTGTCTTCCCTGTCCGGTGCTATGCTACTATTATTTGCGTTTCGTTACTTTACGTTTCGTTACACCTTCAGGAGTCCCAATCCCTTGAGCGCTTTGATGAGTCTGCTCGACCTACCAAAATCAGAACAGGAGACACGCGGACTTCTCTTCACACCGCGCGAGATCGCGCAGCAGCCCACCACTTGGCGGACAACTCTCGATATTTTTGAACGCGAACAGGAGCGAATTCGAGACTTTCTTGAGCAGGCGGGTGTCACGGCCGCGCTGGAGCAGCGTCCGATCATCATGCTCGTGGGCGCTGGGACGTCGGACTACATCGGCCTCGCTCTTGCCCTTCTTCTAAGACAGCGCTGGGGCTGTGAGACCAGCGCCGTCGCCAGCACCGATCTACTCACCAACCTCTCCGACTGTGTGATTCCTGGGCGCCGCTATCTTTGGATCTCCTTCTCGCGCTCTGGCGACTCCCCCGAGGGGCTCAGCGTCCTCGAACAAACCATCGAGCACTATCCGGAGATCTCCCATCTGATCGTGACATGCAATCCTAAGGCGCGCATGATCGCAGCCGGTGCTGACCATGCGCGTGTCTGCACCGCCATCCTCGACGAATCCGTCAATGACCGCAGTCTCGCAATGACTAGTTCGTTTACAAACATGGTCGTCTTTGGCCAGTGCCTCGCGCATGCCTGGAGCCTTGACGAGTACAAACCCATACTCGACCAGATGATCGCCGCTGCCATCCCCTTGCTGGATGACGGCGCAGAGCTCGCAACGACCGCCAGCCAGCGTCGCAGCGGTCAGGTCTGCATGATCGGCTCCGGAGCGCTCGCCGCCATCGCCAAAGAAGCCTCCCTCAAGGTGCTCGAGATGTCCGGCGGACAGGTCAAGACCGTCTCACAAACTCCTCTTGGTCTTCGTCATGGACCGATGGCTGCTCTCGACCGCAACACTGATCTCATCTGCTTTCTCTCCTCGCAACGGCCGCGCACCCAGTATGAGATTGACCTCCTGCGCGAAATTCAGCGCAAGCAGATCACTGCCTCCTGCACGGTTGTCGGTCTCGAATCGGATCGCGCGATCGCCACTCCCTTTTGCGACACCTTCCTTGCCATTCAGGGTTCTTTTCCAGACGCCTACCGGCCGCCAGTCGACGTCATCTTCGGCCAAATCCTTGGCCTCTACTGCTCTATCTCGCACGGGCTGCGACCGGACGCGCCCAGCCCGCAAGGCGTCATCAGCCGCGTGGTGAGCGACTTCACGATCTATCAGTGAATATGAGCAGCAGGCTCCAGACCACTCGCATCTCGCAACACGCCGGTATGACCGTTGGTATCTACTCGGTCTGCAGCGCTCACCCCCTTGTTCTCCGTGCCGCCGCGGAGCAGGCCGTCGCCGACAACAGTCTGCTCCTCATCGAAGCCACCAGCAATCAGGTCAATCAGAACGGCGGCTACACAGGCATGCAGCCCGCCGGCTTCCGCAGGTTCGTCGAAGAGATCGCCCGCGGCGCCGGTCTTCCTCTCGAGAAGCTAATCCTCGGCGGCGATCACCTCGGCCCCAACCCCTGGCGGCACCAGCCCGCACCCGAAGCGATGCGTCACGCCGAAACAATGGTTGCCGCCTATACCGCCGCCGCCTTCAGCAAAATTCATCTCGACGCCAGCATGGCCTGTCTGAACGACTCCACCTCTCTCCCCGACGAAGAGATCGCCGCTCGCAGCGTGCAACTCTGCCGCGCTGCGGAACAGGCCCGCCCCTCAGCCGCAGAACCGCCCGTCTACGTCATCGGCACCGAGGTCCCCACACCCGGCGGCGCCACCCACGCCCTCCACGCCGGCATCGCCATCACCTCGCCGGAAGCCGCCGCGCACACCCTCGACGTTCATCGCCAGGCCTTCCTTGCTGCTGGTCTCAGCGATGCCTGGTCTCGCGTCCTCGCCATCGTCGTCCAGCCCGGCGTTGAGTTCGATCACAATAGCGTCATCGACTACGAGCGCTCCCGCGCCGCCTCGCTTACCGCATGGCGCACTCGCGAAGCCGCAGAGATTGTCTTTGAAGCGCACTCCACTGACTACCAGCTTTCCAGCGCATATCTTGCGCTCGTCGAAGACGGCTTCGCCATCCTCAAGGTAGGTCCCGCCCTCACCTTCGCTCTGCGCGAAGCGCTCGACGCCCTCTCCGCAATCGAAACGGAACTGATCCCAGCTGCAGAACAGTCCAACCTGCAGGCAGTAATTGAACGCACCATGTTGGCCAACCCCAGCTCCTGGCAGCCTTATTACAGCGGTACTCCCGCGCAGCAGGCTCTCCTCCGGCGTTACAGCTACAGCGATCGCGTCCGCTACTACTGGCACCTCCCCGAGATCTCCACCGCCGTCGCCCTCCTCATTTCCAATCTCTCGGCACTACGGATCCCGCAAAGCATGCTCAGCCGGTATCTGCCCGCCCAATACGATCGCCTGCGCTCGGGGAAACTCGCCGGCGATCCAGAGTCGCTTCTCGTTGATAAGGTGAAGGACGTCCTTCGCGTCTACGCCAGCGCCTGCGCCTGCTAGTCACTCCCTGCATCGCGCATGCAGACGGCGTCACTCGCAGCAGATTGCACGCAAGTGGCAGGTTTGCTCTGAGCAGGCCTGGACTTTAGCCCAGACAAGAAACGGCATTAGGAATAAAGCTTCACCCTTGAGGTTAGCTCTCCTCTGCGCTTTGACGAAGTCCGCTCTCAATCACGAAACCACCAGATCTTAGCGGAACGGTGCTAGCAGTCTCAGCGCGTTCTCCCGGTACACCTTTGTTAGCACCTCATCCGGCAAATAAATCCCGTAGATGCTCCAGCGCCCCTGCCCTGACG
>CAXSEC010000165.1:0-8076 GCA_964236325.1 uncultured Acidobacteriaceae bacterium | reverse complement strand
CTCCGCCCGCTCCTTTGCATACGTCGCCGGCGTCGGCGCATCCTCCGCCCGCAACGCGCTGAACAAGCTGCTCAGCAGCAACGCCCCTGCCATCACACTTCGCTGCATCATTCCGTCCTCCGAAATAGCCGACCCGCCGACCCATAGCGCAGCTCCACTCCCTCTGTTGTACCGGAGCCGACACTCGCTTCGCCGCGACGAAACATGCGACCACAAGATTTGCTCTTCCCATGTGATAGCTAACTTAGCCAAGTAGGTGTAATCTCAACCCATGAAGACTGTGAACATCGGCGATCTGAAGAACCAGCTGAGCGGGTATCTCCAGTACGTGAAGAACGGAGAGGAGATCGTGATCCGGGATCGTAGCGTTCCGATAGCTCGGATCCTGCCCTTCCGGCACGGCTCAGGATGGGACCAGGAAGCGCAGCTCGTGGCCTCAGGAGCGCTAAAGATGCCGGAAGAAGAGATGGACTGGAACCAGTTCTTCCTTGCTCCCGCGGGAGACGTCCCGCGCGAGGTTGCCGTGGAAGCCGCGATCGCAAGCCGGGGAGATCGGTGACACCTGCGTTTTGGGACACAAGCGCGCTGGTGCCCCTATGCGTCCAGCAGCAGCCAAGCTCCGTTGTGCGGCAGCTGCTTCACCAACATCAGATTGCGGTCTGGTGGGCTACCCCAGTCGAGATGCGCAGCGCCTTTGAGCGGCTCTTGCGCATGAGCCAGCTGACGGCCGCGCAACACGCAGCCGCGGGACGACGCATGGAACAGCTGCAACGCGGGTGGCGGGAGTTGCAGCCCAGTGAAGCGCTGCGAGTTCAGGCAGAGACCTTGCTCAGAAGCTACCCGCTCAGAGCCGCCGACGCGCTTCAACTTGCCGCTGCATGGATGTGGTGTTCGGGTAAAGCTCAGAACCACACTTTTATCTCGGGAGACGTCCAGCTTCTGGAAGCCGCGCGACACATCGGATTCGAGATCGCACCTGTCTGACTGGCGTCGACAGCCTGCGCCGAGCACCGGTCGCGCTAAGCCTTTTGCGGTGGGGATAGATAGAAACACGAGCGGAGAGATCTCCCGTTTCGCTTCAACGACCTCGGGCAACGCGTTCTCGCCGCCAGGCGGAACGCAGCACCCCTTCAGGCCCTTGGCTCTAAGCTCGTTCCAGCGCGGAAAAGACATCCTCGCTACCGCGCCGCGTCTCCCGCATCCAACCGCTATAACCTATGATCGCCGAAATCATCGCCGCCGGCTCCGAGATGCTGACCCCCTACCGGCTGGACACCAACTCCCTCTACCTCACCGAACAGCTGAATACCCTCGGCGTCTCGGTCGCCTTCAAGTCCGTGGTGGGCGACTCGCTCGCGGACCTTACCTCAGCCGCGCGCGTCGCTCTTTCACGAGCCGATATCGTGCTCTTTTCGGGTGGCCTCGGCCCCACTCGCGATGACCTCACCCGCGAGGCCGTCGCCGCCGCGCTCAACATCACACTCGAGCGCCGCGAAGACCTTATGGTCACCCTGCGCGAGCGCTACGCCGCCCGTGGCATCGCCATGCCGCCCAACAACGCCCAGCAGGCCGATGTGCTCAGCGGCGCCGAAGTCCTGCCCAACCCCAACGGCAGCGCCGTCGGCCAGTACCTCATCACCTTTCTTGGCCACCTGCCGCGCATCGTCGTGCTCCTGCCCGGGCCGCCCAAGGAGCTCAAGCCGCTCTTCACCGCGGAGGTCGCGCCCCGCCTCATCGCGCGCCTGCCGCCCTCACACCTGCGCCGCCGCCTGCTGCGCATGGCCCTCATTCCAGAGTCGCAGGTCGACGCCCGCTGCGCCCCCATCTACGAGCAGTACACCGATGTCGAGACCACCATTCTCGCCGGCTCGGCCGAGATCCAGCTGCACTTTGTCTGCGCCAAACCCTCCGCAGCCGAGGCGCAGGCGCGCGTCGATGAGGTCGCCGGCCGCATCGAGGCCGAGATGGACGACGCCATCTTCTCCGCGCAGGGCGAAAGCCTCGAAGAGATCGTCCTGCTGCACCTCGGCATGCGCGGCCTCTCGCTCGCCACCGCCGAAAGCTGTACCGGTGGCCTGCTCGCCGAGCGGCTCACCCAGATTCCCGGCTCCTCCCGCACCTTCCTGGGCGGCGCTATAACCTACAGCGACGCCTTGAAGACCTCGCTCGCCGGCGTCTTCCCGGCGCTCCTGGCCGAGCACGGCGCCGTCTCAGAGCCGGTCGCGCGAGCCCTCGCCGACGGCATCCGCCGCCAGACCGGCGCCTCGGTCGGCATCGCCACCACCGGTCTGGCAGGCCCCACCGGAGCCGCGTCCGGACCCGATTATGGCAAGCCCGTCGGCCTCGTCTACATCGCCGTCGCCGGGCTCGGCACGCAGACCGAGGTGCGCGAACTCAAACTCACCGGCGATCGCGAGCGCATTCGCCTCTGGAGCACCCAGCACGCGCTCGAGCTCGTCCGCCGCCTGCTGCTGTGAGCTCCCGCACACCAACACCCCCCAACCCGCATCCTTCACACCCAGCCAGCCCTCTGCTTGCTAAACTCGAGCTGCCCCTATGAACCCTTGGCTGCTCACACTGTCGATCGCCTACCTGCTCGGCTCAATTCCCTTCGGCTATCTGCTGGTGCGGTTTGTCCGACAGCAGGATATTCGGCAGATCGGCAGCGGCAACATCGGGGCCACCAACGTGCTTCGCTCCGGCGCGAAAGGTCTTGGCATCGCCACGCTTCTGCTCGATCTGCTCAAGGGCTACGCCGCCGTGCTTCTCGCGCGTCACATCGCTCCGGCCAGCTCCGATCTCGCCGTCGGCGCCGCGGTGGCTGCTGTCCTCGGCCACGTCTTCCCCGTGTGGCTGCGCTTTCGCGGCGGCAAGGGCGTGGCTACCGCGCTGGGCGTCTTTCTCGCCCTGGTCCCGGCGGCCGCCCTGGTCGCGCTGGGCGTCTTCGTCGTCATCGTGCTCTTCACCCGCTACGTCTCGCTGGCCTCGATCATCGCCGCCGCCGTCATGCCAATCGCCGGCCTCGCCCTCACGCCGCTTCGGTCTCCTGTGGTCGTCAGCGGCTTCCTCCTTCTCTCACTGCTCATCATCGTCAAACATCACGCCAACATCCGCCGCCTTCTCGCCGGCACGGAGAACCGCCTCGGCGGCTCAAAGAAGGTGATCGCATGAGCCGCATCGCCGTCCTCGGCGCCGGCGCCTGGGGCACCGCCCTCGCCATCTCGCTCGCGCGTCGCGGCGGCCATGAGGTCGTTCTCTGGTCGCACTCGCCGCTCCTCGCCGAACAGCTGACAGACGTCGGCGAAAACCTGCCGTACCTCCCCGGATTCACGCTTCCGGCGGACATTTTCATCACCAGCGACCTGCCCGCCGCCATCTTTGAGGCCGATATCCTGGTCTCCGTCACCCCGTCCCGGCACCTGCGCGAGACCATCGCCCACATCGCTCCCATGCTCACCCGCGACCAGATCATCGTCGTCGCGTCCAAGGGGCTTGAAGAAACCAGCCTCCTGCGCATGTCGCAAGTTGTTGCAAGCGTTACCTCTAACTCGTGCGTGACGCTCAGCGGCCCAACCTTCGCGCAGGAGGTCGCCGCCGGAACCCCGACCGCCATCGTCGCCGCCGCCAACTATCCCATCCTTGCGCAGACCATCCAGCGCGACTTCTCCTCAAACTCCCTCCGTGTCTACACGAACGACGACGTTCCCGGCGTCGAACTCGGCGGTGCCCTCAAGAACGTCATCGCCCTGGCAGCCGGCGTCGTGCACGGGTTGAACCTCGGCAACAACTCCGCCGCTGCTTTGATCACGCGCGGAACTGCTGAAATGACACGACTTGCGGTCGCCTGCGGAGGCCGCCGGCAGACCTTGGCCGGCCTCTCCGGACTGGGCGATCTGGTCCTCACCTGCACCGGCGCGCTCTCGCGCAACCGCCAGGTTGGCGCCGAACTTGGCCGCGGCCGGCAGCTGCCGGAGATCCTCGTCGCCATGCATGGCAAGGTCGCCGAGGGTATCGGCTCCACCACCGCGGCGCTGGGCCTGGCCGCTCGCTACGACGTCGAAATGCCCATCACCGAGCAGATGAACCTGGTGCTGCACCGCAACAAGAGTCCGCGCGAAGCGATCCGCGACCTCATGAGCCGGCCCGGCCGCGACGAAGAGTAGCGCCCTTTCAGTCGATCGAGATCGTCCGTCCACCACCTGCCTTTCCCCTCCACTAAACTACCTTCATGGCCTTCAACCTCTTCGGCAAGCGCGACAGACCCACCGAGCCCGAGCCGCCGGTCCCCACTGAGCAGCCAGAGACGGAGCCGCCACCGCAGCGCCGCTCCCTCTTCGGCTTCGGACAGCGTGAGGCCGCCGACCCCATCGAGCAGGCACCCGCGGAAGAGCCTGCCAGGCGAGGCTTCTTCGATCGCATGAAGCAGGCGGTGACCCGCACCCGCGAGAGCTTCTCCGAGTCCATCTCCTCCGTCGTCGCTCTCACGCGCGAGGTCGATGAGTCCACCATCGCCGACCTTGAACCGATCCTGCTGGCGGCCGACATTGGCTCTGCAACAACCGCGATCGTGCTTGAGAACCTGCGTCAGCGGGCTTACCGCACCGGCATCGAGAGTGGCGCCCGGCTCAAAGAGCTCCTCAAACAGGAGCTGCGTGCCGTTCTCGATGGCGTCGCCCGTCCCATCGCGCATCCACCGGTCGCGCCCGAGGTCATCATGATGGTCGGCGTCAACGGCACCGGCAAGACCACCACCTCCGGCAAGCTGGCCGCGCTCTATACAAGTCACGGCCGCACGACCCTTCTGTGCGCCGCCGATACCTTCCGCGCAGCGGCAATCGAGCAGCTGGAGGTGTGGGCCACCCGCTCCGGCGTCCCGCTGATCAAGACCAAACAGGGTGGCGATCCGTCAGCCGCGCTCTACGACGCATGCTCCGCCGCCAAGGCACGCGGTACCGACGTCCTGATCGTCGACACTGCCGGCCGCCTGCATACCAAGACCGACCTGATGAAGGAGCTCGACAAGATGCGCCGCACGGCAGAGAAGCTGGTGCCCGGTGCGCCGCATCAGACGCTGCTCGTCATGGACGCCACCACCGGTCAGAACGGCCTTACCCAGGCCCGGCTGTTCACCGAGGCCGCGCGCGTCACCGGCATCGTGCTCACCAAGCTCGACGGCACCGCCAAGGGAGGCATCGTGCTCGCCATCGCGACCGAGCTTCGCCTGCCCGTGGTTTTTGCCGGCATCGGCGAGAAGATGGAAGACCTTCTGCCGTTCGACTCACATGCCTTTATCGATTCCCTGCTCGACTAGAGCCTGATCGCCAACCGCATGGCGGAACCGATCGGCTCCACCCGCATCTTTCTAGCAATGCCTTCCTTCCTAAGCGGCACAAGCACCATCTCGATCGACCAGCACGAGCCTGCCGGCGCTCGCCAATCGCCGGCGCTTCTCCTGCTTCACGGCGCCGGCGGCAACGTCGCCTTCTGGTTCAATCGCCTAGCCCCCGCACTCGCCCGCTTCGGCGTTTCGGTCTACGCGCCGCACTACTTCCAGAGCACCGGCACCGACCGGGCCACCATGGCACAGATCCTCGACGGGCGCCACGTCCCGGTGTGGCTGGCCACTGCGCGCGATGCCATCGGCTACATCGCCGCCCGACCTGCCGTGGACGCCCGCCGGATCGCCGTCCTCGGCATCTCGCTGGGCGGCTATCTGTCCGTTGCTCTGGCCGCGACCGAGTCCCGCCTGCGCGCGGCTATCGAGCTCTCGGGCGGCATGCCACCGGGCTTTGAAGGCCATCTATCGCCGGCAATGCCACCCCTTCTGGTGCTTCACGGCGGCGAGGACACAATCGTTCCGGTCTCCGAGGCGCACCGCCTGCTGCACCTGCTCAAGCAAGCCGGCGCGCCGCACGAGTCCGAGATCTTCCCCGAGGAGACCCACTGGTTCGCTCCCGCAGCCCAAGCACGCCTGCTGCTGACCGCCGGCGCTTTCCTGAACCGGCATCTAGCCCGCTGAAGCACTATGCTTGGCCTTGTGCCTCCCGCACCTCTTATGTTCGACGACCGCAGCCTCATGTCCCGCGCCCTGACTCTTGCCCGCGAGAGCATCGGTCTGGCCAGCCCCAACCCACAAGTTGGCTGCGTGATTGTGGCACCACCCTTGTCTTCGAACGCTTCGCCGATCATCCTGGGCGAAGGCGCCCACCACTTTGACGCGCGCGACCACGCCGAGATCGTCGCCCTCAAACAAGCCTCGGCGCAGGGCCACGATGTCCGCGGCGCAACAGCGTATGTCACCCTCGAACCCTGTTCGCACCATGGCCGCACCGGCCCCTGCGCCGACGCGCTGATCGCCGCCGGGATCAAGCGCTGCGTCATCGCGACCGAAGATCCCAACCCCCTCGTGAGCGGACAAGGGCTGGCACGGCTCCGCGAAGCCGGGATCGACGTGAGCCTGGGCGTCGAGCAGGCGCCGGCGCGTGACTTGAACCTCGCCTTCGCCCATTTCATCCAGCATCGCCGGCCTTTCGTCACCCTCAAGGCAGCGGTCTCGCGCGACGGCTATCTCGCGCCACCGCCCGAGATCCGTGCAGCCACATCCCCGCATTGGCTGACCGGTCCGGAGGCTCGCACCGAGGTACAGCGTCTGCGCCATGCCGCCGATGCCATCCTCTCGGGCATCGGCACGGTCCTGGCCGACGATCCGCTGCTCACGGATCGCTCCGGTCTGGCGCGCCGGCGGCCTCTACTGCGCGTGATCCTCGACCCGCAGCTGCGATTGCCCCCCAGCAGTCAGCTGATCCAGAGCGTGGCGGAACGGGAGACTATGGGAGAGACCGATCTGCTGCTGCTCTGCGCGGAGACTGCCTCGCCAGCGCAGGAGCAGAGTCTGCATAACGCGGCTGCCGGTCGCATGGAGATCGTGCGGCTTGCCACTGGTCCGGCAGATCGTCTCAGTCTGCCCGCGGTGCTCGCTCTTCTCGGCGAGCGCGGCTGCCTGAGCCTGCTGCTCGAAGCCGGATCTACCCTGAACAGCGCCTTCCTGCATGAGGATCTTGTCGACCGGGTGATGCTGTTCTTCAGTCCACAGCCGCTTGGCGCCGGATCGGTTCCCTTCGCCGCTGGAGGACCGTCGCCCTTCCTGCTGGAGCACAGAATGAAGCAGACCCAGACCATCTCGCTCGCGCAGGACACCATGGTGAGCGGCCTGCTACATGACCCGTGGCCTGCCGGGACCGAGACGCCTGCGGAGGCACCGCATCGTTCCTGAAGGTCAACGGCAGGCGCTCCCGCCCGTACCCTTTTCTTCCAAAAAGCTCGCCTCCATCGCATACGAGCAACGCCCTAGCACCAGAAGAATGCTCTACGCTAGAGATATGTTTACTGGCCTGATTGAAACTACCGGCACCGTCGCCGCCATGACTCCTACCGACGGCGGCAGCACCCGCATTACGGTCGAAGCGCCACAAAGCCTCACGTCGAGGCTTCGCACGGGCGACTCCGTTGCGGTAAGCGGAACGTGCCTGACCGCGCTTGACATCGGCGAGACAAGCTTTGCGGCCGACCTGGCGCAGGAGACGCTGGACCGAACAACTCTGGGCCGCCTGCATCCCGGGACGATCGTCAACCTGGAGCTGCCCACACCCGCCGGATCTCCGCTCGGCGGCCACGTTGTGCAAGGTCATGTGGATGGAACGGGCACCCTTCTAGCGCTCGATGCGCTTCACCCAGGCCAACTGCACTCGACCGACTGGCGGCTGGGCATCGCCGTCTCGCACGAGCTGGCACGCAACATTGTGCAGCAGGGGTCCATTACCATCGAGGGCATCTCGCTCACGGTCGCTCACCTTCAAACGACGCATGACGGAGCGCAGGTAGAGGCCGCAATCATTCCCCATACCTACAAATCAACCAGCCTGCGAAGCCTCAAGCCAGGGGATCCGGTGAACATAGAGACCGACGTTCTGGCCCGTTACGCCACCCAGAACGCGGCAAAGAAGCCGCATCCTGAGTGGCTGACGCCCGCCTACCTTCTCGCAAACGGCTACTAACCCGCAACTCAAACGACAACGC
>CAXSEC010000164.1:0-8208 GCA_964236325.1 uncultured Acidobacteriaceae bacterium | reverse complement strand
GTTCCCCACCGAGGAGCGCGCCAAGGCCGTCGGCCTCTTCAACTCCGGCTCAAATGCGAGCGCGTTTATTGCACCCGCATTAGTCGCTGCCGTTACGCTCAAGTGGGGCTGGCAGGCCGCCTTCCTCGCGACCGGCTCCATGGGGGTGGCGTGGCTCATCCTCTGGCTGATCTTCCCCTATAACCGGCTTCGTCGCGAAGCGCCTCAAACCCAGGCTAACCTCGCACAGGTCGTCGCAGGCCCCCCACGCTATGCAGTGCTCTTTCGCCATCGTGGGCTCTACGCCTTTGCCATCGCAAAGGGGCTCACCGACCCGATCTGGTGGTTCTATCTCTTCTATCTCCCTAAATTTCTCAACGAGAACTACGCTCTCGATCTCAAACACGCCTATTGGGAGATCGTCTGTGTCTACGCCGTCTCCAGCCTTGGCTCTGTCGTCGGCGGAGGTCTCTCAGGCTGGCGCATGAAGCGCGGCTACTCTGTCAACAGTGGCCGCAAGTTCGCGCTTCTGCTCTGTGCGCTCGCGGTTGTGCCAGTCATCTTCGTGCCTCACCTGGGCCACCTCTTTCCGCATAGCGCCTGGCCTGCGGTCCTGGTCATCTCGCTCGCAGCCGCAGGGCATCAGGGCTGGTCCGCGAACCTCTTCTCCACGCCAACCGACATGTTTCCCTCCACCGCTGTCTCTACCGTGGTCGGCCTCGGCGGTGCCGTTGGAGCAGCTGGTGGCGCGGCGTTCACCTGGATCGTGAAGCACTTCTTCTCGCTTCATCCGCTTCTCATCTTCGCGCTCGCCTCTTCCGCATATCTGATCTCTTTGCTCATCTTTCAAATCCTGGTTCCGCGACTCGGCGCATCCTCATCTTCCGACTCGCAACAAATGGAGGCGAGATGAACCATCAAAGGATCTCTGTGCCCTCGCAATCGTGGACTCTCAGGAGACTCGCATTATGTTAGATCCAGATCGACTCTTCCCTGGCGAAGGCGCAACCACCCGCGGCATCGCAACCCGGCTCTACAACGCTGTGCGGGAACTACCCATCATCTCGCCGCACGGTCATACCGATCCGCGCTGGTTCGCGGAGAACAAGCCATTTCCTGACCCCACGGCTCTGTTCGTGCAGCCGGACCACTACATCTTCCGCATGTTGTACTCGCAGGGCATCTCGCTCGAGTCCCTTGGCATTCCGCAGAGTGGCGCGGAGGCCACGCAGGTCTCTCCTCCCGACCAGGGCGAGGTGTGGCGAATCTTCGCCGAAAACTACTTCCTGTTCCGCGGTACACCTACACGTCTCTGGCTGGATTACGCCTTCTCTACCCTCTTTGGCCTCACTGAGCGGCTCTCGGCAAAGAACCATGTCGAGTTCTACGAACACATCGCCAGGAAGCTTACTGAGCCCGAGTTTCTTCCCCGTAGCCTCTTTAAGAAATTCAACATCGAGGTCCTCGCCACCACTGATGCAGCAGCCGATTCGCTCAAGCATCATCAGGCCATCAAGGCCTCCGGCTGGCACGGGAGAGTGCTGCCCACCTTCCGTCCCGATGCCGTCGTTGACCCCGAGTTTTCCGGCTTCAGAGACAACCTCACCACGCTTGGCGAAGTCACCGGCGAGGATGTCTCCACGTGGAAGGGCTATCTGAACGCTCTGCGCTCGCGCCGCCAATTCTTCATCGCCAACGGAGCCACCGCGACGGATCATGGTCACCTCACCGCGCGCACCGCCGATCTTCCACAGGAAGAGGCAAGCCGGTTGTACCAGCGTGTCTCTCACGGCCTCATGCAGCCGGGCGATGTGGAGCTCTTCCAGGCACAGGTGCTCACCGAGATGGCCGGCATGAGCATCGACGACGGCCTCACCATGCAACTGCATCCCGGTTCCGTGCGGAATCACAATGCTGCCGTCTACGTCCGTTTCGGACGCGACAAAGGCGGTGATATCCCCACAAGCACCGAGTATGTTCGTAATCTTCGCCCGCTGCTCACCAAGTACGGCAACGATCCGCGCCTTACTCTCATTCTCTTCACCCTCGATGAGACAGCCTACTCGCGCGAACTCGCTCCCTTGGCGGGCCACTACCCCGCGCTCAAGCTCGGTCCTCCGTGGTGGTTCCATGACTCACCCGAAGGCATGATGCGCTTCCGTGAGCAGGCAACCGAGACCGCGGGCTTCTACAACACCGTCGGTTTCAACGACGACACCCGCGCCTTCCTCTCGATCCCGGCTCGCCACGATGTTGCGCGCCGCGTCGATTGCACCTTTCTCGCTCGTCTCGTTGCTGAGCACCGTCTGGACGAAGACGAAGCCTTCGATCTTATCCACGAACTAACCGTCGGTTTGGTGCGAAAGGCATACAAGCTTGAGCTATAACAGCGCATCACCCGGCCCGATTCTGGCTAACCACGGAGCTCTATGAGCCTGTTCTTTGCGAAGGGCTCCCGACACACCGAGCTAAGCCTCGCCGAAGCGAAGGCGGGCCTGTTTGAAGCCTTTGGCAAGCTGGGAAGACGCAACCGCGTCCTCGCCGTGCCGCCGGATTTCACCCGCTGCCACTCAAAAGCCGGCCAGCTCACGGAGTACGCGTGGGAGTTCTTTGGCGACGCCCTGGTCGACGTGCTGCCAGCTCTGGGCACCCACAAAGCCATGAGTGACTCCGAGATCAAGACCATGTTCGGCGCTACCCCCAACCATCTCTTCCGCGTTCACGACTGGCGCAACGACGTCGTCACGCTGGGCGAGGTACCCAGTGAGTTCATGCTGGAGGTCAGCGAAGGCAAGCTCCACTACACCTGGCCCGCGCAGGTGAACAAGCTGCTCCGCGACGGTGGCCACGACCTGATCCTCTCGATCGGCCAGGTCGTTCCTCACGAAGTCGTCGGCATGGCGAACGGCAACAAGAATATCTTCATCGGCACCGGCGGTTCGGTCGGCATCGACCGCAGCCACTTCCTCGGCGCCGTCTATGGCATGGAGCGCATGATGGGCCGTGCCCAGACTCCTGTTCGCCAGGTGCTGAACTACGCCAGTAAACACTTCGCCGCCGACCTCCCCATCGTTTACGTCCAGACCGTCGTAGATAAGAACGCCGAGGGCCATCTCGTTCTGCGCGGCCTCTTCATAGGCGATGACCAGGAGTGCTTTGAGCGCGCCGCAGAGCTCAGCCTCGAGGTCAACTTTCTTCTGCTCAATCGTGAGGTCAGAAAGGCCGTCGTCTTTCTGGATCCCCAGGAGTTCAAAAGCACCTGGCTGGGCAACAAGAGCATCTATCGCACGCGTATGGCGTTGGCCGACGGCGCAGAGCTCATCGTTCTGGCGCCGGGTGTCCGCCAGTTCGGCGAAGATGCAGCCATCGACGCGCTCATCCGAAGATATGGCTACTGCGGCACGCCGGCCACGCTGGAGTTCGTCAGGAAGGACCCGCAGCTTCGAGCAAATCTCAGCGCCGCCGCGCATCTCATCCACGGATCCAGCGAGGGCAGGTTCACCATCCGCTACTGTCCCGGTCACCTCACCCGTGAAGAGATCCAGGGCGTTCACTTCGAGTACGGTGATCTCGGCGAGATGATGGCAAAGTACGACCCGAACCTGCTTGCCGACGGCTACAACCTCGTCGACGGAGAAGAGATCTTTTACATCTCCAATCCCGCTCTCGGCCTTTGGGCGTTTCGCGGCCGCTTCGAGCACGCGGGATAGCGGGACATCCATGCAGCGCCGATGTGCTCCATCAATTCGAGACGACTCGTCTGAAAGGTAAAAAGAGAATGCATCAGGGACTGAAGCTGCCAAAGTTTTCGATCGGTGTCGGCGATCGTTTCGGCCATCAGGGAAAGGCCCAATTAGCGGCGTGTGTGCTCGCTGCCGAAAGCGGCGTCGAGGTGGTTCCTGTCTGGAACAAATCGAATCGAGAGCACACCATCATCGGCTCTGAACCAGGCGCGACGCGTGCGGCAGCCGATGCCGCAGTCAAAGATCTCGGCTGGACGAAGCCCTACTTCCTCGACGCGGACCACATCAATCTGAAGACCGTAGATCGCTTCCTCGAGCCCTGTGACTTCTACACCCTCGATGTCGCGGACCAGATCGGCAAGTCCGCCAGACCCGGAGATGTCGACGCCTTCGTGGCGCGCCATCCGGAGCTAATCGGAACCGTGACCATCCCACGAGTCGCGCAGCCTTTCGAGACGACTCAGACCTTCGTCACCGAGGTGGCCAACAAGTTCCTCGCCGCCGTCCAGCACGCCGGCGAGATCTACCGACTGCTTGTCGACAGAAAGGGTGCCGGAACCTTCATCCCCGAGATCTCGATGGACGAGACAGATCTTCCGCAAACCCCCGTTGAACTGCTCATCATCCTCGCCATGATCGCGGACGAGCAAATCCCGATCCAGACCATCGCGCCCAAGTTCACCGGCCGCTTCAACAAGGGTGTGGACTACGTCGGCGATCTCAAACAGTTCGCCAAGGAGTTCAACGAGGATCTCGCCGCCATCTCCTTCTCCATCCACAGCTACGGCCTGCCCGACAACCTCAAGCTCAGCGTTCACTCCGGCTCCGACAAGTTTTCGATCTATGCAATCATCCACGATGCCGTGGAGAGCTTCGGCACCGGCGTCCATCTTAAAACCGCGGGCACAACCTGGCTCGAAGAGGTGATCGGCCTTGCCGAGTCAGAAGGGCCAGGTCTGGAAATCGCCAAAGAGATCTATGCCGACGCCTACGCTCGCAGCGAGGAGCTCTGCGCGCCCTACGCCACCGTCATCGCGATCGACCCCGCGAGCCTACCCGCGCCCGCTAAGGTTCACGGCTGGAGCAGCAACCAGTTCACCTCGGCTCTGCGCCACGATCGGTCAAACCCCGGCTACAATCCGAGTCTCCGACAGCTTCTTCACGTCGGCTTTAAGGTCGCCGCAAGGATGGGACCGCGCTACCTGCAAGCCCTCGAGAGCAACGCCTCCATCGTGGCCAGAAACGTTACGGCCAACCTCTTCGATCGGCACATCAAGCCCGTCTTCCTGGGTGTCGAGAAGAGAGGATGATCGATGTCCTGATCCGATGGTCTTCCCAAACTAATCGCCACCAATCAACAGAAGTAGAGGAGATGTCTTAGTGCCCAATTCTTTGTTCGATCTCACAGGCAAGTCGGCAGTCGTTGCAGGTGGAACCTCAGGGATCGGCCTGGCGATGGCGGTCGGCCTGGCCAGTGCGGGCGCTAACGTCGTCGCAAGCTCACGCCGTCAGCAGCAGGTGGATGAAGCGGCTGCCGCCATCGAGCGCCAGGGCGTGAAAACCCTGCGGGTCACCTCTGATGTTGGCGACATGGCCTCACTGCAGGCGCTGCTCAACGAAAGCGTCACGGCCTTTGGCAAGGTCGACATTCTGATCAACTGCGCGGGCAAGATAAAGCGGGCTCCCACCCTCGACTTTCCGGAAGAGACCTGGAACGACATCATGGACACCAACGTGACCGGCACTCTCCGGGCCTGCCAGATCTTCGGCCGTCACATGCTTGAGCGTGGCTACGGCCGCATCATCAACATCGCCTCGCTCAATACCTTCGTCAGCCTTAAAGAGGTCGCCGCCTATGCCGCAAGCAAGGCCGCAGTCGGAGCCCTCACGAAGTCGCTCGCCGTTGAGTGGAGCTCGCAGGGCGTCACCATCAACGCCATCGCTCCCGGCGTCTTTCGTACGGCGCTCAACGCCGATCTGCTCGACAGAAGCGAACGCGGCAAGGAACTCAGGATGCGCACCCCCATGGGCCGCTTCGGTCAGACCGAAGAACTCGTTGGTGCTGCCATCTTCCTCTCGAGCGACGCCTCCGCCTTCGTCACCGGAGAAATTCTGGTCGTCGACGGCGGCTTCCTCGCGAGCGGGGTCAACCAATAATCAGGAGCTGAAGGTGCCTGGCCATCTCACGCTAAACTGACACACCCGACGGACATTCCTGACCCTGACCAGATGAAGCGACTTATCAAAATGACGGCTCCTCAACTCAGAACCACCTAAATAGATCGCCCACAAGAAGCACATGAAGTGGAATATCGTGAGCATTAGATCAGAGCGGGAGGCAAAGCGGAAAGATTGTCACGAAGGTGATCAAACCTTGCGGTGAGCGCTTAACCACCGATTCTTATGAGGAGGAGCTCATAAGAAGGCGATCTTCGTAACTTATCCATTCTTTGGTTGCGGGGGTAGGATTTGAACCTACGACCTTTGGGTTATGAGCCCAACGAGCTACCGGGCTGCTCCACCCCGCTCTTTGACTATAGCTTTCCCATCTTTACGGGTCAAGGTGGGTTCAGATCGATGGCGGCACCATGAGAGCAGAGACATCAAGCCCATTCCACGTTGCGCCAGGTTCTCAGGAGCTCCCGCGGCGTCAACCAGCCGCAGCCACCAGCACCTCCAGCCCTCGCCGCCAACCTCCGCGGAGATGCATTGCCCCTATCTCTGTCCCTGCCGGCACGCGCGACTTTTTCACTCTGGGCGGGTCCAAACCTCTAGCTTGGCCGTTCTTATGCAGGAACCAACGGCAAGCCGCTTAAAGGAGCAGGCATGGGCGTGAAACAGCAGCGACGAGCAGCATCGGTAGTCAAGGCGTTGGTATTCGCGGGCGCGGGCCTCGCCGTGGCGGGTGACCTGCAGGCACAGGCAAAAACTCCCACAGTTCCGGATGCGCAGGTCGAATCAAATGTGCTCAAGGCGCTCGCCGGAAACGCGCAGCTTGCCGACCAGCAGATCAGCTCGGCAGCCGTGTACGGCACCGTCACCCTCTCCGGTCATGTCAAGGACGACCCCACCCGATCGCTCGCGGAAGATGTCGTCTCCCGAACCGCGGGCGTGCAGAAGGTCATTGACGAGCTGACCCTTGCCGATCAGGCCGCCGGTACTCCCTCTCAAGCACCCTCTGCCGGCAACCAGCAGCCCGCGTCGCAGCTTCCACCCACCGCGGACCAAGGATCGCAGCCCCAGCTGCAGTCCGACGGCACCTATGCTCCTGCCTACCCGCAGACTGGCCCTGCGGCAGGTAGTCCTCCGACATCGTCAAATTCCCCACAGGCGAGCGGTGCCCAGCCCTACAACGGTCCCCAGTCAACGCAGAACGTTCCCAACGATCAGGACGGACCCGCTGGCCCTCCGCCGCCAGACACCGGCTACGGCGCAAACCAGCCAGCCTATGGCCAGCAGCCCACTTACGGCCAGCAGAGTCAGCAGCCCAACTACGGCCAGCAGGGTCAGCAGCCTAATTATGGACAGCCGGGTCAGCAACCTAACTACGGCCAGCAGGGTCAACCTAATTACGGCCAGCAGGCACAATCTCCCTACGGTCAGCCACCGTACCCGCAGCAGCAGTCCAGCCAGGCACCCTACGGTCAGCCACCGTACCCTCAGCAACCAGGCCAGGCACCCTATAGCCAGATCGGTCCTCCGCCCTACGGCCAGACCGGTGGATCGCCGTACGGTTCGCAACCACAGCCCTACACCCAGTCCGGCGCCCCGCAGGGAGGCTACCCCGGTCAGCCCGGCGGTCAGGCCGTCGATGTGCCCGCCGGCGCAACCCTGCAGCTCCGTATGAACCAGGGCATTGATAGCCGCCACGCGCAGATCGGCAGCACCTTCAGTGGAACCGTCATCCGCGATGTCGTCGCCGGCGGCTTCGTTGCCATCCCGCGTGGCGCCACTGTGCAGGGAACCGTCGTCGACGCCACCCACGGCGGCACCCTCAAAGGTCACGCCTCGCTGGCCCTCCAGTTGACCCAGGTCACCTTCGGCGGCCGTGCCTATCCCCTCACCTCAAACGTCTGGGAGCAGAACGGCCCTGACAAGACCGGGCGGACCGTCGGCAATGCCGTTGGGCTCGGCGTCGTCGGCGCCCTCATCGGCGGTGTCGCCGGCGGTGGAGCAGGTGCTGCCATCGGCGCGGGCGCTGGTGGAGCCGCCGGCATCGGTGCCTCCGCTGCATCCAGCAACCCGCAGGCGTTCCTTCCGCCAGAGTCGGTCATCGCCTTCCAGCTCGCGCAGCCAGTCACCGTCACCACCGTCTCACAGGCTGAGATGGAGCGCCTCGGCTACGGTGTGCAGCAACAGATGCGCCGTCGCTACCCGCCACCGCCGTACTACTACGGTCCTGGGTACTACTACGCCCCGCGCGCCTACTATCGTCCCTACCCGTACTAAATCGCACCACCCACTGATTGCTACCAGGGCGTGTGAC
>CAXSEC010000163.1:0-8345 GCA_964236325.1 uncultured Acidobacteriaceae bacterium | reverse complement strand
GTCCCGTCGATATCTGTTGAGTTCGGGGGCGTATCTGCTGGACTCAGTTCACAAAGAGATCATCGCCCGGCCCTCCGCCGACCTCATGCACTACGAGGTGCTGATCTATGAGGGAGAGTTTTTGCCGGGAAGCGGGAGCGGCGGCGGCCTACGAGTGATCCATCGTCATCCGGATTCTGTCTCGGCGCACCTTCAAGCAGATGAGGAGTATGCAAAAAGCCTTGCCGTTGGTTGGTTAGTGACGATCCAGGCAGAGGTCTGAAGCTGACTCCTTGGAGTCATTTGGACCGCCAGATGAGGAACTGAGCTTTAGGCATTAGCAAGGGGCAAAGCGCGTCATCGACATAGACCTCGTGATTGAGGCCGATCGAGCAAGAATGTCATTCAGGACTCCCGGGCAATCTTGAAAGAGCGAGGGCTTCCTGCAGCCACAATCACAGTGAGACCCGCAGATACAGAAGAGACGAAAGCTTACAACACGCTCCAGTACACCTTTCCGGATGCCCGGGTGGCGCACCAGGAGATGTGACCCCGAGTGTGAGTGCTTTTGACCTTCGGGCATAGCGTCATCGAGAGCCTGCTTGGCAGTGATGGTCTCGCGGTTCTGGGTGGAATGTCCCAGCCTGCCCGTCGATGTGAAGATACCGGCCTGTCTGCATATGCTTGTATGTTGCTTGGAGCGCAATGTGGCATAGATCTTTGATCGCTAGTTGGCGTAAACAGGGCCAGGATCAAGCCTGACCGATAACGAGCTGCCGCTACGTTCTCCTTTGAAACGAATGTGGCTTCATTGACCTTCAAGATGCGCTCGATCTGAGTCAAGAGTCGTGAGAGCAGGCGGAAGTTGCCGGCGCTCATGCGAATCAAGGCGGCGATGACGTCCGGTGCGAGGATGTCGTCTGGTAGAGTGACGCCTGCGGGCGCCCAACGTTGTGCGAGAAGCTTCGTGATCTGCGCTTCTTCGAGAGGACGAAACTCATGCACGAAGCCGATCACGAGTAGAACTGCGGGAATCTTGCAAACCGTCTCTCGATCCGGGCATGCCGATGAGCACCATCCCTGTTCCACCGTCGTCGAAGATTGATCGCATCGTCGCCAGGCTGTTCATCTGGAGACTGTCGGCCCTTGGTCAAAAAGGGCGTTGGCGCATTCCTCGTGGCGTAAAGCGCCGAGCTATGACAGATTGGTTAATGATCGTTGACAAGAGAAGCGCTGTCACGGAAACTTCAAAGCAATACGAAAAGAAACGCAACTAACATTAGTGCTTGAGGTCTCCGTGTATGCAGATGCGAAGGAACATGAAGATTGCGTGTCTTTTGGCAATGGCTCCGTGTGTCGGTCTGCGGGTACAAGCACAGATTGACACGGCGACGGTGGCCGGACGGGTGGTCGATGCCACGGGCGCGACGGTGCCGCAGGCTGCTATAACTGTAACCAATACGGGCACAGATTTCACATATCACGCAACAACGAACAACAATGGCGAATGGACGATCAGCCCGGTGCACATCGGCGTCTATCGGCTGGAGGTGACGGCGCAGGGCTTCAGCCGGGCTGAGGCGGGGCCGTTCACGCTGAGCGTGCAGCAGCGGCAGCAGATTGATCTGAGCCTGCAGACGGGAACGGTGACCTCCGCGGTGGAAGTGACGACGGAGGCGCCGGTGCTGGAGACGGCGAACTCTGACCGAAGCCAGCTGATCGACAGCCGCACGATGGTGACGCTGCCGCTGAATGGGCGCAACCCGGTGCAGCTGGCGCAGCTTTCGGCGGGTGTGACAGTAAGTGAGCCGGGATCGCGGGATGAGAGCGGGTTTGGTTTTAGCGCGAACGGAGCGCGATCGCTGCAGAACAACTTTCTGCTGGACGGGATCGACGACAACTCGAACCTGCCGGATCTGTTGAACGAGGCGAACTATGCGGTCATGCCGTCGGTAGATGCGCTGCAGGAATTCCGGGTGCAGACTGACTCGTACTCGGCGGAGTTTGGGCGAGCGACGGGCGCGGTGGTGAATGCGACGACGAAGAGCGGGACCAACCAGGTGCACGGGGTGGTGTACGAATTCCTGCGCAACCAGGCGTTTGACGCGCGGAACTACTTTGACCAGACGCTGCCGCCGTACCACCAGAACCAGTTTGGCGGAACGATTGGCGCGCCGATTCTCAAGAACAAGCTGTTTGTGTTTGGGGATTACGAAGGGCTGCGGCTCTCACAGGGGCAGACGTACACGAGCCTGGTGCCGACGGTAACGCAGAGGGCCGGTGATTTCACGAGCCAGCTGAATACAAGTGCTCCGACGGGGGTAAGTGACTGCAATGGGCAGCCAACGTATGCGGGTGAGTTGTTTGATACGACGTTGACGCAGGCCTCGGCGGGAAGCCCAACGGGATTTTGCGGGGTACCGTTCGGCTATGCGAATGGGGTGGCGTCGAATGTGATTCCGACAGGGAAGATGGATGCGCTGGGAATGAGGCTCGCGGCGCTCTATCCGATACCGAATGCGGCGAACAGTACTGGTTACAACTATGTTTCGAACCCGAAGCTGGTACGGACAGGGAACCAGGGCGATGTGCGCGTGGACCAGGTGATTACCGGCCACGATAACGCGTTTTACCGGTTCAGCATGAGCCGAGCGCCGTACACGATTCCGCCACCGTTTCCGGGGCTGGCGGATGGCGGCGGCTTCTTCAGCGGCGACGGGTTGAATAATGCGTATGCGGCGGCGGCGAGCCTGACGCATGTGTTTAACCCAAAGAAGGTAGACGAGGTTCGGGTGGGATGGAACCGGCTGCATTCCAGCCGATACCAGTTCAACTCGGGGACGGATGTTTCGTCGGAGCTGGGCTTTCCCGGGGTGCCGTACGAGGCAGGCACGAGCAACGGCGGTCTGCCGCAGATGTTCTTCAATGATGTGGCGACGTTGGGAAGTCCGACCTACCTGCCGTCTGACGAGATCCAGAATACGTATTCGCTCTCAGACACGTTCACGCTGATCAAGGGCGATCACAGCATCAAGATTGGTGGCGAGTTCCGACCGGAGGAGTTCACGATCTTCCAGCCGGCGGCGCCGCGCGGAACGCTGACCTTTGGGACGCAGTTTACCGACAATCCAGCGGCGCAGGGGACGGGCGGCAGCGGCTTTGCGACGCTGCTGACGGGGCAGCCGGATGGCGGGTCCATCAACAACCTAAATGATGTAGATTACCACCGGCGGGTGTATGGGCTGTTTCTGCAGGACGACTGGCGCGCAACGCCCAAGCTGACGATCAATGCGGGCATTCGCTATGACTTCTTTTCGGCAATCAAGGAGCGGCACAATGCGCAGGCGAACTTCAACCCGGTAACGGGGCAGCTGGACATTCCGAAGAGCAGCAACGTGACGTTGACGCCGACGCTGGCGAGTATTCTGCCGGTGAACCGGACGGCCTCTGACGGCTTGATTCCGCCGGTGTATACGAACATCTCGCCGCGGGTCGGGCTGGCGTACCAGTTCCAGCCGGGATGGGTGGTGCGGGCGGCGGCTGGATTGTTCTTCAACGGCGAGGAGAGCGGGCCGTACAGCAATCCGAGCCCGGGCTTTAACCCGCCCTATTTTGCGTCGCAGAACTTTGTGGGGCCGTGCAGTCTGCCGTCGTATGCGGCGGTGCAGGACTGCTCGGTACCTGGGCTGCGCATGCTGTCCAATGGATTTCCGACGACGTCTTTGACGGATCCGAATACGCCGAACCTGTTTTCGGAGAACAATCTGCGCACGCCGTATGTGGAGCAGTACCACGTGACAGTGCAGCATGAGATCGGGCCGAAGACGACGGTGGAGGCGGCGTATGTGGGATCCAAGGGAACGCATCTGTACACTACGGCGAACCTGAACCAGGCGACGCCGACGGCGGACCCGACGGCGGACTACGCGCCGCGGCGACCGTTTCCCTACATTGACTCCTCGATTGGATGGCTGCAGTCGAATGGGTTTTCAAACTACAACTCCGGCCAGTTCCGGCTGGAAGAGCACCTGGAATCATGGCGTGGCAGCGATTGTGAACTACACGTACAGCCACGGGCTGGGGAACTCGTCGAACGCGAACCTGGGAGCGCAGAACAACGATGGCTTTCGCGATATACGCCTGATTCCGGAGTACGGGAACCTGGACTTTGATGTGCGGCACCGGTTTACGGCGGGATACTCGTGGGATCTGCCGATCGGCAAAGGGATGGCGCTGGCAGGAAACAGCGGCCCGCTGCTGAATGCGCTGATCGGTGGATGGCAACTGTCGGGTGTGGTGACGCTGTCTTCCGGCACGTGGTTCACGGTGACGGACTCGAACTCGAACTTCTCGAACTCGGACGGGCAGCAGCGGCCGGACTTTGTGCCGGGCGTAAAGGCGACGGACAAGCCGTGTGTGGCGGGTACCGCTTTCAATACATGTGCGTTTCAGGATCCGGCGCTGGGATCGTTTGGCAATGTGTCGTTGAACACGCTGAACGGGCCTGGCGATGAGAACTGGGATTCGTCCTTGCTGAAGACGATCAGGCTTGGGGAAGCGCGGCGGTTGGAGCTGCGGGGGGAGTTTTACAACGTGCTGAACCATCCGAACCTGCTGTTTGCGGGAGCGGGACCGCAGAACTCGAACAATGCGACGACGTTTGGGTCGTCGAACTTCGGGGTGCTGACGGCGGCACGGGATTCGCGGCTGATTCAGATTGGGGCGAAGATTTACTACTAGGAGTAGAGCTTAGGGAGTAGTGAAGGCGGCTCTGGGATGTCGGAGCTGCTGCCTTTCTGTCGCGGCGTCCTTGTGCTCTTTGGCCTGTAGGGGAAGTGCGTGGGGCTCTCCGCTGCGTTCTCGTCGGGCGAGAACTTAGGTCGAGATGACGGCCCCCAATGGAATTGGGAGATTAGACGAGGATAAGTTTGCAGCCGAAGGAGCGGACGCGCTCCTGAAGTTCGGGAGGCAGGCTGGTGTCGCTGATGACGATATCGACTTCCGAGAAGGAGGCGATGAGGCTCATGCTGCGGCGGGTGAACTTGCTGGCGTCGGCGACGACGATGATCTCGCGGGCGGCGCGTAGCATGGCTCGGTGGGGGAGGGGTTCTTCAAGGTTAGTGCCGGAGACGCCGAACTCGGGATCGCAGCCGGCGCCGCAGAGGAAGAGCCTGTCGGCGGAGAACTGCTCGAGCATGTCTTCAGTGGCGCGGCCGACGATGGAGGCGGAGTCGTTGCGGACGGTGCCGCCCATCATGATGGTCTGGGTGTGGCGTGAATTAAGAAGTTCGACGGCGATGTTGACGCCGTTGGTGATGACCTGCAGGTTCTGGATGTTCTTAATCTGGCGGGCGACCTCGAGGGTGGTGGTGCCGGAGTCGAGGATGACGGTCTCGCCTTCCTTGATGAGGGTAGCCGCCATGGCGCCGATGCGCTGCTTTTCCTTGGACTGGTTTTTAAGGCGCTCGTTGAGCGGGGACTCGCGAAAGACGGTGTCCTGGATGACGGCGCCGCCGTGGGAGCGCTGGACGAGGTTGCGGTCGTGGAGTTCGTTGAGATCACTGCGGATGGTGACGGCAGAGGTCTTGAAGCGGTGAACGAGGTCATTGACCTTGGCGCGGCCTTCGGCGCGAATGATCTGCAGGATCTGCATGCGACGCTCTTCGGCCATCATGCCGTCGGGCTGGGGATCGTCGCCGGTGGCGCTGCCATTGACCGAGCGCTGGATGAGGTCCTTCTTCATGGGTCGTGCTCCGCGGGTTCCGACAGCCATGATACCTATACAGGTCGCTGGTGCGGAGTAGATGGGCGCTAGATGCGGATGAAGACCTTGTTGCGGAACATCCAGAAGAGGAGCAGCCAATAGATGCCGAGGGTGAGGATGCCGAGCAGGAGAGGCTCGAGGGCGGTGCCGAACACGCTGAGCAGACGCTCGCCGAAGTTGATGCGGAAGCTGCTCTGCACGAAGTCTTCAAAGAGATGCGCCATGAGGTAGGCGGCGATGGAGTTGACGCCGACGATGACGAGCGGGAAGGCGAAGCGGCGGTACTGCTTGACGTCGATGAGCCAGGAGAAGACGGCGAGGTAGAGGAAGCAGACACCGCCGCTCCACAGGACCCAGGCGGGGGTCCAGATGCGTTTAACGATCGGACAGATGCCGGTGAAATGGAAGAAGAGGCCGGCGGCCAGGAGGGCGACTGCGGCGAGAAAGAAGCGGCGAAGCGGGATTTTGGGTTCGGACTCGATGAACCAGCGGCCGGCGACGAGGCCGAGGATCATGGTGGCGAGGGTGGGAATGAAGCTGAGGGTGAGATAGCCGCCATCGTTGTAGAGGAAGGGCTCGGGGCGGGGGAACTTGTTGAGGAACCAGACGTCAAAGGCCTGGCCGAGGTTGCTGTTCATGTTCCAATGGCCGGAGAAACCGGTGAGGACATGGCTATGCCAGTCCGGGGAGACGCCGACGGAGGCCCAGGGGAAGTTGGGCCCGGGGGCGGGATAGAGGGCCCAGGCGAGCCAATAGCCGACGAGGATTGCGGCGAAGGAGGTCCAGAGCCAGCGCAGGCGGCAGTAGGAAAGCAGGAAGACGAAGGTGTAGCCGAGACCGATCTGGGTGAGGGTGTCTTCGAAGGTGAAGTTGGTCATGGGGCTATGGATGGAGCGAAGGAAGAAGCCGAGGATGATGAGCAGGAAGCTGCGCCAGATGGTGTGGCCGAGCATGCTGCGGAAGGTGGCACCGCGCTTGAGGCGGCTGCGCAGGGAGTAGGGAAGGGCGACGCCGACGAGGAAGGTGAAGGAGGGCTGGATGGTGTCGTGCAGGCTCATGCCGGTCCACTCGACGTGGGACTGATTGTAGGCGAGGAACTGCCAGATGTGGCTGTTGGGGAAGGACTGGGCGACTTTGGCAAAGGAGAGGACTTCGCCCATCATGAGGAGCATGACGAGACCGCGGTAGGCGTCGACGGCGAGGTTGCGGCGTTGGTCGAGGGCGGGAGTAGGGGCTGTGGCGGTCACGCGGGATCTCCTAAGTGAAGCGGGCGAGTCGCTGGTATCGATCGCTTTCGCTTTTGTTCCTTAGATTTCGAAGTGCCCGATTCTAGCATGGTTAACGGTAAGCGTTTTTCTCGAAATCACGGTGTAGAGCGGAGGATTTGCTTTGACAGCGGAAGGATTCTACTCATAGTCTCTCTCCTAAGCCGAAGAGTTGCGATTGCTTACGATTTGTCGGGAGGGTTCCGGCATGAGCTTTGGATTGTCGCTTCTTCCTGGCGCTGTATGGAGTTTCGGGTTTGGTTGGATCGATGTGGCTTCACAACAGACTGAGGAGAGCAGGAATGGCGATGGATGAGCAGGTTTTGGGATCTGGTTCCTGGACGCGACGGAAGTTTGTGCAGCTTAGCGCGACGACGGCGGCGGCGACGGCGATGGAGCGGGTGGCGTATGCGGCGCCTACAGCGCAGACGATGATTGATGTTCCGTTTGAGAAGCGGAATCCGCGGATCGGGATGATCGGGACGGGCGGGCGAGGGACGTCGCTGTTGGAGAATCTACTGGCGGCAGATGCACAGGTGGTGGCGATCTGCGATGCCGTGCCGGCGCATGCGGAGAATGCGGCAGGGCTGGTCGAGAAGAGTGGGCAGAAGAAGCCGGTGCTCTTTACCGATGGAGCGCATGCGTACCAGTCGCTGCTGAAGTCGCCGAACGTGGACTTTGTGATCGTTGCCACGCCGTGGATGTGGCATGCGGAGATGGCGATCGCGGCGATGAAGGCGGGCAAGGATGTGGCGGTGGAGGTTCCGGCGGTGACGACGCTTGAGGACTGCTGGAGCATAGTGCGGACGTCGGAGGCGACGCGCAAGCACTGCATGATGCTGGAGAACTGTTGCTATGGGTACAACGAGACGCTGGTGCTGCGGATGGTGCATGCGGGCAAGTTTGGCGAGCTGCTGTACGGCGAGGGCGCATATCTGCATGACCTGCGGGAGGAGCTGTTCTCAGACAAGGGCGAGGGTCTATGGCGGCGGGCGGAGCATACCAAGCGCGACGGCAATCTGTATCCGACGCATGGGCTGGGGCCGGTGGCGAACTACATGGGGATTAATCGCGGCGATAAGTTCGGCCACCTGGTCTCGATGAGCACACCGCAGCGTGGACTGGATGCGTACCGCAAGGCGAACCTGAAGGTGGCCGATCCGCGGATGGCGGAAAAGTATGTGACGGGCGATCTGAATACGACGCTGATCAAGACGCAGAACGGGTTGACGATCACGGTGAAGCACACGGTGTCCACGCCGCACCCGTATGACCGGGTGAACACGATCGCGGGGACCAATGGGATCTTCGAGGACTACCCGGCGCGGATCTATCTG
>CAXSEC010000162.1:0-8448 GCA_964236325.1 uncultured Acidobacteriaceae bacterium | reverse complement strand
GGGGAAGGTCTCGTAGCCGGAGGAGGTCTTGAGCTTTTCCGAGCACTCGAACTCGAAGTCAATGCCCCTGGGCTCGCTGCCTTCAAAGAGGTTGGCGCGGCCTTCGCCCTTCGCCTCTTCGGCCACATGCGCGTGGTAGAAGGTGGTCTCTGACCGGCCGAAGATGTGGATGCGCAGGGGATAGTCGGCGGGGTTCCTGCTCTCCGCATGGAGGCTTGGAAGGGAGACCAGGACTGCGGCGGCGAGGCCGATTGCGGATCTAGAGAGACGCATGGGATGAAGCTCCTCGCCGAGAGGATACTGCGCGCGGCGCGGTGACGAAAGAACTATTTGCGAAGACGGTGCGGGCCTGATTCGGTAGAGTTCTGAAAGGCGTCGCCTGGCAAGACGACAGGGGCCTGTGAGACTAAATGCCGGCTGCTGTCTTTTCTGCTGCTTCGAGACCGATCTCTGCAACGCGGCGACATCGCATCGTGCTCGCGGCGATCTGGGTGATGCTGTATGCGAGCTTTACGTTGATGACGCCGCCGCTGCTGGACGATGCGGACTCGGTGCACGCGGAGGTGGCGCGGGAAATGCTGACGCGCAACGACTGGGTGACGCTCTACGCGAATGGCATACGGTACCTCGAGAAGGCGCCGCTGCTGTACTGGAGCATGGCATCGAGCTTTCGCATGTTTGGTGTGAACGCCAGCGCGGCGCGCCTGCCGCTGGCGCTGACGGTGCTGCTGCTCGCGATGGCGACGGAGAGCTTTGCGCGGCGAGCGTTTGGCAGCGCGCGGGCGGGGCTGACGGCGGGGCTGATCACGCTCTCGAGCTTCGGGATCTTTATCTTTACGCGGATCACGATCCCGGATGCCATGGTGTGCCTGTGGGTGACGATGGCGGTTTACTGCTACTGGCTCAACCTCGATCGGGAGCGGCCGAGCCCGCTGCTGTGCTGGGGGTTTGCGGCGAGTTGCGCCCTGAACGTGCTGACCAAGGGGCTGATCGGCGTGGTGTTTCCGGTGGCGATCGTGCTGGTGCATCTGCTGCTGATCGATGGCTGGCGCGGAGTGGGCGCGGCGGTGCGACAGCTGTTTCCGGTGTCGAGCACGGCGGTGTTTCTGCTGCTGGCGGTGCCGTGGCATGTGCGGGCGGGAGAGGCAAACCCGACCGAGGGCCGACCGGGCGGGCTGGCGCTGGTGAACGGGCACTGGAGTGTGCCGCTGCCGAGCGATGGAAACGTGCACGGATGGACGTGGTTCTACTTTATGAACGAGCATGTGCTGCGCTACCTGAACCTGCGGGTGCCGCGGGACTATGACACGGTGCCGCTGTGGCTGTTCTACGGGCTGGTGCTGGTGTGGCTGATGCCGTGGAGTGCGTACCTGTGGAGCGCGCTGCGGGCGATGCCAGTGGGCACGGTGATGCGCCGGGAGAAGTTGGATGCACGCGGTTCGACGCGGCTGCTGCTGGGGGTGTGGGCGGCGGTGGTGATGCTGTTCTTCAGCTTCTCGACGCGGCAGGAGTACTACTGTCTGCCGGCGCTGCCGGCGATGATTCTGCTGCTGGCGGGTTGGTTTGAGGACGAGGCGATGGAGGCGGAGGCCTTTCGGGTGCCGGGACGGCTGGTGCCCGCGGGACAGCGGATTTCGGTCGGCGTGCTGGTGTTTGGGTCGGCTGTGGCGCTGGCGTGCGGCTTCTTTGTGCTGCAGGCGCGGGCACCCGGGCCGAGTGTGGATCTGGCGTCGCTGCTCAAGCAGAATCCGGGCGACTACGCGCTCTCGTTCGGGCACTTTCTGGATCTGAATGCGAAGGCGATGGGGGCGTTCCGCACGCCGCTGCTGATGACCGCGGCGGGGATGTTCTTTGGCGCGCTGGGTGGATGGTGGGCGCGGCGGGAGTATCGGCCGGCGCTGGGAAACTACTGGCTGGCTGCTGGGGCAATCGGATTTTTGCTGGCCGCGCACATGGGCCTGCAGACGTTTGCGCCGGTGCTATCGTCCGAGGCGCTGGCCGAGGCGATCCGGCCGCTGCTGAAGCCGGATGACATCGTGATGATCAATGGCGAGTATGAGAGCGGCAGTACGCTGGGCTTCTATTTGCAACAGAATAACGTACATATTCTGAACGGGCGGAGCTCGAACCTCTGGTACGGGTCGTTCTTTCGCGATGCGCCGCCGATCTTTGAGACGGACGGGACGCTGCCGGCGCTGTGGACGGGGCGGCGGCGGGTGTTTTTGTGGACCGAGCCGGACAAGGTGCCGAAAAAGCTGGGCGGGCCGGCCTTTTTCGTTGCGGAGAAGGGAGGGAAGGAGATTCTGAGTAATCAGGCTGAGTGAACAAGGGCGAAACAGAAGGGCAAAGCAAGAAAGCAAAGCAGGAAGGCGAGACAACACGGAAGGTGCGCAGAGACCGCGCTTACACCTTGTGCAGTTTTCCGGCGCGCAATGTGAAGCGTTCGCCGCGCCAGAGGACGGTGTCGCCGGCGTAGCTCCAGAGCCAAAAGAAGAGGCCGCAGAGGTCGCGCAGGGGCAGCAGCCAGAGGTCGCGCAGGACCTGGCCGTCGCCGAGGATGCCGACGCCGACCGAGAGTGCGAGCGCGGTGCGGGCGAGGAGGGCGAGCGAGAGCAGGGCGACGGACCACAGAGCGAGGCCGCTGGCCAGGCAGGTGGCAATCGCCCAGGGCACGACGAAGGTGATGCCGAGGCCGAGATAGCCCAGGCGGCGGGAGTCTCGGGTGGAGCGGGACCAGCGCAGCTGGTGATCGAAGAAGCCCTGCAGGGTGTAGGGCGGGACGGAGGTTTCGACGACCTCGCGTGAGAGCTCGACGCGGTAGCCGGCGCGGGCGATGCGGGCGCCCAGCTCGTAGTCGTCGGCGAGGACTTCAAGCAGTGGCTCCAGGCCGCCGGCGGCGGTGAGCGCGTCGCGGCGGATGGCCAGCGTGGAGCCGAGGCCGAAGTGGATGCCGCCTTCGAGCAGGCGTGCGGTGAGGACGCCGGGGAGGAACTCGGTGGCGATGCCAAGGGCTTCAAGCCGCGACCAGAGGGGGATGCGGCCATGAGCGTCGGCGTGGGCTCGGCCGAGGTAGGGCGCGGTGACCATGCCGACGGGCTTGATTTCCTGCTTCGGGTTCGCGGGAGGTGTGCTGAAGCCGGCCATGATGCGTGCGAGATAGTGCGGGCCGACGTGGATGTCGGAGTCGTTGATGAGCAGGTGATCGAAGCGGGCGGAGCGAAGAGTCTGGACGAGGTTTGAGACCTTGCCCGAGGTGCCGAGGCGCTCCGGGCAGACGATGAGGTGGAGCGCGACGTGGGGGTGGGCGGTCTGCAGCTCGGCGACAACGCGGGCGGCCGGATCGTCGGGCGAGCTGACGGCGCAGAGGATCTCCCATGGGCCGGAATACTGCTGGAGGCAATGCGATTCAAGAGCGCTGAAGAGCCCGTCGTCGGCGCCTTTGAGGGGTTTGAGCAGAGTGACGGCGGGGTATTCCGGTAGTGGCTGCTGGCGGGTGAGCGTGCGGGCGAAGCTGCGAGCCGCCCAGAGGGCGAGTGCCGTGTAGATGAGACCGCTGAAGGTGATGAGTGCCAGCAGCAGCTCGATCGCGTGGGACATGCGGCTAGTTTAGCGGGGACTACGGCCGGGGCTACTCATAGCGCAGGGCCTCGATGGGGTTGAGGCTGGCGGCCTTCCAGGCGGGGTAGATGCCGAAGACCAGGCCGATGGCGCAGGAGCTGACGAAGGCGAAGGTGACCCAGAGTGCGGAGACCTGCGAGGAGATGAGGAAGGTGAGGCCGAGGGCGCCGACGGAGCCGAGCAGAATGCCGATGGCGCCACCGACGGCGCAGAGCACCACGGCCTCCAGCGTGAACTGCAGCAGGATGGTCTTGCGGGTGGCGCCGATGGCTTTGCGGACGCCGATCTCGCGGGTGCGCTCGGTAACGGAGACCAGCATGATGTTCATGACGCCGACGCCGCCCACCATAAGCCCGACGGCGGAGAGGCCGAACATGAGCAGGAAGAGCGAGCCGGTGATCTGGGTCCAGAGCCGTGTGATGGAGTCTGAGCCGAAGATGGCGAAGTTGTCTTCCTGGTCGTTGTGCACCTTGCGGCGGCGGCGGAGGAGCTCGCGGATTTCGTCTTCGGCGAGCGCCTTATTTTTCTGGTCGTCGAACTTGGCGCTGATCCAGTAGTCGAGGATCTCGGGATGCAGCTTGTGGAAGGTGGTGATGGGCATGTGCACCATCTTGTCGTCGGGGTTTTTGCCGCCACCGAAGGCGGTTTTTTCCTTACCCTGCACCCCCACTACGGTGAACGAACGGCCGTCGACGAAGATCTCCTTGCCGATGCCGCTGTCCTGCCCAAAGAGATCTTCGGCCGCGTCGTAACCGAGGACGGCGACGTTTGCGGCGCGTTCTTCGTCGCCGTGGTTGAAGTAGCGGCCCTGGATGAGGGGGAAGTCGTAGACTGTGGCGTTCGACGCAGTGACGCCTTCGAGCGAGACGTTTTCCGACTTCTGCTTGCCGTACTTGACGACGACGGAGCCGGCGTTGAAGTTGAAGTCCTGGTAGCGGAGTGAGGGGACGACGTCGACCACGTGCGGGAGCAGTTTAATGGCTTCGGCGTCGTCGTAGGTGAGCTGCTTGCGGGTAAGCATCTCGGTGGTGGGACGGACGCCGATGACGGGAAAGCGGAAGACCCAGATGACGTTGGTGCCGAGCGACGAGACCAGGCCGGAGATGTTCGAGTTAAGGCCATTGATGACGGAAGAGATGACGATGACCGTCATGACCCCGATGACGATGCCGAGCACGGTAAGGCCGGAGCGCAGCTTGTTGGTGCGCAGGGTGTCCAGCGCCATGCGGACGGACTCTTTCTGGTCACTGACGGTCATTGTGCGCGGCACCTTTCCCTGGAAGTTTGCTGATGACTGCCGGGCGTTTACAACTCTGGGTTAGAAGTCGGATCTGAGAGCAACGATGGGATCGAGTGCGGCGGCTTTGCGGGCGGGATAGACGCCGAAGAAGATGCCGGTTGACAGGGCGACGAAGAGGCCGGCGAAGACGCTCCACAGGGCGATGGAGGAGGGAAAGCTGAGCAGGGCGGTGATGACCTGGGCGACGACGACGCCGCCGATAACGCCTACGACGCCACCCAGCAGGGCCATGGTGGCGGACTCGAGCAGGAACTGCAGCAGGATGTCCTGGCGTTTGGCGCCGAGGGCTTTGCGGACGCCGATCTCGCGGGTGCGCTCGGTGACCGAAACCAGCATGATGTTCATGATGACGATGCCGCCGACGACTAGCGAGATGGCGGCAATGGCGACCGCGACGGCGGCGAAGGAGCCGCTGATCTGCTTCCAGAGGCCGACCAGGGTGTCGCTGCTTTCAAGGGTGAAGCTGTCGGGCTGACCGGGGGCGTCGTGGCGCTGCGAGCGCATGATGACGCGGGCCTCATCTTCGGCCGCCTCCATGCCGCTGCCGCTGCCACCCTTGACGTAGACGGTGAGGGTCTTGGCGGTGCCGTAGGTCTTCTGGTAGGCGCCGAGCGGGACGGCGACCCAGTCGTCCTGGCTCTGGCCGAGGGTCTTGCCCTGCTTTTCGGCGAGGCCGACGACGGTGTAGGGGACGCCGTCGACGCGGATCTCGCGGCCGAGCGGATCTTCGCCCTTCATCAGGTTTTCCTGGATGTCGGCGCCGATGAGAGCGACATGCGAGGCGTGTTCATCGTCGGTCGGGGTGAAGCCGCGGCCCTGCACGATGTTGAGGTTCTGCATCTCCGGCATGGACCAGGTGTAGCCGCGGATGGAGGAGTCGGTGCTGGACTGGGTGCCGACGACGATCTTGCCAAGCGTGGTCTGGAGGGCGCCGACGGAGCTGCAATGGGTGCAGTTTTCAAGCACGGCGCGGTAGTCCGGCAGGAGGATGTTGCGGCGCTTCTGGAAGGTCAGGTACTCGTCGTAGCTGGAGATGAAGGCGGGCTGCTTGGACATGGTGAAGACGTCTGCGCCATAGCTGTTGATTCTGGTGGCGACATAGACGTTGGCTCCGTTGACCAGGGTGACTACGGCAATGACCGAGGCCACGCCGATGACGACGCCGAGCAGGGTGAGCACCGTGCGCAGCTTGTTCGCCCACAGCGACTGCAACGCGATTCGAACGGCTTCTTTGAGCTCCATGGCGTGCCCTGTGTGAGCTAACGATAGCAGGCGCGACCTGTCGTTTGCCCGGGGGTTTGCGGGCATCTGCGATACCATGAACGCTGCAGACGGTCGGGCGATCGCTGCCGGGAGCTGGCGCGAGCCGGTCTTTCGGGGGAGGAAAGTCCGAACTCCGCAGGGCAGTGTGCCGGATAACGTCCGGGACAGCCGCTTGAAGGCGGCTGGACGGCCAGTGCAACAGAGAGCAGACCGCCCCAGAGCTGATGGGTTCTGTGCAATCGGCACCCATGCACGCGGCTTTGAGGTAAGGGTGAAAGGGTGCGGTAAGAGCGCACCGCGGCTTCAGTAATGAAGACGGCATGGTAAACCCCACACGGAGCAAGACCAAATAGGCAGGGATGTGGCCGCTTTCCTCGGTGGCGGCCATACGCGTACCGGCCCGGTGCGCCAAGGCGAGGAGGTTCGGCAGGAGCGATCCTGCCGGGCAAACGAAACCTGCGGGTAGGTTGCTGGAGCGAGTGCAGTAATGCCTCGCCTAGAGGAATGATCGCCTAGAACAAAATTCGGCTTACGGGCCGTCTGCAGCGAGTAAGTCCGGCGGCCTTGTGGCTTCAGGTCGCCGGGCGATCCCGTCCTCCCCCATCCTGTTTGGAGCGGAACGCAGCCCCTGGGCCGGGCTGAGGGCGAGTGGCGCTCTGGAGGGGCTGCCGGCAGAGAGAGTCAGGCGCGGCGGGCCGCCTTCCTTTACACTCGTCAAGGCGCTCGATATGCTGAGAGCTTCGGATTGAGTGTGCCTATCGCGGCACCGCTGCATCCGCCACCCGGATCCGGCATCGTTCGCCAGACTTTTCACTCAAATACGACATGGAATCAACATCAGGAGAAACAGCAATGGCGGCAGTAGACGAGAAGGTAAAGCAGATCATCGTCGAGCAGCTTCAGGTCGATGAGGCCGAAGTTACCCCGGGCGCAAGCTTTCAGGAAGATCTAGGAGCCGACTCCCTCGACGTCGTCGAACTGGTCATGCAGTTTGAGGAAGCCTTCGACATTCAGATTCCGGATGAAGATGCGGAAAAGATCAAGACGGTGAAGGACGCAGTGGACTACATCGAGAAGAGTCAGAAGGCAGGAAAGTAAGGCGATGGAGCAGCGACGCGTCGTTGTGACCGGTATCGGTCTGCTGTGCGGGGTTGGCAATACGACGCAGCAGGTCTGGGACGGCTTGCTCGCCGGCAAGAGTGGAATGGCGGAGATCACGCACTTCGATCTCACAGGGCATCCTGTACGCTTTGCCGCCGAGGTCAAGAACTTCGATCCTCTCGACTTTGTGGAGAAGAAGGAGTCCCGCAAGATGGGGCGCTTCATTCACTTTGCGCTGGCGGCCTCGCACGAGGCGATGCTGCACTCCGGCCTGAAGGCTGAAGGCGAGGTGGCGGAGCGGGTCGGGGTGCATATCGGGTCGGGGATTGGCGGGTTTGACGTCATTGAACGGGAGCACTCGAACATGCTGGCGGGCGGACCGCGGAAGATCTCCCCGTTCTTCATTCCCGGCTCGATCGTGAACCTGGCCGCTGGGCATGTGAGTATCCGGCATGGCGCCAAGGGGCCGAACGAAGCCACCGCGACCGCCTGCACATCGTCTGCACACTCGATTGGCGACGCCTTTCGCATCATCCAGCGCGGCGATGCCGATGCAATGATTGCGGGTGGCGCGGAGGCTGCCATCACGCCGATGGGTGTGGGCGGCTTCGCGGCGATGAAGGCTCTTTCCACCCGCAACGACGATCCGACCCATGCCTGCCGGCCCTTCGACAAGGATCGTGACGGCTTTGTGGTTGGGGAAGGCGCCGGCATTCTCATTCTGGAAGCGCTGGAGTTTGCCGAGGCGCGAGGAGCCACCATTCTGGCCGAGGTGCTCGGCTATGGCATGAGCGCAGACGCGTTCCACATGACCGGCATGGCGCCCGAGGGCGAGGGCTGCTATCGCGCCATGAAGGCCGCGCTCAAGGTGGCGGGACTAACGCCCGATACGATCGACTACGTCAACGCGCATGCCACCAGCACACCGCTGGGCGATGCGCTGGAGTCGAAGGCGATCGAGAACGTCTTTGGAGAACGGGCGCATAACCACACGCTGCTCGTAAGCTCGACCAAGTCCATGACGGGCCATCTTCTAGGCGGCGCCGGCGGGCTTGAGGCCGGCATCACCATCATGGCGATGCTGCACCAGATGGCGCCGCCCACGGTCAATCTGGTGGAAGCAGACCCGGAATGCCGCCTGAACTATGTGCCAAACACACCCAGGC
>CAXSEC010000161.1:0-8484 GCA_964236325.1 uncultured Acidobacteriaceae bacterium | reverse complement strand
TCGCCTGGCTGCTCGCCCAGCCCACCATCACCGCCCCCATCGCCAGCGCGACCTCCGTCGATCAACTCGACAGCCTCTTCGCCGCCGTTGATCTCAGGCTTAGCCCCGAACAGCTCCAGAGCCTCACCGAAGCAAGCGCCTACTGAGCCATCGTTCCTTCTGGTTGTTGCCGCGTAAATATTGGTCTCCATCAGGCTCTTAGCCCTTGAGGAAGGGCGTAAAGTCCGACCAAAGCTCCACGCGAAATGCCCGGATGTCTCGAACCGATCCGGGAAACCACGGTAGCGCCTTCAGCGCGGTCATGGCTCGAAAGAGGTTAGCCATGTCCTCGTTGTCGCAGGTATAAACGCTACCCTGTTTCCATTCGAAGGCGTAGCTGCCAAGAAGTCCGCGAATGTCGGCATAGGCCTGCGTGACGCCTTTTGGATGATGCCGCTCCGTCTTCTTGGTATCAAGGTCAAACGCAATCGCAAACACTTACAAGGCCTCAGGGTCCGTCATCATCGAGTCAAAGTCGTAGTCCGTCACCTCTCCCGTGCGCACGAGGACAATCTTGACTCGCTGCTTCCCGTTCTCCGGCGCGGCAAGCCCAAGAACCTCATACTCCGGTCCATACGCGCCAAAGCTCTTGATCGCCCCCACCGGAACCGCCGTCGACTGTGTCGCTGCTGCCGCCATGTCACACCTCCGCTGTCGCCCATTCTAACTTCGCGTCACTGTCCGCAGGCTCAGCTCGCGCATCTGCTGCTCACTCACCGGCGTCGGCGCGTCCACCATCAGGTCGATCGCCTTTGCCGTCTTCGGGAAGGCGATGACCTCGCGCAGGCTGGTCGCCCCGGCCAGAATCATCACGATCCGGTCCAGTCCCAGCGCGATCCCGCCATGCGGCGGCGTGCCGTACTCAAGCGCATCCAGAAAGAAGCCGAAGCGCTCCCTGGCCTCTTCATCCGACATGCCCAGCGAGCGGAAGATCTCGGCCTGCACATCCTTGCGATGGATACGTATCGAGCCCGATCCAAGCTCCGTGCCGTTCAGCACAATGTCGTACGCGAGCGCGCGCACAGAACCCTTGTCGTTCACCAGCCGCCCGCTCGTAATGTCGTCCTCATGCGGCGAGGTAAACGGATGATGCGCCGCCTGCCATACCTTCGCCTCTTCATCCCACTCGTACATCGGAAAGTCCGTGACCCACAGAAACTTGTAGTCCTTCGCCGTGCCGGTCTTCGCAAACAACCCATGCTTGTCGGCGAACTTCTTGCCAAGCTCCAGCCGCAGCGCGCCCACACGCTTCCAGATCCACTGCGGATCGTAGTTCCACCGCTCCGGCGTCCCCAGCTTCGGCGTAATCACAATAGCCAAATCGTCCGTCGTGAAGTTTGCGACAGCGCTGCCGCTCGCCCCGCCAAACACGATCTGCTCCGCGTTCAGCTTCGCGGCGATGGCCTCCGCCAACGGCAAAAACGCCTCATTCGTCCGCAGCCGCGCTACATCCAGAAAGTCCAGCCCGCAGTCGCCAAAGCTCGCACGAATCTCCTCTACCAGCGCCCGCTTCTGCGTTCCGCTTAGTACGCCGACCCCTGGAATCGTGAACCCCAGCACCGGCAAACCCTGCTCCACCTTTAGCGTCGACCGCAGCTCTGTCGTCAGCACCTGCGACAGATCCACCATCGCCGGCAACCGCATGTCCGGCTTGTCGATCCCGTACCTGCGGATCGCCTCGTCGTACGTCATCTGCACGAAGCCGCCCGCAATCGTAACTCCCGCGGTAGCAAATGCTGCCTGCAGAAATCCCTCGACGATGCGGAAGATCGTCTCCTGCTTCGGGAACGTCGTCTCGAGATCGATCTGGGTAAATTCGGGCTGCCGATCCGCGCGCAGATCCTCGTCGCGGAAGCAGCGCGCAATCTGAAAGTAGCGATCGAACCCCGAGATCATCAGGATCTGCTTGAAGATCTGCGGACTCTGCGGCAGCGCGTAGAAGCTGCCCGCATGCACACGGCTCGGCACCAGGTAATCGCGTGCGCCCTCAGGCGTCGATCGCGTCATGAATGGCGTCTCGATCTCGAGAAATCCTTCGCCCACCAGGTAGTTGCGAATCGCCATCGCCACCCGGCTGCGCAGCGCAAAGTTCTGCTGCATCTCCTCGCGCCGCAGATCGAGATAGCGATACTTCAGCCGCACCTCTTCGTTCGCGATGGCATCCTCGGCCGGCGAGAACGGCGGCGTCTTCGCATCGTTCAGCAGCAGCAGCTCTGTCGCCACCACCTCGATCGCACCCGTCGCCATGTTTGGGTTTTCAAGCCCCGCTCCGCGCAGCCGCACCTTGCCTTGCACGGCGACGACATACTCCGGCCGCGCCGCCTCCGCCCTCGCGTGCGCCGCCTCCGCGAGCTCTTTGTCCAGCACCACCTGCGTGATCCCCGACCGATCCCGCACATCGAGAAAGATCAGGTTGCCATGGTCTCGCCGACGGTTCACCCAACCCATCAGAACAACATTCGCTCCAGCCTGCTCCGGCCGAAGCTCTCCACACATCTGCGTACGCGCGAGCGATCCAAGAAAGTCCAATTGCATAGGTCTTTCCAGTATGAAGGAAAAGGCCTCTGGCGTTTCACGGGCTATGCCGGAAACACCAGAGGCCTGCAGAGAAAGCATGTGCGCCTAGAACTTATAGATCAGGTCAGCTCCCGCAAAGAACTGGTTCCGCGCCGTCCCATTGTCATAGCCCAGCTTGTCCCACGAGTGATCAAACCGTATCTCCGGCCGGATCATGATCGTGCTGCCGATATACTTCGTCGCGTACAGCGTGTTCTCGGTGTACTTGGATGCAATGCCCGTGCGCTGGCCCTTCTTGTCGTTCAGCACGTCGGACCGGAAGCCTATCATCAGCTTCGAGTTCACCTCGCGATTCAGATAGTTCACGATCGCGTACTCCGGGGCCGTGCACCGCAGCTGCCCGGCAGCGCAGAAAGCCCCATTCGCACCCAGCTCGATCGACACCGGATTCAGCACGTTGCCGGCGACGTTCGGCACATCACGCTCGTACATGTACCAGGCCTCGGTCGCCATGTGCCACTTCGCGTTGAACTTGTGGTACCAGGTGCCGTCGTAGTCCTGCAGGTTGTTGTACGCGTACTTGCCGCTGTTGATGCCATTCGCGCAGGCGTAGAAGTTGTCGTGGTTGCTGGCCGTCGAGTAGTCGAGACACGCAATCGCCGATGGCGTGGCATCATCCGACCACGGCGCCACATCATGCCCCGCCGAGATGCCCAGCTGCACCGCCCATTGTTTTGTCAGCTTCAACGTTCCAATCGCGCCCGTGTCCGTAAATGGATCGATCGTGTACAGCAGCGAGTGCGTCATGTTGTAGTTGTTCGGCGCTAGCTGCGCCTCAATGCCCGGCACCGAAAGAAACCGGCCGATGCGGATATTCAGCCCTTCCTTCACCGGAAAGTAGAGGTCGGCATACTCCAGCACCGGATCAAAGCCGTACCGCCGGTTCTTCTGCAGGAGCTGCTGGCTGAAGTAGTCCTTAGCCGTTGTAAATCGATAGTCGATGCCGAAGAATCCCGTGATGTGATAGCCGAAATCAAAGTGCGTCGTCTGCACCGTATTAGGCAGCCGCTCTATGTAGACGACCGCCTGGTTGAGCTCCACCGTCTTCGGGAAGATGTCGTACGATACCGGGAAATTGTTCCTCTCGGACGTGCTGAGATTGAAGCTCGGCGCGATCCACCCGTAGATCTTCGTCCGGCTGTTCTCCTTACGCAGCGCGGTCATCAGCGGATAGACGTTGCCATCCGGCACACCGATCGCCGGCGATCCGCCGTAGCCCCAGTCCGAAGAAGGGAAAGGAGACGAGTCCAGCGGCGCCTCGAGCATCCGCCGTTCGGGCGTCGGTCCGCTCGGCAGCTTGCCCTTCCAGTCCGCCACATAGAACTCGCCGAGCCGCTCAAAGAAGTTCCCCTTCAGCCCCTCGCCAATATGTGCGCCCGTTTCGGTCGTCGCCGTGTTGGCCGTCGCACCGATCTTCTGCATTGCCGGGTCGCCATACAGCCGGCCCGGATCCACGGTCATCGCCGTCTCTGCCCCTGCGCCAAGCGTTAGACCCACACACAAAAGTCCTGCGCTCCATCGCGCAGGACTGCTCTTCCAACTACACCGTTTCATACCTCTCCTACTCGCCTCCGAAAGCATTTGATCACAATCCATTGCAGACCCAGCAACCGGAAGCCAACAGTACGAGAGTAGAAGCAATTGCGGTAAAAAGTCCGTTAAGTACCTCGCCGGCCCCATCCTCGCACAAAGGCCGCATAGGCTTCATCAGAACCCGCCGCGCCGACCAGAAAAGACCCGCACACCATGAGCGTGCAGGCCTCTTCGCGACGAGCGTTCGTCTCGCTTACCCCTGCGGCACCGGAAACGGATTGCGCTCCGCAAACTGCACCTGGTGCCAGTACGGATACGCCAGGTCCACCCTGCTCGCCTCATCGAGCGCCGCCACCTGCGCCTCGGTCAGCTTCCATCCCGTCGCCGCGATGTTCGCCTTCAGCTGCGCCTCATTGCGCGCCCCGATGATCAGCGTCGATACCGTCGGCCGCCGCAGCAGCCAGTTCAGCGCAATCTGCGGCACGGTCTTGCCCGTCTCCTCCGCCACCTTGTCGATCGCATCGACGATCGTGTACACATGCTCGTCCGCAACCTTCGGCCCCGCATCGACCACGCTTTTGTTGTTCAAGCGGCTCTGCTCCGGCTTCGGCTGCCCGCGCCGAATCTTGCCCGTCAACCGGCCCCAGCCCAGCGGCGACCAGACCAGCGCGCCCACACCCTGATCCGCCGCCAGCGGCATCAACTCCCACTCATAGTCGCGCCCGATCAGCGAGTAGTACACCTGATGGCCCACATAGCGCGACCAGCCATAACGCTCACTCACACTCAGCGACTTCATCAGGTGCCAGCCGGAGAAGTTCGACGCCGCGATGTACCGCACCTTGCCCTCGCGCACCATCTTGTCCAGCGTGTTCAGCGTCTCCTCGACCGGCGTCGTGGCATCGAAGGCATGCAGATGGTAGACGTCGATGTAGTCCGTATTCAGCCGCTTCAGGCTGCGCTCGAGCGACTGGATCAGGTGGTAGCGGCTTGACCCCACATCATTCGGACCCGCGCCAAAGCGGAACGTCGCCTTGGTCGAGAGCAGAACGTCCTCCCGTTTTAGGTGCGCGACCGCTCGGCCCAGCATCTCCTCGCTCTTGCCGCCGGAGTAGATGTCGGCCGTATCGAAGAAGTTCAGGCCAGCCTCCATGCACACGTCGATGATCTTTCGCGCCTCGTCGTCGCTGGTCTCACCCCACGCCTTGAAGAACTCATCCCCCGCGCCAAACGTTCCCGCACCGAAGCAGAGCTCCGGCACCTTCAGTCCTGATCGTCCCAGCTGTCTGTAATCCATACCGGTAAGATGTCCGCCTTGCCAGTGACGATGCGGCGTACCGCCTCACCTCGTCGCGATACCGCAACCGCTAACCCTGTCTCCTTCGCTATCCTTGACCCATGCCCTCCGCCACATCCCCGGATCCTCTGCCGCTGCTCGACTTCACCGCATCCGTTCCGGAGCCTGAACTCTCCCCCGCAACTCGCGTCCCGCCGCCGCTTATAGCCGCCACGCCCACCGCGCCCGCCTTCGGCGAAGAGCCCGATCTGCCACCCACCTGGAGCGAGCACAGCCGCATCTTCCACACCACCGAGAAGTGCACCCGCCTGCAGGCCATCCGCCGCAATCGCCGCATCACCGGCAACCCCGGCCTGCGCGATCACTGCCTGAACTGCCTGGACATCGTCACCACCAAGCGGCGCGGGTAGGCAGCGCCCATCCTACCTGTGTGTTCGGTTAAGCAGAGACACCCGCTACCTTTGCGCCGCTCGCGCGTCTGCATACAGTGGCAATAACTCGCAGAACCGTAGTTCAGGGCGCGGCCGCCAGCATCGGCGCATCCATTTTTCAGGGCGCAAGTCCCCTCCGTGTAGCCGCCCAGCTCACCTCCGACGCCCCGGCGCTTGTCGCCATCATCGCCTACGACAACCCCGGCCCGACCCTTCCGGCTAACTTCACCGGCCTCGGCTATGAGATCTCGTCCGTCGCCCGCAAGGGCCTGCTCGACCCGCACAACAGCATCTACGTCGAGCTCGTGCGCTCACTCGGCAAACGCGGCGTCATCCGCGTCGGCGGCAACACCTCGGACTTCGCCCGCTACCTTCCCGGCGGCCCCGCAGTCTCCTCACCCAAGGCAAGCTCCGTCACCGCCGCCGATCTGCACGATCTGGGCGGCTTCCTCCAGGCCACCGGCTGGCAGCTGATCTGGGGGCTCAACCTCGGCAGCGAACGCACCCCCGAGAACCTGGCCAACGCGCTCGACGAGGCCGAAGCCGTGGTCAAATACATCGGCCCGCACCTCCTCGCCATCGAGATCGGCAACGAGCCCGACGCCTTCGCCATCGAGCACCGTTCGAAGCCGTTTACCTACGACCAGTTCCGCCGCGAGTACGAGACCGTCCGCGATGCCCTGCTCAAGCGCCTGCCCAACCTTCCCCTCGCCGGGCCGGACGTCGCCGGCGCCACAGACTGGGTCGCCCGCTTCGCCGCGGATGAGAAATCCAACCTCAAGCTGCTCACCCATCACTACTACCGCGAAGGCCAGAACCCGCGCAGCACCTCCGCGAAGCTGCTCGAGACTGACCCGCATCTCGCCGCCACGCTCGCCCAGCTGCAGGCCGCCTCTTCCGCCTCCAGCCTGCCATACCGCCTGTGCGAGATCAACAGCTTCTCAGGCGGCGGCAAGCCCGGTGTCAGCGACACCTTCACCCAGGCGCTCTGGGTCCTCGACACCATGCTTCGCCTCGCTCGGGCCGGCGCCGCCGGCGTCAATATTGAGACCGGCGTCAACCAGCTCAACTTCATCAGCTCCTACTCCCCCATTGCCGACGACGAACACGACCACTACAGCGCCGCGCCCGGCTTCTACGGCATGCTCGCCTTCGCCCAATTTGCATCCGGGACGACCGCCCGTCCCGGCAGCCAGCCAGCGGCCCAACCCGGAGCTCTCGTCGGAACCCAGGCCGGAACCAGCCGCCTCCTACCCGTCACCCTCGGCGCCACCTCGCTCAACGTCACTGCCTACGCCGTCGAACACTCCGCCGCCGAGACCGTGCTCGCCCTCATCAATCGCGAGTCCCTATCCCCGGCCTCCATTCGCATCCCGCAGCGCCCGGGCACCTCGGCCAGCCTGCTGCGGCTCGAAGCCCCTGGACTTTCGGCTACCAAAGGCATCGCCCTCGGCGGCATCCCCGTCTCCTTGAGCGGCGCCTGGCACGCCCCCGCGTGGAAGCCAGTCACCCCGGAAGCCGAAGCCTTCCGCATCGACCTCACCGCCGGCAGCGCCGCCCTGGTCCGGCTTATCCGCGCCTAGGCCCGCCTTCTTTTGCCATCCCGTAGAGATCTGCTTCTCTACCGCATCACTCCCGAGCGCCGATCTAGCCCTTCGGATCCGCAGCGTCCGCCGGCTTGTCCACCTGGCTCTGGTACACCTCTTCGACCCGCGCCACCGTATCGATCTCCGCCACCGGCTTGTCTCGCCGGAGGTGCAGAATCCGCGGAAACCGCAGCGCAAACCCGCTGGCGTGCCGGTCCGATCGCATGATGTTGTTGAACGCCACCTCCAGGACAATCTGCGGCTCGACTGTGCGAAAGTGTCCGTCATCCTCCAGCGTGTGCGCCTGCAGCCACTCGGTCAGCTCCACAATCTCCGCATCCGTCACACCGGAGTACGCCTTGCCCACGTTCAGCAGCTCGCCCTCGCTGCCGCGCACCGCAAACGTGTAGTCACTCAGCAGCTGCGATCGCCGCCCGCTGCCAAACTCCGCCCCGGTAATCACCACATCGAGCGTCGCCAGCTCGCGCTTCAGCTTCACCCACGCCAGCCCGCGCCGCCCCGGCTGGTACAGCGAGTTCGCCGCCTTCAGCATCACGCCTTCGTTCGCCCGCGCCCGCGCCTCCGCATACGCGCGGTCAATATCCTCCGCGCCCTCTACCAGCCGCGACGGCGAAAGCATCAGCCGATCGACACCGGCGGAGCCGCCTGGCTGTCCGCTCGCCAGCGTCTCCGGCGCATCCCCGCCAGTCAGAAACAACGCTCCCTGCCCCGCCTCGATCGCCGGCATCTTCTTCGCCTTCACGCGGTGCTGCTCCACCCCGTCGAGGGGCGAGCAGACGATCGGTTGCAGCTCCTCTACCAGCGCTTCCAACTGGTTCCGCCGCTCCCGTAGTGGCTGGTCCAGCTGCAACGCGCCCTCGGCAAACATCAGGTCGAACGCCATAAACACCACTGGAACCTGCCGCCGCACCTCGTTCGTCACCCGCTTCCGCCCGATCCGCTGCCCCATTACCGCAAACGGCAGCGCCCGCGCCGTCTCGTAGTCCCAGCCCAGAATCTC
>CAXSEC010000160.1:2583-8498 GCA_964236325.1 uncultured Acidobacteriaceae bacterium | reverse complement strand
GCGCAAGCAGCGGAAACCTAAATCCAAGACCACGGAGGCAGTATGAAAACAGCAACAGCCGATCCAACGCCGGAGCTGATGGCTTCTCGACCGATATCGGATACTTTGGGCATCGCAAGAGGGGGCGGCCTCAGGTGTTCCGCCGTACCAGGGCTGGCTCGGAACCGGCCCTGTGCTCGACGCGCAGCTGGGCGTGAGGAGACACAGCCAAGCGGACTTGAATGGGGTTACATGGGTAGCGGACCGGCTCAATTCAGTTTGCCCATGCTTGTTGATTTTTTGGCGACGTGACCCAGGCAGAAGACCTCTATCGGGACTTCACAAACGCCGTTGTGGTCGACCTTCCAGAAGAGGAGTGGACATTGAGCGATCAAGACGTGGCAGAGGCTCTCGAAGTTCATACCAGCGGAACATGCCTTGCGTTCTGAGAACTCTCGCGCGTGGCGGACTGTATGCACACGCTGGGCCTTGAACAGTCGCTACGGATCTGACCGATCACCTAGACTGGTCAACGCTGTGGGACAGCCCACTTCCGACCTCGGCAAAGCGAGCACCGATGCCAAGCAGAGAGTTGACTGCGAAAGGCGTCTCAGTATGACATGCCAAGAGAGCTTGCTCGCGGAAGCGAGTGTAAGCGGATTGGACAGCAGACGGAGCAGAAGGTTTTCCGCTCAACTGGGCGCCCATGATTTCGAGAAGATGACTTATCTCGTCCTCGAATTGCGCTATGGCAAGAAGAAGATCGGATGAAAGTTCTTTTGTAGAGACCTGCAGCCGGGCGTGCGTCCAGGCAACTTCAAGCAGAAAAAGAGAGACAAGGTGAGGTTCCCAGCCAAGCAGATGTGCGCGTTCCATCAAGCTGCGGGGCCGACTGTGGCCGGTTTCAAAGAGCACAGCATCCGCTTGTGCGTGAAATGATCCGAAGTTCTGGCTGATGGTGGCACGAACCGTGCGGAGCCTGACAAGATCGGCCGGTTGACCCCGCCAGGGCTTAGCGAGGTCCGCCATCAGGTGCAGATTTTTGATCAAAAGATCACGCATGAGCTGCGCGGCCGACTTGGAGCCGAGCTTCTCAAAGACAAACCACATCATGAAAAGTCCCAGCAGGATACCCATGAGGTTATCGCGCGCCAGGGCAAGATTCGTCTGAGGCGAGGGCCCGCGCAACTGGATGAGATAGAAGGCCAGCCCCAGTTGCGCCCCAAAGTAAGACAATCGTGGGCTGGACGTTAGGAACCACGCTGCGATCCACGTGACGGTAACGAACAGGACGGCGAAGCCGGTGATGCTGTCGAGCAGCGGCAGGACGAACACCTGCGATCCGATCCCCAATAGGCCACCACCCACCAGTGCGCCGGTCACGCGTAAAACGGACCGCTGACGCGATGCACCTGTGCTCGGAAGCGCGGCAACCACGACAGAAAAGAGAGAAGTGCTCAGTCCGGGCCAGAAGACCGCGTTGAAGATGAAGTAGCAGAGTACCGAGGCGGCGCAGCCGCGGAGTGCAAAGCGCAGATGTTCAGGATTGGAAAAGAGATCAGCCTTGAACATCGTTGGGGCCGCGGGCATAACGTAGTCCGGCGCTAAAGGATGGCTCGGGCCCGCGCCGACTGCTGCACCGAGTAGATTGACGGTCCGCTCTAGGGTATCGAGGAGAAGAGGTCCTTCCGGCTCTGGTTGCAATGGCGTCAGCGGACTGCTGTTCTTCCCTCTCAGCCATTGCCGCAGGAGCGCCACCTGTTCCGCGACCGCCTGCACGCGCGGAGCATCCTCTGCGGTCAGTGTCGTGTGATGTTCAAAGGCCGAGAGAAGGTCTAAAAGCTGGTTCACCAAGGAAACGACTGCGCTGAACCGATCCTTCTCTTCCTGTGACAAGTTGCTGGCAATCAGGAGTTGCCGTAATCGGGAGACACCTGCGATCACAAATTGATCCAGCTTGCTCGTCAAGGCATCGTGGTCCCCCTGCGAAGGCAGTGGCTGCAGGAGTTGCTGTACGACTTCGAGCCGCTCGTCCAATCCATCCAGGAGGTCATCTGTGCTCCTGAAAAGAGAGAAGACAAACTCGACAGCGATCGTGGAGAGGATGGCGACGGCCACACTGAGCGCAGTGAAGAGGTTGCCGGCGACAAGCACGTCCTGCGGCAGGGATTGATCCCAGAGGGGGATCGACAGAACGATAACGATGGCAAAAGCCGATGCGGCGCCATAGTTCGACAGAACGCTCAAACCGTAGAAAGCAATGAAAAAGCTGCCCACGACCCACAAGAAGTGAGTCAACGGATAGTCCACGAACAGCATGGCGCCGAGTAGCAGGAAACCAAGACCCGCGCCAAACGCGAGAAGTAGACTCAGCCCACCGCGCAGGGTGGTGATCAGCGTATCGCGTGGGACCAGAAGGGAATAGAAACCTCCCACCGCCGCGCCCGGCAAGCGGAAAGTGACGATCAGCAACATCGTGATAGTGGCGGCGAGGGTATAGCGCAGGGCGAGGAGAGCTCGGCCAGGGTAGGGCCGAAGCTCTTCGCGCAGAAATGTCGGCAACCAGGTGGCAAGCGCGGGATGGGTGTTCGTCGCTGCAAAGGCCGACACCGGCGCTCGGGCCTTTGGCCCTCCGTGTTGCACAAGGTTTCCCACGCTTACCTCACCGCGGCCCGCGCCGGGTGCACGACCGCTACAGCGTTTTCGCCGATCCGCACTAGAGCCGCCGGCGGCGCCTCGATGCGTATCCGCACTGGATAGCGCGAAGCAAGATGCACCCAACTAAGCGAGCGCTGCACGGCGGGCAGGCCCGGTGATACCACTCCGACTACGCCGGGGTCGGGGGTAACACCGTAGCCGATGCTTTCAACAACCCCACGGAGGGGAACGTCCTCATGCGCCATCAGGAAAACGTCCGCTTCAGAGCCTGGAACAACGTGACGTAGCTGTGTTTCGCGGAAGTTTGCGATCACCCACCATGTGTGCGAATCGATCATGGTGAACACCTGCGTTCCCACGTGAAGGTAGTTGCCGAGCGCAGTAGTCAAGTTGGTCACATAGCCGTCAAACGGAGCATAAACGCGGCAGTTGTTCAGGTTGTACTGAGCGAGGCGGATGGCCGCCGCTCGCTCTTCCAACTGCCCCGTCAACGGCGCGAGTGTTTCCACGCCGTTGGCGGCCTGATCCCGTTGCGCCTGCCTTTGCTCGATATCTGCTTCAGACTGGTCAAGGTGCGACCGGTTGGACTGCACCCGCGCCTGACGGAGCGCCACCTGAGCCTCTGCTTGTTGCACCGCGCGGTTGCGCGTCTCCAGCAGCGTACGCGCCTGCTCCACCTGGTCGGTTGTAACAAACTGCTGCGCCAGGAGAGGCTCAAGCCGATGCAGGTTATCGGCGGCGTAGTCGCGGTCGGCTTCGGCTCGGCGCACGGACGCTTGGGCGTCGACCACATCAGCTTGCGCTTCAGTAATAGTCGCAGTCATGGCATCGCGGCTGTAGGCGCTGCTCTTTACGTCTGCCTGGGCGACGTGTATTCCGCTCACTTGCGAGCGGATGTGCCGTTTCTGATCTTCAATCTGCCCTTCGAGCGCTGCTTTCTGTGAGATGGCGCGTTCTAAGGCATAGCGATACGGCCGTTCATCGATGACCAGCAACAGCTCGCCTGCTTTCACGTACTGATTGTCACGAATCGGCAGCTCCACAATGGGGCCCTCGACCTGGGGCGCCATGCCGATAAAGTTGGCGAACACCTCGGCATCGTCGGTGCGGGGATTGACGACACTGCGGCTGACCGCCAGCACGGTCACAATCAAGGCAAGCGCCAGAGTGCCGCAAAGAACGCTCCAACCGAGCCGTGAGGCACTCGGCTCCTTTGACGAAGCACCGCTCTGTCTCGCAGCTTCAGGCGGCTGCGTCTTCTGAGGCTCCGAGTCCGGTTTCGGCTTGGCCTCCTTTGTGGGAGGTACCTGCTCCGCGCTGCCCGGTTGCGGCGTTTGTTCATTTGCCGATTCGCTGTTCAAGGGAGGTCTCCGGTACTGCGGGGCTCATTCAAAAGCAACAAGGTAGAAGCTGCAGGCGATAAGCAACGCCAAGCTGACGTAGAACAGGGGCAGTGCCGGTATGCTTCGCTCCCATTGCATATGTTTCAGGAAGATATGCAGCAGCGCCGTCGCGCCAATCGCAAGCACAATGCACAGAATCCAACCGGGAAAGTAAGAACCGAGAACGTTGAAGGAAGGCGAGCGTGAGCAACCCGTCAAAAACAGCACGCACGGTAAAGAAAGCAGAGCGCGATTTCCGACCCAGCGTAAAGAAAGCCTCCTCATGGATGCGCCTTCCTGGATGCTTCTTGAAGCAGGTCGCCCGTGCGATATGCGAAGCCGGAAAGTTGGGTGAGGAGATTGGTTCTGGCCGCGACATCGTTGCTGAGGGCCTGAGCCAATGTGCGCTGCGCCGAGACTACGTCCACGGTACTGCGCAAACCGTACTGATAACTCTTCAACGCAGCATCGTATGAGGCTTTGGACGCCGCTACGAGCGTGGCTGAGGCATCCCTTTGGTAAAAGGCCGTCCGTACGCCAACATAGGCAGTCCACACTTGCTGCTCGATCTGATCTCGTGTTTCCTCTACCTGGGCATCGGCCCGTTTTTCATCGGCGTGGGCTTCTGCCAGTCGGCTCGTGCGACGACCCCCATCGAAAAGCTCCCATTTCAAGTTAAGACTGACATTCCATTCTTCCAGTGTGAGCGAGTAGAGAGAGTTCAGCTGATCCTGCCTTCCATTTGCACGGACCTCGCCACCTTGTCCCTGAAAGTCCAGGGTCGGCAGGAAAGCTGAATGGGCGGAGCGAATCTCCGCTCGCGCCGCATCCCGCTCAGCAATCTGCTCGCCCAGCTCCGGCCGCGTCTCGAGACCGCGTTCTGTAGCTGCCTGCGCATCCAGGTCGAAGTGATCCGGGGTTGGCAAGTCCTTGAGCGGCTTGACCTGGAGAGCGTCGGTGGGAGCAGCGCCAAGCAATTCAAGCAGGTCGCCTCGCCGCACATCCACATCGCCCATCACGGATTGCAAGGTGAACTGCGCCTGTGCCGAGGAAGCGCGCGCTTCGAGAGCGTCCGGCAAGGTGGCCAGCCCCACCGCGAGGCGGGCTTCCACTGCCTTCCTAACCGTCTCAGCATTATCGAAGTTGAGTTGAGCAGCCTCGCGCTGGCCCTGAGCATTAAGCAGCTGATAGTAGCGCCGGGATGTTTCAAAGAGTACATCGAGCAAGGAACGATTGAAGTTGAAGTTTGCAGCCACAAGTCGCTGGCGAGCTTCGTCAATGCGCGCGGAACGATCCCCGAAATCAAATGCGAGATAGCTAACCTGCAGCATGGGCTGATACAGGCTAATCGTCTGACGAGCAAAGGTGTTGTAGAGAAGCACGCCGTCACGCGTGGTGTTGGTCATCAGCACGGCTGTGAGATTGGGCAACAACTCACAGCGGGCCACGCCGAGCCGCCCTGCAGTTGCCCTCGCATTCTCCCATGCTGCGCGCGTCGTGGGATTGTGCGTTTCAGCAAGATCGATGAGTTCCGGGAGGGAGTAGGTGCGGCCGGGATCGATCGTTGTGGAAGGTCGACGGCTGACCTGACCCTGCTCTGCGCTGAACCTCACCGATGGTATCCAAGGACGATCAAGGGCTGGTGCCGCTTGCTGGGCAAGGAGGGAGGATGATGTGAAGAGTGCCAATCCAGCAACAGCAAGCCCGTTTCGTCCCGTCAATGATCCTCCTGACTGGCACACTCTAAGTGGCCCTTATTTTCGATGTCTATGCCTCGCAGCGTAGCGGGGTCGCGATAGAAAGCTCTTGGTTAAGGCTGCTCCGGTCATTGCAGGAGGGTGGGCAGCATCACGCACAATGATACTTGCTCAACCTACTTCAAAAGCCAGATGAACA
>CAXSEC010000160.1:0-2483 GCA_964236325.1 uncultured Acidobacteriaceae bacterium | reverse complement strand
GCAACACCGCCGACTGTACTGCCGAGCAGCTTGAAAGAACCCACAATCAGCTTGGGCACCGTCACACCAGAGAGCACAAGGATGAGAGCGATTACAGGTGCCAACACAATGGGAGAAAGTAAAAATCCCATGAGGACTTTCCCCAGGCTCTGACTGGACGCATCATCTTTTGCTTGTGTGCCCTTCTAATCATTCTTTGACCCAGCTTGCGAACTCTGGTCACCGCTTCCTGCTTTCTGCTGTTGCGACTTGTCGCTTCCTCCTTGACTGCGCTTTGCCAGAGCGAGCGCGACCAACGTTGTGGGAACCACGAGGATGTTGATGACGCTGCCGCCGACAGCTACGACGAGAACAGCGGCATTTCCTACAAGCGGGGTGAGGATCGCAATCGCTGTAAACGGGATGGACGGAAATCCAAAACCCATACCCTGCAGAGCTGCGGCGCTCAGGTCGCGGCTCTTCCAGTAGCGCAAGCCGAACGCGATCACGAATGGTACGACGGTTCCGATAAGTAGAATGAGAGCCAGCTTGCCTTGGGCCAGCAGCGTTGTCCGCGGTGTGCCGACCGTACCGGCAAACAAGGCAAGCGGCAAAGCATAGCGCAGAACCATGCGGTTGAGTGCACCGGCCGACTTGGAATTTTCGTCATGACGCCATCCCGCAATCACTCCCAGAACGAGAGTCAGAACAACGGGTAGCAATGCACCTACAATCGTTTCAAGCAAAGGTCCCTTCTCTCCGCAGCCGCACACCTGTTTGGCAGGGAGGACTGATTAGCTCCACTCCTGTATGAGGGCTTAGAAGTCAAGTCATGCGGCAGTCCGGACATGCACTGTTTTGCATCTGAAAGGGCGGTCCATCAGCCTTTCTTTGGCAGAGGCTCTAAACCCTTCTCCTGAATCGTGCCGGTGTGATCCGGAGAGGCAAGATAGGTGATGAGCTTCTTGGCTAGTTCAATGTGTTGAGACTTTTTGGCGATAGCCGCCGAAAAGGGTGTCAGCAGCTCTAAATCATCTGGTATGGTGCCGACGAAGGTGACTCCGGAGATAGGGAGCAGCTCCGCGACCTCCTGAAAACCAATCTCAACTTCACCCTTAGCGATAAGTTCGCCTACCGGTGTTGCAGGAATCTCGCGGGCCTTGCCCTTCATTTCGCTCTCGATGCCCAGTTTCTTGAATAACGTGGACTGGATGTACTCGCCACTCGCACTATCGGAGTAGGCGATTGACTTTGCCGCGAGTAACGCCTTACGAAACGAGTCGTCATCGTTGATGTCCGGTACGTCCGCACCGGCTTTGACCGCGCATCCGATGGGCGACAACGCCAGCTCGACGCTCGATCCGGGCAGGACATAGCCCTTCGTCTCCAGCTGCTGCAATGCCGAGCCGACCATCACAAGCACATCCGCCGGCTCGCCCCGATCCAATCTCTGCTGAACGGCGTCGTGGGTCTTTCCCATGGAGGGGCTCTTTTCCATGACAAAGTGGGCGCCCGTGGACTTTTCAAAGGCCGGGATCAGCGCTTCATAGCTGGATCGGAAGCCGCCTGAAACCAGCACGACGATATCTGTTGCCGCGATTGATTGTGGTTCTGCAGGTCCTGGGGATTGCTTTTCAGTAGTTCCGCGTGTGCTCATCTGAAGCTCTCCATAAACTGTCGAAAGAACAAGGTTAGTCCGCAGGCCCTGGCACGGAACCCACAAGTCCCGCCTGGAAGAAGCGAATGATATTGGGGTACCGTTGCCGATCAAACCCGACCGCGAGCGACTACTTCGTCAGGCTCAGAACGTGATCCACCATTGCACCCGAATTTCCGAGGTACTTGGTCGGATCGAGCAGGTCCTCCAGCGCCTTACGATCGAAGATCTTGCTGATCTCCGGTTCGGCGCTGAGCAGGTCGATTAGCTTGCCCTTGCCTTGTGATACCGCAATGCAGATGGTGGAGAGCTTGTCGTGAGCTTTCCCGCGGCCTATCTTCGGTCCGAGAGCCATCATCACGGCTTCGGTGTTGACCAGCCCGTCAGTTAGCTTCACATCCTTCATCATGTTTTCGGGATGTACGATCAAGCCGCTCAACATATATTTGGCTTGCGAGAGCGCACCAGCGGTGTAGCAGAAGATCTCGGGCAGCACCAGCCACTCGATCTCCCACGTTCCCGTTGCGCGCTCAAAGTCTGCGTTCATCGCGTTCAGCAACGCCGACGTGTGCTGACGTACAACGCTGCTGCAGGCCGTGATGTACGCGCAGGAGATCGGGTTCCGTTTCTGCGGCATCGTGCTCGATGCGCCACGGCCGCCGCCGCCATCCGGCTCCTGCACCTCATTGAGCTCGGTCATCTGCATGATCTTGACGTCGGTCGCTATCTTGTCGAGTAGACCGCACAGCAGTCCAAGGAAGCAGCCCACCTCAGCGATCGTGTCCCGAACCGTATGCCAGGCGATGGGCGGCTGAGCGAGCCCGAGTTCCTTCATCATGCCTTCCTG
>CAXSEC010000159.1:0-8504 GCA_964236325.1 uncultured Acidobacteriaceae bacterium | reverse complement strand
GTGTTGGCGTTCACGGGAGAGAGGCAGATCCCTCGGGCTCGAGCCAGGCTTCGCTGGAGAACACGTAGAGGAGGAGGAGGAGCTCGAGGAGGAGGAAGAAGTAGCCCCAGATGAGGACGTTGAGCAGGATGAAGGCGGCGAGTGCGAGGGACATGGCCTGCAGGCAGCCGGAGAGGGTTCGGCAGCCGCGGCTGAGGGTGTAGCCGGTGAAGAGGCCGAGGAGGGCGATGGCTTGCAGGAGCTGGAGGTGAGCGGTGCCGATGAGGCGGGCGGCGAAGAAGGCGAGGTTGATGGGGCGGGTGCTGACCTGGGTGTTGTGCCAGTGAGAGAGGACGCCGAACAGCAGGGCCTGGGGTGACCAGAGGAAGAAGGGAAGGGTGATGACGGCGGCGGTGGCGAGGGCGATGGCGGCGGCGGCGAGGACGGTGCGGGACGCGGACCGGTGTTGGGACTGGTGCCGGTGCTGGTGCTGGGACTGCTGCTGTTCCGGCTGGTGCGGTTCTGTCTGGTACTGCGGGGTCGGCGAGACGCGACTTTGCCACAGATGGAGGAGAAAGAAGGGGAACAGCACCCAGCTGAACTGCGACATGGCGATGCTGAGGCCGAAGAGGAGGGCTGCGGCCCGTACGCGGTTCCGATGAAGGAGAAGTAGCGAGGCGATCAGGGCGAGCCAGTGGGGCGGCGTGTAGAGGTCGTGGCGGTAGAGGAGGTAGGGCGAGAGCAGCCAGAGGCCGAGCAGGATGGCGCCGGGTGGGCGATGCGGTCTGCCGAGGGAGCGGTAGAGGAGGAGGGCGAGTGCGAGGTCGCAGGCGAGGTTGATGAGGCGGAGATCGAGGTGCAGGCGGGTGGCGGGGAGGTAGGCGAGGAGGGTTGCGGGCAGGTAGGTGAGGAAGACGGTTCCGGAGGGGAGGGTGTAGGGGTGGTAGGGGTTGGCGCCGGCGGCGAGGGAGTGGTTGGCGGCGTCGAGGAGCGGGAGCATGTCGGAGCGCTGGGGGTTGAGGGGGAAGCTGCTGATGGACAGGGTGGAGATGGCGATGAAGGCGAGCAGGATGGTGGGGAAGAGGGCGTTGGCGGAGGCTTTGCGCGGGCTGTAGCGAAGGATGGCGAGGGCGGTGAGGGGGATGGCGAAGACCAGGGCGGTCGCGAGTGGGTGCAGCCGGTAGCCGAAGGCTGCGTAGAAGCGGGCTGACTTGACGAAGAGAGCGGCGGCGCCAGCGAGGAAGATGAGGAGGAGGGTGTGCGCGGCGGCGGGGGTGATGCGCTGCGTGGCGCGGGTGAGCCGGCGAAGGCAACGAAGGCGGGGGAAGAGCAGGGCGAGGAGGAGGACGCAGAAGAGGGCGGTGATGGGCAGGAGGAGGAGTTGGTTGCGGAGGGGATCGTGCGAGAGGCGGAAGCCGTCAAGCTGGAGGTTGAGCAGAAGGAGGATCGCGGCGAAGAGGCCGAGACGGCTGGTGGGCGCGGGCGCGAGGGAGTCGGAATTGGACGTTGGTGGAGAGGTTGCGTGGGTGGGAGCGTTCACTTTGGGGATTTTAGGGCAAATGAGTTGCGAGGCCTTTTCTAACTGCTTCTACGGCTCAATGCCGTTGCTTTAGCGGAACGTGGACGGGAGAACAACGGCAGCGACGACATACAGGGGTCTCTCCACTGCGCGAGACGATGAGACTGTCTCGCTTCGGTCGAGATGACGGCCTCTTTGGTAGTGCTCAGCAGGTTCTGAGGGTAGGTGGACGTTTCGCATCTGATGAGGATGCGGCAGGCGCGCCCAAAGTTCGCGATCTAGAGCGGGGCGCTGGCGGAGGATGGATGGAGTTTCAGATTGCGACGACGGACAAGCACCATGTGTATAACCTGCTGATCGGGCTGGTGGCACCGCGACCGGTGGCACTGGTGACGACGTTGAATCAGGATGGCGGAGTGAATGCGGCACCGTACTCGGCGTACAACTATCTGGCGATCGATCCGCCGGTGTTGGGGTTGGGGATTGCGGAGCGGAGTGGCGGGCGTGACGCTGCGGGGGAGGCGAAGGACACGGGCAGGAATATTCGCGAGCGCGGCGAATTTGTGGTCAATGTGGTTACAGAAGATCTGATGGACGCGATGACGGTGACGGCGATCGAGTTTCCGGCGGGGGTGAGTGAGATTGAGCAGGCGGGGCTGCATACGGTGGCCTCCTCCGTCGTGTCGGTCCCGCGGATTGCGGAGGCGCATGCGGCGCTGGAGTGTGTGGAGCTGCAGACGATTGAGGTTGGGCGGAGCCGGATTGTGCTGGGGCGGGTGGTGTCGATGTGGGTGGAGGATCGGTACGTGGATCCGGCAGGGCCGTACATTCGGGCGGAGGAGCTGCATGCGATGGGCCGGATGAACGGGCAGGGGGCGTATGTGCGGACGCGGGATGCGTTTGTGCGGCAGGATCGGATCAAGTATGCGGATTGGGTGGCGAAGACGGGGTAGGGACGCTTCTGGTGGCTCGATGCTGGTGGGTGTGAGTGTTGATGGGGTGTGAGGTGTGTGCCTGAGGGAAGAACCTGCTCGAGGCTGATCGCATCCCACGCGAGTATGGGCACGATGAGCGAGAAAGTAGTGGGCGGTGGCGTGGCGACGGCCGCAGGAAAGAAGACGCTAGCGGCGGTGAAGGCGGTACTGCAGGCTGGGGCTCCGGGAGTTTCGGGACCGGGAGTTTCGGGACGGGCGCGGAAGGCCAGGCCGAAGGAGCCGGTCGAGGTGGTGACGGATCCGGCGGAGTCGGCAAAGGCGGCGGGGCTGCGGTATGTGAGTGATGCGCGGCCGGGGTTGACGCGGCGGAGGCATGGCCAGGCGTTTCGGTACACGAAGGCGGATGGCGCGGCGGTGCGGGATGCGGAGACGCTGGGGCGGATCAAGTCGCTGGTGATTCCGCCGGCCTGGGTGGATGTATGGATTTCGCCGTGGCCGAATGGGCATCTGCAGGCGACGGGGCGGGACGTGAAGGGACGGAAGCAGAGCCGGTATCATCCGCGATGGCGCGAGGTTCGGGACGAGACGAAGTATGAGCGGATGAGCCACTTTGCGGATGCGCTGCCGACGATTCGGGAGCGGGTGCAGCGGGATCTGGCACTGGTCGGGTTGCCGCGGAAGAAGGTGCTGGCGACGATTGTGAGCCTGATGGAGGCGACGCTGATTCGCGTGGGCAATGAGGAGTATGCGCGGGAGAACAAGAGCTATGGGCTGACCACGATGCGGAACAAGCATGTGGAGGTGAAGGGCTCGAGGATCACGTTTACGTTTCAGGGCAAGAGCCGGGTGCACCACACGGTGACCTTGCAGGACAAGCGGCTGGCGCGGATTATTGCGCGGTGCGAGGAGATTCCCGGGCAGGAGCTGTTTCATTATCTGGACGAGGACGGGAACGCGCATACGATCGATTCGTCCGATGTGAATGAGTACCTACAGGAGATTTCGGGGGAACACTTTACGGCGAAGGATTTTCGGACGTGGGCGGGGAGTGTGCTGGCGTGCATGACGCTGAAGGAGTTGGGCCCGGGCGAGACGGTGACGCAGGCGAAGAAGAATGTGGTGGAGGCGATCAAGAGCGTGGCAGAGCGGCTGGGAAATACGCCGTCGGTGTGCCGGAAGTGCTACGTGCATCCGGCGGTGCTGGAGGCGTATCTGGGGGGGACGTCGGTGGCGAAGGCGAAGGAGCAGATCGAGGAGGAGATTGAGGAGCATACGACGGCGCTGAAGCGGGAGGAGCTGGCGCTGCTGGAGCTGCTGGAGAACCGGAAGCTGCTGGCGAAGGCGGGATGAGGTACGAGCGATTTGAGCGGTGTAGACTCTGGAACTCAGAGCGGTCTTGATGAGGTTGGCTGCGACGACGATCGCGCAACAGTACAGAGACCGCCACGTGAGGGGAGACGACGATGCAACGGATGGCTGCGATCGGCGCGATGTGGATGATGGCGGGAGTTCTGAGCGGTGGTGTGAGTTTGAGAGGAGCGACGATGGAGGCGGCGATGGTGGAGGGTGCAACGACGATGGCGAGGCCGGTGGATCCGCTGCATGCGTGGGTTGGATTGAAGGATGCGGCGGGGCTGGAGGCCTGGGTGCAGTGGCATATCGGCGAGGAGAAGCGGCTGATTGCGGAGCTGGTGGCTGCGAAGGATAAGCGGACGGTTGAGGATACGCTGGCGCGCTATGACGAAGCGGTCACGCATTTGCAGGTGGCGAGCAACCAGGCCTACATCATGTTTTCGGTTAACCCCAACAAGGCGATCCGCGATAAGGGGCAGGCGCTGGTGCAGGTGATCGCGGCCGAGCAGACGGCGCTGGCGTTGAACCAGGCGGTATACGAGGCGTTGAAGGCGACGGACGTGGCGACGGCGGATGCGGCGACGAAGCACTTCGTGGATCGGCTGCTGCTCGAGTATCGGCTGGGCGGCGTGGACAAGGATGAGGCCACGCGGGCGAAGGTGAAGCAGCTGCAGGACGAGATGACGGAGGTGTCGCTGGCGTTCAGCCGGAACGTGCAGGATGATGTGCGCAAGGTGACGGTGAAGGACGCGGGCGAGCTGGACGGGCTGCCGGCGGACTATGTTTCACGCCATAAGCCGGGTGCGGACGGGGCGATCACGCTGACCACGGACTCGCCGGACTACACACCGGTTATGAACTATGCCAAGAACGCCGAGCTGCGGCGAAGGATGTACCTGGCGTATAACGACCGGGCGTATCCGGCGAACAAGGCGGTGCTCGAGCACCTGCTGCGGGTGCGGCAGGAGATGGCGACGACGCTGGGGTTTGCCACGTGGGCGGACCTGGCGACGGCGGACATGATGATGGGGTCGGCCGGGAAGATGAAGACGTTTCTGCAGGAGGTGGATGAGGCGTCGCGAAGCCGGGCGGAGAAGGAGTTCTCGCGGGTGAAGGAGTATGTGGCGGCGACGGATGCGAAGGCCGCGGGAGACCTGACGCAGTCGGATGCGCAATTCTGGAACGAGCAGTTCCGGCGGGCCAAGTATGACTTTGATTCGCAGAGTGTGCGGCCGTATTTTGCGTATGCGGAGGTCGAGGCGGGCATCCTGAAGACAGCAGCGCGGCTGTTCCATGTGGAGTTTCGGCCGGCGGCGGATGCAGTGGTGTGGGACCCGGCGGTGCATGCGTACGACGTGTTCGACGCGGGCAAGAAGGAGGGCCGGATTTATCTCGATATGCATCCGCGGGAGGGCAAGGATAAGTGGTTTTCGGAGTCGCAGCTGGTGCCGGGACAGAAGGGTGTGCAGCTGCCGGAGGCGACGCTAATTTGTAACTTCTCTGGTGGCGTGGCGGGCGATCCGGGACTGATGGAGTTTGGCGAGGTGGTGACGTTCTTCCATGAGTTCGGGCACATGATGCACGAGGTGCTGGGCGGGCGGCAGCGATGGGCGGGGCAGAGCGGGGTTTCGACGGAGGGGGATTTTGTCGAGGCGCCGAGTCAGATGCTGGAGGAGATGTTCCACGATCCGACTATCCTGCAGAGCTTTGCCAAGCACTACAAGACGGGCGAGGTGTTGCCGACGGCGACGATCGAGCGGATGAATCGGGCGAGCTACTTTGGGCGAGCGAACCAGATGCAGCGGCAGGTGATGTTTGCAACGTACGCGCTGCAGGTGCACAACGAGGCGCCGGCGAAGGTGAACCTCGATGCCTTGTGGCGGCAGGATGCGGAGCGGTTCAACCCGTACAAGTTCGTCGATGGGACCTATTTCTATGCGAGCTTTACGCACCTGACGGGGTACAGCTCGAACTACTACACGTATGTGCTGGACAAGGTTATTGCGGTGGATTTCTTCTCACAGTTTGACGAGAAGAACCTGCTCGACGGGCCGGCGGCGCTGCGGTATCGGAAGACGGTGCTGGAGCCGGGAAGCTCGAAGCCGGCGACGGAGCTGGTGCAGGACTTTCTGGGGCGGCCGCAGAGTATTGCGGCGTTGAAGACCTGGATGGACAAGGAGTTTGAGGTGAAGGCGGAGACGGCGACGGTGGCGAAGTAGGCGGTGCGTTGGGCGGCGGTGGCTTTGTGACAGAAGGGATCTTTCCGCTGCGGCGCGATGCGCCTTCGGTCGAGATGACGGCGCTCTGGATGAGTTTGTGACAGGAGCAGGTGCGGTGGCTTAGGCTACGGGCATGAAGGTTCTGCGTGGAAGTGTGATGTCTCGGGCGGTGGTGGGTGGGCTGGCAGCGGCAACGGTGCTGGTGTCGTCGGCGATGGCGGCTAGTACGGATCGGGCGGCTCTGGTGAATCCGCTGGTGGGGACGACGAATGGCGGGAATGTGTTCCCGGGCGCGACGATGCCGTTTGGCATGGTGCAGTTCAGCCCGGAGGCGACGCCGGTGAATACCAAGCGGATGATTGGAGCGCCGGGCGGGTATGAGTATCGGGCGACGAAGATTCGCGGCTTCAGCCTGACGAATGTGGAGGGCTGGGGGTGTGCGGGCGGGTCGGGCGATGTGCCGCTGATGCCGGTGACGGAGGCGATTGGGGACTCGCCGTCGAAGGACTTTCGGCAGGAGTATGCGGCGACGTTTACGCATGCGGATGAGGTGGCGGAGCCGGGATCGTACCGGGTGAAGCTGGGCAACGGCGTGGCGGTGGCGCTGTCGGCGGGGGTTCGGATGGGCGCAGGGACGTTTACGTTTCCGGAGGGCAAGCCGGCACGGGTGCTGGTGCGGACGTCGGACTCGGAGGTGGGATCGACTGCGGCGGAGACGCGGGTGGACAAGGCGACGGGAACTGTAACCGGAGCGGTTACAAGTGGGAACTTCTGTGGGTATATTGGCACGGAGGATCGGCGGCCGTACTACACGCTGCACTATGTGCTGAAGTTCGACCGGCCGGTGACGGACACAGGGACGTGGACGGACGGGGTGGTGACGCCGGGGGCGACGACGGCGGGCAGTCTGGCGGGAAAGACGGGCGGGACCGGGTTTGGAGACAAGGGGTTCCCGGAGGCAGGGCATGGATCGGGGGCGTGGGTGGGTTTTGGCACGGGTGGCGCGGTGCGGGTGCGGGTGGGGATCTCGTATGTGAGCGAGGCGAATGCGCTGGCGAATCTGGAGGCGGAGAGCAAGGCCGGAGCGACGTATGAGCAGGTGGCGGCGCGGGCACGGGCGGCGTGGAACAAGCGGTTGGGGCAGATTGAGGTGGAGGGCGGAACGGAGGTGCAACGGCGGGTGTTTGCGACGGCGATGTACCACGCGCTCCAGACGCCGACGACGTACAGCGATGCCAACGGCGAGTACACGGGGATGGACAGAAAGACGCACCGGGTGGCGGCTGGGCAGGCAGTGCAGTACGCGAATTTCTCCGGGTGGGATGTGTATCGATCGCAGTTACAGTTGTTGACGTGGCTGGATGCGAAGCAGGGAAGCGATGTGGCGCAGAGTCTGCTGAACCAGTCGCGCGAGGATGGTGGGCGGTGGGACCGGTGGACGCACATGGGTGGGGCGACGCATGTGATGAACGGGGATCCGGCGGCGGCGGGCTTGGCAGATATCTGGGCGTTTGGCGGACGGGAGTTTGAGGCGAAGTCGGCGCTGGCTTCGCTTGTGCATGCAGCCGATGTGCCGACGAAGGAGGATTTGAGCCATGATGGATGTCCGGTGGAGTGCGTGGGGCAGCGGCCGGGTCTGGACCAGTGGCTGACGCTGCACTACATTCCTGTCGGAGCGCCGGCGTGGGGACCGGCGGCGGATACGCTGGAGGATGTGTCGGCGGAGTTCGGGATCTCGGCGCTGGCGGGGCATCTGGGCGATGAGGCGGTGCGGGCTCGCTTTGCGGAGCGGGCGCAGTATTGGAGGAACATCTGGAACCCGAAGGCGGCGCCCGATGGTGGCTACTTTATGAACCGGAATGCGGATGGCAGCTGGCCGATGCTCGACAAGGATGATGACGACGATAATGACCAGACGCCGAAGCCCTTTACGCCGGCGACGGGAGCGGGGTTCGTTGAGGGAAGCGCGGCGCAGTATGTGTGGATGGTGCCGTTCAACGTGGCGGGGCTGTTTGAGCAGATGGGCGGACGGGAGGCGGCGATCGCTCGTCTGGACAAGTTTTTCTATGACGAGAAGGGCGCGCCGGCGGTGACGAAGGCGGGGCCGCTACATGCGGAGCTGGACAATGAGCCGTCGATCGAGACGCCGTGGCTGTATGACTTTGCGGGGCAGCCATGGAAGACGCAGCAGCTGGTGCGGCAGGTGTTGAATATTTTGTGGGTGAATGAGCCGAACGGGATTCCGGGCAACGATGATCTGGGCGAGATGTCATCGTGGGCGGTGTTCGCGTCGATGGGGCTGTATCCGGAGATTCCGGGGCGGGCGGAGCTGGTGCTGGCGAGTCCGCTGTTTACCAAGGTGACGGTGCATCGGCCGGGCGGCGATGTGCGGATCACGGCCAAGGCGGCGGGGGCAGGTGCGATCTACGTGCGAGGGGTGAAGGTGGATGGTGAGGGCGCGAAGGCCAATAGTGTATTGTGAGAACATTAGGCGTGATT
>CAXSEC010000158.1:0-8612 GCA_964236325.1 uncultured Acidobacteriaceae bacterium | reverse complement strand
TATCGCTCGCCATTGGCAAAAAGGGCCAGAACGTCCGCCTCGCGGCCAAGCTGCTGCAGTGGAAGATCGACATCAAGAGCGAAGAGGAGAAGCGCCAGGAGGTCGAGCAGGAGATGCAGGCCATGAGCGGCGGCCCCCGCACACCGGTCGAACAGGTGACCGAACTTGGCGAGCAGATTCTTGAAAAGCTGATCGCAGCCGGCATCACCACCGTCGAAGAGCTGGCCGACATGACGCCAGAGCAGCTCGAAGAGGTTCCCGGCATCGGCGAAAAGACGGTCGAGAAGATCTCCACCGCCGTGCGCCACTACTTCGGTCACTATGACGAAGGCGAGGAACGTCCTGCGCCGGCGCTGCCGGTTGCTGCGGAAACCATCGCAGCTGCATCTACTGAGCAGGGCGTCGCCGGCAGTGAAGACACACCTGAGGAGGGTGCAGTGGCAAAGACACTAGAAGAAACACTAGATCGCATCGTGGACGACAAGGTTGATCTGGACACGACCTCGGTCGATCGTACGCCCGAAGAGCTTCTCGCCTCGGACGCAGCAGAGTTTGGCGAGGCTCAGGAGCTGAACGGCATCTCGACCGAGGATTTGGCAGAGGCGGAGGAGCGGGCCAGCCTGAGCGATGCCAATGACGACGCAGACGCGCGCGAAGAACGGATCGAAACCGACAACGACACCATCGATACCCTGGTCGATCAGGCCCAGGAAGTCTCAGACGAGGGCATCGACACCGACGGACACGATCGTGGCTAGCGCCCATGGCGGCGGTTTCTCTGGCAACTCCAAGAGAAATCGCTGCAATTTCAAACAAACTGGCTACAATAGACTCTCTGCGACGAGGCTGCTATGACCAGCTAGAGACACCGGGAGAACCGAAAAGGGACGGATGAGTAAAGTTCGAATCAATGATTTGGCACGTGAGTTGGAAGTAAAGAGCAAGTCCATTCTTGATGCACTCACGGCCGTCGGCGTGGAAGAAAAGAAGACTCACTCGTCCTCGATTGAGGAAGACGAGGCAGAGAAGGTGCGCGGCTATCTGACCGGGGGCAACCGGCCCTCTGGAGGGTCGCGTTACGGCGGATCTCACCAGCCCGCGCGCATCGATCTTTCGAAAGCAGCAAAGCCTGGAGACGCGCTGAAGGCGATTCTCGAGCGCAAACAGGCAGAGGCTGCGGCAAGGTCTGCTCCGCCGCCACAGCGCCCCGCGGTCGTTGTAGCGGCGCCCGCGGCTCCTAGTGCCTCTTTTCAGGCGGTGCGGCCTCAGGTTGCGACGCCGCCGGTATCCCGACCTTTGGTTTCTTCTGCCACTCCCGCGGCTCCGTCCCCCGCCGTGCCGTCATCACCGAGCGCTTCCACTGCTCCTCCTGCGCCACCTCCACCGCGGCGTATCGTCCCGCTGCCCCGCCAGGGCGCCAACATCGTTGCACCGGCGCCGTCTCCTGCGATCGCGAGCAGGCCGCCAAGCGGACCTGTCATCGCTCGGCCCGTCATAGCCCGGCCGGCTGGAGCCCCCGTCATCGCTGCCCCACCTCGCCCGGCAGCCATGGGCCCGGGCGCTGACGCAGCACGGCAGAGTCCTCCAGCGACTACCCCGGCGCCAGTGGTGGTTCGACCCGTCGCTGCAGCTGCTACTCCAACCGCGGCAGCACCACCATCATCCATACCGGTGCAAAGTGCGCCCGCAGCCCCGCCCGTGCCAGCACCGACGCCCTCTCCGGAGCCGATCGCAGCTGCCCCACCCGTAGCGGTGGAACCGGAGGCCCCGGCGGCACCCGCTGGACCTCCGGCGCGGCGTGTGATCATGCCGCAGACGGGTCCGCGGCCAATCTACACGGCTCCGCCGCCGGTTCCCGGCGCTCCCGCGCGCAGCCGGCCCATCTTCGAACGACCTCGCCCTGGCAGCAGTGGCCCAAGCGCTCCGGGGGCCCCGGGCCAGCGCCCGGGAGTTCTGCCACCGGGTGCTCGACGTCCGATGCACCCAACGCGCACCTTCCCCACAGGTGCTCCAGGAAGCGCACCAGGAGGACGCCCCGGCTTCGCGCCAGGTGGACGGCCTGGGTTCCCTGCCCGTCCAGGCTTCGGCGGACCTCCTCGGCCGGGTGGCGCTCCGGGCATGCTTCCGGGCCCGGGTGAAACCCCGGGAAGTCCACGACCGGCGGCCCGACCCGGCCAGCGCCGTGGCGGTCAGCGCTACGAAAAGAGCAAAGAAGGCCCGATGAAGGGCTTCACACCGCCACCGCGTTACGGCGGCCAGCCGCAGTTCTCCAACGAACCGCTCCCCATCACCAAGACCATCACGGTCACGGAGGGTATCAGCGTCAAGGATCTTGCCGAGAAGCTGGACGTTCGCGGCAAGGATCTCATCGCGATGCTGCTGATGAAGGGCGTCTTTGTCACCGTCAACCAGTCACTTGACGGTGAGCTGGTCAAGGATGTTTCGCGGCAGTTCGGCGCGGATGCCTCGGTCATCTCAGTCGAAGAGCAGCTTGAGAATGAAGCCATCGAAGGCTTCCTTGAAGACACCACCGGCATGGCCGAGATCACGCGCTCCCCGGTCGTCACAGTCATGGGTCACGTCGACCATGGTAAGACTTCTTTGCTTGACGCGATCCGGTCCACGACGCTGGACGTCGTCAACGTTGCAGGCGGCGAGGCTGGCGGGATCACGCAGCACATTGGAGCCTACAAAGTCCGGATCACCAAGCCGGACTCGCCGGCATTCGGGCGCGAGATCGTCTTCCTGGATACTCCGGGTCACGAGGCCTTTACCCGCATGCGTGCCCGCGGCGCCAAGGTCACCGACATCGTCGTGGTTGTAGTCGCAGCCGATGACGGCGTCATGCCGCAGACGCTTGAGGCCATCGATCACGCAAAGGCCGCCAAGGTGCCGATGATCGTGGCTGTCAACAAGATCGACAAGCCCGAAGCAAATCCCAGCCGCGTGATCCAACAGTTGGCTGCGCGCGGCGTCCAGGCCACCTCGATGGGTGGTGACACCGAGTTCGTCGAGGTTTCGGCGAAGCGGAGGCTCAACCTTGACGGCCTGGAAGAGATGATTTGCCTGGTTGCCGACGTCAATCAGCAGAAGGCTCAGCCTGATCGTCCTGCGGTCGGCACGGTGATCGAAGCAAAACTCGATCGCGGTCGCGGTGCGGTCGCCTCAATCCTGGTGCAGAATGGAACGCTGAAGATCGGCGACAGCTACGTCGTCGGAAACACCTTCGGCAAGATCCGGGCTATGTTTGACGATCGTGGCCGCGCCATCCTCGAAGCGGGTCCATCCACGCCGGTTGAAATCCTCGGTCTTGAAGGCATGCCGGATGCGGGCGATACCTTCCTGGTCATGTCCGATCGGGACAAGGCCAAGGGCATCGCGCAGTACCGTAAGCTGAAGGACCGCGAGGCGCAGCTGGCCAAAAGCTCCCGCGTCTCACTCGAAGGTCTCTCCGAGCAGATCAAGATGGCGGGCGTCAAGGATCTCAATCTCATCCTCAAGGGCGATGTGCAGGGCTCGGTTGAAGTGCTGGCTGACTCACTGGTTCGCATGTCGACGGAGAAGGTTCGGGTTCGCGTGCTGCACTCCGGTGTCGGCGCGATCACCGAGTCCGACATTCTGCTTGCGTCGGCCTCGAACGCTGTTGTCATTGGCTTCAACGTTCGACCGGAGCGCAAGTCGCAGGAGTTGGCGGATCGAGAAAACGTCGAGATTCGTCTGCATTCCATCATCTACGAGCTGCAGGACGAGATGACCAAGGCGATGTTCGGGCTGCTCGAGCCGGTCTATCAGGAAAATTATGCCGGCCGCGCCGAGGTGCTGCAGGTCTTCAAGATCACCAAGGTCGGGCAGATTGCCGGCTGCCGCGTTACGGACGGACTGATCAAGCGAGAGAATCAGGTCCGTGTGCTGCGCGACGGCGCGGAGGTCTGGAAGGGTCGCATCGGCTCGCTCAAGCGCGTCAAGGACGATGTGTCCGAGGTTCGCCAGGGCGTGGAGTGCGGTATTGACCTGAACGGCTTCAAGGAGATTCGCGCGGGCGACATCATCGAATCGTTCACCACGGAGACACTCGCCGCTGAACTCGGCCAGAACTCCGCGGAAAAGAAGGCCGCGGAACGCGAAGCTGCAGTAGCAACGCCAGTCACCGCCTAAAGCAGGGTTATTACAAAAGGGCCGAGAGCGATCTCGGCCCTTTCCTTTGCCCGCGCATCTCCATGCAGCCACTCCTGCTTTTTTGGCGCTTGCTCTACACTGGGCAGGATGAAACTGGAAGCAATTCAGAGCGCCTTGCGGGAAGCAAAACTCGATGGCTGGCTCTTTTACGACCATCACGGCCGAGATCCCCTCGCATATCGTATTCTCGGTCTCCCGGAGGCTGCCCACGTCACACGACGGTGGTACTACCTGGTCCCCACGATCGGAGAACCTCGCAAGCTGGTGCATCGTATCGAGTCCGGCCGGCTGGACGCGCTACCGGGAGGTAAGGCGACGTACTCCTCCTGGCAGGAACTGGAGGCCGGGCTCGAGGTCCTGCTCACGGGCACCACAAAGCTTGCCATGCAGTACTCTCCCCGGAACGCCATCATGTACGTCAGCATGGTGGACGCGGGAACGATCGAGGTGCTGCGCGGTCTTGGCAAAGTCATCGCGAGCTCTGCTGATCTGGTGAGTCACTTCGAGGCCGTGCTGAGCGAAGAGCAGATTGCCTCGCACTTCGAGGCGCAGCGGCTGATTGATGCCATCCTTGCCGAAGCGTGGCAGGAGATCAGGCGACGCGTCCGTGTGGACGGTCGGACCGACGAGTGGAGCATGGTGCGCTGGCTCCGTGACGCGATGGATCGAGCAGGCCTGATTTGGGATCATGGGCCGAACGTCAGCGTTGGGGCTAACAGCGCCGACTCCCACTATGAGCCTTCGCCGGAGAGTTCTCTGCCGCTTCGCTCCGGGTCCTTCGTCCTGATTGATATCTGGGGAAGAATGAACCGGCCGGGGACCTGCTTCTACGACATAACCTGGACAGGCGTTACCGGTCGCGAGCCCACGGCACGCGAGCAGACCGTCTTTGAGGCTGTGCGTGACGCACGCGATGCAGCGATCGCTCTGGTGCGCGGCGCCTTTGCCGAAAAGCTGCTGGTTGCTGGCTTTAAGGCCGATGATGCTGCGAGGCGGGTCCTCCAGCAACGCGGTTTCGGAGATGCGTTTACTCACCGCACGGGCCATAACATCGGCAATATACTTCATGGCAGCGGAGCTCATCTGGATAATCTGGAAACCCACGATGAGCGGATCCTCTTGCCATGGACCTGCTTCTCGATAGAACCTGGGGCGTACTTTGCGGGGGAGTTCGGCGTCCGCAGCGAAGTCAACATGGTTACTGGGCCTGCCTCCGCTGAGATCAGCGGCCGTGTGCAGGAGCAGTTGGTGCGGATCTAACTGGTATGATCGTCGATGAGATGACGACTGATACTCAGGTGCGCACGCGCCTCGTTACACCCGCAACAACAATGCCCCCCGTGCTGGTGTTGCTTGCAGGCTGGCTCGTCCCAGGTTCTGGGCACCTGCTGCTTCGGAAGTGGATTCGCGGATCGCTTCTCTTTCTCTCCATCGTCCTCATGTTTGTGATCGGCATTCGACTCAAGGGCCAGGTTTACACTCCAAACACCGGTGAGTTGTTGGATATGCTTAACTTCGCCGGGGATCTTGGTACGGGTCTTCTGTATCTGGTAGCCAAGGTCTTCGACCTCGGCGCCTCGTCCGTTCAACTCGCGACTGCCGACTACGGCACGAAATTCATCGTTGTCGCAGGCTTGCTGAATATAGTCTCCGCAGTGGATGCGCATTCGTTGGCGACCGGGAGGAAGCGTTCTTGAGCCACTTCCTTGCCATGCTGCTCTTCTCGCTCTTCACCTCAGTGGTCTTCGGGATCACGCAGCGCTCTGAACCGCGCCTAATGATGCGCTTTGGTCTCTTCTGCTTTGTCCTGTTTGTCTGCGGCACGATCGCGGCGAGTTGGCTGATGTGGGCGATCAAGCGATAGGTTCCGCTTCTACCCTTTTCCACGGACAGAAGCTGCGTCGCGATCAAGCTCAAATCAGTACGGGTTGCACAGTAGGTGAGCAATCCCGGCTCGTGTCTGCATCTCACCTGCAAGAGAGAAGAGGAGGCGTATATGGGTGACAAGAAACATTTCCATTGCAAAGATGTCGGGTACGACTGCACCTGGGAGCTGGAAGGGACCAGTGAAGAGGAGATGCTTCCCCTGATCGAACAACATGCTGCCGAGGTGCACAACCTGACACACTTCAAGGCTCAGGCGGAGCAGCATGTGCGTGAGGCGATCGAAAAGAACGGGTAAGTGCTTTGCGACTCCTTGCGGTACGTTGACCAAACAGAAAACTTCGTGTTAGCGGAATGTTACTACTGGCCGATAAGGCCGTAATCCGCTGTTCCAATGCGGCGCCGCCACTTGTATTCTGTGCCCAACACCGGTCGGGTGGGGCGGTTGAGCAGTATGCCAGTAGAGACTTTTGCGGGTCTGGAACAAGACGCGAAGGGCGCATTTGATGCGTCCTTCCAAACCGAATTCGATGAAATTGCCACCATCGCGAACACACTTTGCCGAACTCCTCAGTGCATGGTCATGCTCAAGGATCAGCGTCATGGCTGGCATCGAGTCTCCGGAGCGCTCCGGCTTCAAGATACACCGATAGGTTCCACTCTCTGTGAGCTCGCCTTGGCGCACGGTGATCTTCTGCTGATTGAGGATACGGCCTTCCACCCCCATGCGGCGACTGATCAGTCGGTCACCGGAACTTCTCACGGCAGCTTCTTCGCTGGAGTCCCCTTCTCAAGCCCTAATGGATCCACTCAGGGAGTTCTTTGCCTCACGGATCGTGTTCCTCGCACTCTCTCGTCCGAGCAAGAGGAGGCTTTGATCTTGCTTGCGCGTCAGCTTGCCGCCCGTCTGCAGCAGAGAGAGCAGCGTCGCCATTTGGAACAGGTTAGCAAGGAGCGCGAGACATCAGCCACGAATCTTCGTGCAAGTGAGGAGCTCTTTCGCACCTTCATGAATGCGAGCCCCTTCCTGAGCTACATCAAGGATGCTGCAGGCCGGCTCCTCTTCTACAACCGCAGCTATGCCAGGCACTTTGGTATTAGCGAGCAGGCGTGGCTCGGCAGGACCGATGAACAACTGTGGTCGCGAGGCATGGGGGAGCCAGGGCGGATGAAGGACATGCACGTGATGGAAGGGGGGCAAACTGTCGAAGCTGACGAAAGGCTACGTGGTGCCGATGGCATCACCACCATATGGAAGACTTACAAATTTCCCTGCTTCGACTCGTCCGGAAACCTTCTCCTGGCAGGTTTGGCAATGGACATCACCCAGGAACGAGAGAGAAAACAGGAGCTGGAACGGTACCAGGAGGAGATGCAGGCAGTAAACGAGCAGCTGCGGCGCCTGAGCGTCACCGACGAGTTGACCGGGCTCCGCAACCGCCGCTCCTTTGAGGAACGGCTTGAGCTCGAGTTCTCCATGTCGCGGCGCCGTCATCGCGACCTCTCAGTCTTGTTGCTCGACGTCGATAACTTCAAACGAATCAACGACCGAAGAGGCCACGGAGCCGGGGACGCCGTTTTGCGCCGGTTAGGTGCCATCCTTCGCACTACCATTCGCCTTCCGGATCTGGTGGCTCGGTATGGGGGCGAGGAGTTTGTCATCTTACTGCCTGAGAGCGGCTTAGAGGCAGCCCTGGGGTATTCCCGGCGGCTTATGGGACGAGTCGCTGCGGAGATCTGGGACCATGAGCCGGTTACCGTGAGTATTGGCGTGGCGGCGATGAATGAGTCTCTACTACACGGCTTTCAACTCGTGACCATGGCAGATGAGGCCCTCTACACAGCTAAACGAACAGGCAAGAATCGGGTCGTCGTGCATGGCAGCGACCAGTCATAGCAAGCTACCGCCAATCGCATGCACCAATGCGCCCAAGGTTTCAGGTGTCCAGCTAGATCTCTTTTTGCTTACTGAAGAGCCCGTTCCTCTGTAAGGCACGCGCGCTTAAGTTTTCCGGCCGGATGCCGATAGGTCCGGTAGCAGACGTTATGAAAGAGCAAGGGTAAGCCGCCACACGGGAGTTGGACTTATTCCGACACGGAAGCCCCACCTGAGTTCGACGAGCTCGCTCGGTTGGCGGCAAAGGTCTGCGACACGCCGATGAGCGCGATCACCCTTCCTGATGAGCGTCGTGTGTGGTGCAAAGCACGGTATGGTGTCTCCACTGTCGAGTCTCCACGCGCTAGCCTTCTGCGATCATGCGCTTCGTGGAAGCGATCTCTTTGTGGTCAGAGATGCCGCCCAAGATCCGCGGTTGCAGATCCATCCGCTCGTGACGCAGGCAGAAGGGATTGCGATTCTATGCTGGAACACCAATCACCGGACCGAATGCCCAGAAGATCGGTACGTTGTGCGTCTTGGACGTAGTTGCCGAGACCTGTCTGCCGATCAACGAAGCTCGCTGCAGATCCACCGCCGTCAAGTGAGTGCGCATATGACGCTGAGGCTCCAACGACGAGATCTTCATACCGCCCCGGAGCAGAAATCCACTCTT
>CAXSEC010000157.1:0-8743 GCA_964236325.1 uncultured Acidobacteriaceae bacterium | reverse complement strand
GGTTTCAGCGACATCCAGGTGCAGGCACCCGCCTCGCTGCAGGAGCTGGAATGCGCGTGTTGCTGACGACCGATACCGTCGGTGGCGTGTGGACCTACACCAGAGAACTGACAGAAGGTCTGCTGAACTCCGATCACGCTGTGGCGTTGGTCAGCTTTGGCCGCCTTCCTGATGCTGAGCAGCAGCTCTGGGCGGCGCTGCTTACCTCGAGGTCAGGTGGGGATTTTTGCTATCACCCATCAGCCCTCCCGTTGGAGTGGATGCCCGATAATCATCTCGCCTACGAGCCGGGCGCTGCGCTCCTGCGCCGGGTGGCGGACGACTTTGCCCCGACTCTGCTGCATGCCAATCAGTTCTGTTACGGTCGACTTAATCTCTCAATTCCTACGCTGCTCGTTGCCCATAGCGACGTGCTGAGCTGGGCCGATGCCTGTGCTCCAACGCAACTGCCTGCCAGCTCATGGCTCGCGCAGTACCGGCGGCTCGTTCAGCAGGGCCTCGACGGCGCGGATGTGCTCGTCGCACCGACGCGCTCAATGCTGAACGCGCTGGCAGCTCACTTCACGCCTTCCCCATGTTGTCGTGTGATTGCGAATGGTCGCTCCATCCAGCTTCCTCAACCGGCTCCGTCTCGCCAGCCGCAAGCTGTGTCTGCGGGCCGGCTGTGGGACCCAGCGAAGAACCTCGCGATGCTGCAGCAGGTTCGTAGCTGCCCTGTACTCATCGCTGGTGCATCGCACAACGACGCCAGTGGCACCGCCTCGACAAAGTCACCTGGCAACCTGCCTGAGGCTGAGCTGCTGCATCTCTTTCGGTCGTCCAGAATCTACATCGCCGCATCCCTCTACGAACCCTTTGGCCTGGCCCCGCTTGAGGCGGCGCTCTGCGGATGCGCCATCGTGGCGAATGACATTCCTTCGCTGCGTGAGGTCTGGGGCGGTGCAGCACTCTACTTTACAAACGTCGCCGATCTCGAGCTGCACCTTACCGCCCTCATAGACAACGACGATCTGTTTCACGAGATGCAGCGACGCTGCACCGACCGCGCACGAGCCCTTAATGCAGAGGCCATGACCGCAAACTATCTCTCCCTCTACGACGAGCTTCCTCTCTTGATGGAGGGCGCCGCCGCATCCCGCAGCACCACAGACACGTATGCCAACTAAGTACCGCATCGCCTATCTCGCTCATTCCCTCCGCTCCGATTGGAACAACGGCAACGCCCACTTTTTGCGCGGGCTACTTCGGAGCGTGGTTGCGCTCGGCCATCAGGTGCAGATCTTCGAGCTTGCTGCAAATTGGTCTACGCAGAATCTGGCCCAGGAGCCAAACGGGGCGCGATCCCTCGCGACCTTTCACAGCACGTACCCGGATCTCGCCATCACGACCTATCCTGCCGACGCTGGCACGGATCTCTGGCAGCAACTGCTCGCTAAGGTCGACGTCGTCATCCTTCATGAGTGGACCACGCCGGAAGTCATTCAGATCCTGCTGTCTCTGCGTCCCATCTGCGGATTCACCCTTCTCTTTCACGACACGCATCATCGTGCCTCATCGGCGCCCGAGGAGATCGATCGCCTGTGCATCTCGCGCTTTGATGGCGTGATCGCCTTCGGCAACGTCCTGCGTGATATCTACCGCACGCGTTTCAAGATCGAACATGTGTGGACCCTGCATGAAGCTGCGGACACGACTGTCTTTCATCCGCCTGGCAATAATCGAACGCCGCAGCAGGAGGTCGTCTGGATCGGCAACTGGGGCGACGACGAACGCTCCGGCGAGATCCGCGAGTTTCTTCTCGATCCCGCCGCCGCCAGCCGATCCACTCGCTTCACCATCTACGGCGTTCGCTACCCGGAGGTTGGCCTGCATGCGCTCGCTCAAGCAGGCGTGCGCTATGGCGGCTATCTGCCGAACCTCGACGCGCCCGAGGTCTATGCGCGCTCACGCCTCACCGTTCACATTCCGCGACGCGAGTACGCCACCACCATGATCGGCATCCCTACCATTCGCGTGTTTGAGGCCCTTGGCTGCGGCATCCCGTTGATCTCAGCGCCATGGCAGGATGCAGAACAGCTCTTTCGGCCGGGAGACATGACCTGGGTCCCGGATGGAGCGACCATGCAGCGAGAGATCGCTCGCCTTCTCGCGGAGCCTGAGCGAGCCTCCGATCAAGCGGCGCGAGGCCTAGAAACCATTCTGGCGCGACACACCTGTCGCCATCGGGCTCTCCAACTAAGCGCCATCTGCGACGAGGTAGCTCAGTGAAGATCTTTGCTTTCGGCTCGAGCATCGTCTCCTCCTACTGGAACGGAGCGGCCACCTATTACCGCGGCTGTTACAAATATCTTCATCGTCTCGGACACACCATCACCTTTGCGGAGCCCGACGCCTACGGCCGTCAGCAGCATCGTGATAGCGACTCCTTCGAGTACGTCACGTCCCGCGTCTATCAACCCGGTGTTGATCTCGACGCCATGCTGGCGCTCGCCGCTGACGCCGACGTTGTCGTCAAGCACTCCGGCATCGGGGTTGACGATGAGGTCCTCGAGCGACGCATCAACGAGCTTGGCAAGCACTCGGTCGTCACCTTCTGGGACGTCGACGCGCCCGCGACCATCGCGCGCATGCACGCCAACGCCAACGACGCCTTCCGTACGTCGATGCCGCTCTACGATGCCGTACTTACGTACGGCGGTGGCCCTTTCTGCGAGCGCGAGTACCTCGGGTTCGGAGCTCGCGCCTACTTCAGCATGTACAACGGCCTCGATCCCGAAACTCACTTCCCTGTGCCGCCTGATCCATCGCTGCACTGCGACGTTGCCTTTCTGGGAAATCGTCTGCCGGACCGCGAAGCCCGCGTCGATGAACTGTTTCTGAAGGCCGCCGCTCTCGCGTCCAACAAGACCTTCATCCTTGGTGGTGAGGGCTGGGGCGACAAGCACCTGCCTGCGAACGTTCGGTGGATCGGCCACGTTCCCACCGGCGATCACAATCGCGTCAACTGCTCGGCCGACATGGTGCTGAACATCAATCGCGCCTCCATGGCACGCTCCGGCTTCTCGCCGCCAACCCGCGTGTTTGAAGTAGCCGGCGCTGGCACCTGCCTGCTTTGCGACGACTGGCCCGGCATCGATGACTGCTTCGAACCAGGCTCTGAGATCCTGGTCGTCAAAGACGCCGGCGATGTCGTCACCGCGCTTTACTCGCACACCACGGAGCAGCGGACAGCAATCGGTGCGGCCTTCCGCCGACGGGCCCTCAAAGATCACACCTATGCGCAACGCGCCCTGCAGGCGGAAGCGGCCTTCAACTTCTGTCTCAACGCGCGAGCCGTCCACCAGAGCCCCACCCATCCGAGCGCCCGCGCGTGAAGATCGTCATCTTTGGTCTGACCATCACCTCCTCCTGGGGCAATGGGCACGCGACCACCTTCCGCTCGCTGTGCAAGGCACTCGATCATCGCGGTCATCGCATCGACTTCATCGAGAAGGACGTGGAGTGGTACGCCAGCAATCGCGATCTCCCCGATCCATCCTTCTGCAGCGTGCGCCTGTACACCGACTGGACCGCGGAAGCTGCGTCCTTGCTTCGCAGCAGCGCCGACGCCGACGTCATCGTCATCGGCTCCTACTTTCCCGATGCCATCGATCTCACACGAAGGCTGATCGAGCACCCGCATCCGCTACTCGTCTTTTACGACATCGACACCCCCATTACCCTCGCACAGCTGCGATCCGGCGGCGGCACCGCCTATCTCGAAGCCGCGCTCATTCCCGAGTATGACGCCTACCTGAGCTTCACCGGCGGCCCCGCACTCCATGAACTCACCAACCGGTTCCAAGCGCAACGAGCAATCGCCTTCTACTGCTCGGTCGACGCCAGCATCTACCAGCCCGCTCCGCGTCGTCCAGAGTTTGCCTCCGCCCTCAGCTACCTGGGAACCTACGCGCCTGATCGTCAGCCGGGCCTGATGCATCTTCTGGATGGCACAGCCCGCTTAGTTCCTGATATGCCCTTCCTGCTTGCCGGACCGCAGTACCCGGAGACGATCGACTGGTCCTCCAACATCCGTCGCATCGTCCATCTTGCGCCGCCGGAGCATCCGGCGTTCTACTCCTCTTCCAGCTTCACGCTTAATCTCACGCGATCCGAAATGATCGCCGCGGGCTGGTCGCCATCGGTTCGTCTCTTTGAAGCCTCCGCGTGCGGTGCGGCGATCATCTCGGACTCATGGCCGGGGCTCGATGAGTTCTTCCCGCCCGATCAGCAGATTCTTCTCCCTGTGAATGCCATCGAATGTGCCCGCCTGCTCACCGATCTCGGTGACGAGGAGCGCCTGCGCATCGGCTCCGCGGCGCGCAACCGCATCCTTGACGAACACACCTCGACGCATCGCGCCCAGCAGTTCGAAGCGATCGTCTCGGCCTGCACAGCTCCGATCTAACCGCGCTTCAACCCTCGAGGGAACCCAACTGAACCGCTGCTATTCCGCAGCAAAGAGGTCCTTGAACGTGCGGCAGCAAGCCGCCGGCTCTTCCTGCAACAGTTCCTCGTAGCTGTAGATTCCCGTCGCGACCGCACAGATCTCCATCCCGTTTACCCGTGCTGAACGAATGTCCTCCGGCGTGTCTCCCAGCACACACACTGCGGCATCCTGCCCGACATATGCACGCACAGATGCCAGGGCCTCGAGAAACACTTCGCGCCGATACTCAAACGCATCGCTGTAACTTCCCGCCGTAAAGAACTCCGCGATACCCGCCGCCCGCAGCTTCTCCTGACCAATCACGCGCAGGTTTCCAGTCGCGACGCCCAGCAGAGCACCGCGCCCTCGCAGATGTTCAAGCACCTGCCGCACCTCCGGAAGCACCGTCAGCCGAAGCTCTTCCCTGTGCTTCCGAACATAGCGCGCCATACTCTGCCGTGCCTCGTCCAATCGCGGCCGCCACGCAGCCTCCGGCACCCTCCCGAGTGCCAGCGCATCTCGCAGGATACCCACATCCGTATTGCCATGAGCCACCACGCCGTCCAGGTTCATCGGCCTTCCCGAGAGCATCTGCAGCGCCTCGCAGAAGGCGAAATAGTGCACCGCATCCTCGCTGCGAAGCAGTGTGCCATCGATGTCGAACAGGTACGCATCGAACGCATCCCACGGTCGGCTAAGCTTCGAATAATATGCAGCACTCATGGTTACATATCTCCCTGCATACGCAGCATCTCTTCCACGCGGGTCACCACCGCGGACCAGTCTCCCGGCGAAGGCTGGCGAACTAATCGCATCGACGGATACCAAGGAGAGTTCTCGCGTCTGTCCATCCACCGCCAGTCCGCAGCGAACGGCAGCAGCAGCCACACCCGAACACCCAGCGACCCCGCTAGATGCGCCGCTAGCGTGTCGGTTGTGATCAGCAGATCCAGATTTGCGATCGCAGCGGCCATCGGCAAAATCCCCCGCCCCAGCTCGGCGGCGTCTCTCAGCTTCTCCGCGATGCCCGCCGCCTCCTCTCGATGCCGTGGGTGCACCAGACTCCAGAAGTCCATCGGCAGCGCGAGCACTCCTCTAAACATTGCTGGCGCAATGGCTCGGCTGGGATTCCATTCTCCCGCGGACCAGACCAGCCCCACCCGCGGCTGCGTCCGACCTCCCATGCGGCGGGCCATCTCCTCTACGTCCGCGGCGCCTAATCCCAGGTAACTTCGGGCAAGCGGCAGATTATCAACGACCGTTCGGAAGATATACGGCAGTTCAATCACCTCAACCTGTGCCTCCCACGCAGGCGCCACGATCGGCGCCTCTGGTCCCCACGTAATCACTTGCAGTCGCTCCTGTTTCGCGAGCAGCGACGATTGCACCAGTGCCAACAACTCCGGCGGCACCTCCAGCACCACACGCTCTGCGATCGCCAGCAGCTTTCGGACGTACGGCAGCATCTGGATCGTGTCGCCAAACCCGTGCAGGCAGCGGATAACGACCCTCTTTCCATCCAGAGCGGATCCATCCCAGAAGCGGTGCGGGTCGTGTCTCCCCAGGGCACGAATCCGGTCCGTTTCGCGCCATGCAGCCTCCATGTCGCCCCGCAGCATGGCGATCTGCCATCGCCCTCCAGCGCACTCCTCCGCATCTGCGCCATGCGCGGCAGCCAGCACATAAGCTGCATCGGCTCCCGCAAGATCTCGTTCAAGCAGCAGACGCCTCGCCTCGCTCAAGACGTGGTCTGCACGGAGCACCGTCGTCGCGCTAACCACGCCGATTAAAGTGCGCCTCGAACGCCGGATCGAGATCGCGCGCCTGGTCGGTCAGACCATCCTCTCTTTGCCGGCAGTCCTCTGCAAATGGCACAGCTGCTCTCTGCACGCGCTTTTGTCGAAGGTTGTGGAGCCAGGGACCGAGCTCTGTTCTCTGTCGTTCCAACTCCATGGCGCCTTGCCGAGAAAACATCGTCCGATCTCCTCTCACAAAAGACTAAACCGCTCCCTCGAGTTGCGGGTTGTCTTCGAGAAGTCGTATGGCCGAACGATACCCATGCAGCGTTCCCACGTCGACATATGCCTCACCGGCGCGTACCCCTCGCGCCTGCCCGCCCTCTGCAATCCACGCATTTACCAGTGATCCCAGGTACTCATCTCCACGCTCCGGTCGCAGCCAAAGATTGCGCAGCGCACGAAACACCGTCCCCGACATGCGCACGCCGCCCCAGATCCAGTTCGTCGAAGGCGCAGCTTGCTTGACCTCAATCCTTGCCACCGTCTCGTCCGGGTTCAGAACAACCGCGTCAAACAGCGAAGGCTGCGCGACCGGAAAGAGCAGGAACGATAGACCGTCCTCATGCAATCTGGCAAATCCATCCTGAGGAGACCAGATCGTGTCCGGCAGGCCGATCAGCACGGACTCCTCCGGTGCAATCAGCGATGCCGCACGGAAGATCGCGTCGCACAAACCGGCCGGCTTCTGCTGTACCACGTACACCAGGTCTGCCCCCCAGATGCGCGACCCGAAGTACTCAAGAATGTCCGTCTTTCCCGGAGAGATCACGAAGCACAACTTGTCAGCACCGGCCCGGATCATCCGTTCAACCAGGTACTCGCACACCGCCCGTGGCCGTTCCGTCTCTCCCTCTCGCGCACTGCCAACCGGCAGCAGCTCCTTTGAAAACGCCAGCGGCTGGATGCGGCTACCATGTCCTGCTGCTGGAAGTATGCCCCACATAGACGAGCCCCTTTCCCAACTACACTGTGGTTCGTTCTAACGTGGAGGCGAGGACAGTCGTGCAGAGACGCTCAAGCTCTCGCACCCGCGCATCCCCCGTATGCTCGGCAAGCACGCGTGCTCGCGCCGCCTCTCCTACCCGCCGCAGCGCGGCAGCACTGCGATGCGTGGCCGCCACCACCTCTTCCGCGCTGCTCACAAACAGAATCTCCTCTTCGGGCTTGAAGAAGGTATCAAACCCTTCCCACGTGTCTGAAAGGATCGCCGTGCCGCAGGCTGCCGCTTCAAAGAGCCGCCCCGAAGGACAGTAGCCATACTTCGCCATCGACCTGCGCGTCAGGTTTAAAGTCGCGCGCGACGAAGAAAAGAACGTCGCATGATCGTGCGGAGGCAGGTGCTCCCTTAGTGAAACATTGCTTGGCCAGGAAAGTCCGGCTGGATACAGCGATCCGCTCAGTAGAAAGAGCTCGCTCTTCTGGACTCTGGCCACCTGCAGAAACAAGCGCTCCAGCGCATCCTGCCGATCCTCGGCGTACGTACCGAGGTACGACACACTACATCGCAGGTCGCTGCGCGGAGCAACCGGCCTATGCAGCTCCGGATCAACCGATCCGTACAGCGGAGCAACGAACCTCGCGCCCAGCTTCGATTGCAGCTCCTTAAGCGCCTGCCCGCCGGTGTAGCTCAGCACCAGATCAAAACCCGACAGACCCTGGAGCGGAAGGTACGGGATGATCTGCCCTCTTGCCAGCGAGTCAAGGGTGACTGGCGTATCAAGATCGTAAAAGCACCGGATGGCGGCGGCAGAATCCAGCACCAGATTCGCTGCGGTCTGACCATCCGGACAGTAACTTGTCACTATTGCAAGGTCCGCGTGATCGACCTTGAATCGCGCCTGTCGCCGTACCTCCTCAAAGTCCGTGTACAAGACCAGCTCTGCTCCGTCATTCAGCGTCGCAAGGTCTCGCGTCGCTGCGTAGTACGGCGCATCCTTCTCGTAGAACAGAACCTTGTGTCCTCGCTGGCTCAGGGCTTTGATCAAAGATCTCCACAAAGTCGCATGGCCATTCCCCCACGACGACGAGACCGTCAGCCCGAAAATCACTATTTTCATGAAGCTCCCATGCGAAGGCTGATTGGTCTTGTCTTCGGATGAAGGGGTGGGAGCCAGGGATGTCCCCACTCACGAGCCTCTCTCGTCTCGGCAGAAAATAAAGAGTGTAGATCCTTCAAGCCACCTACGGAATCAGCTCACTGGAATGGTGAACACGCTTCTCATTATGCGGGAACGAGGACGATTAGATCCCGCCGGGCCTTCGGCGTCGATGGACTCGAACCTCGCGAAGAAGCGATCGGAAAGCTGAAGTGCGTTGGCTTGACAGCTCAATCAACGCCCCATCGCGACGGCAGCCTCTACGCTATCTGCATCTTCAGCCCGTGATCGTCGGCGTGCGAGCAGTCAATAGACGCCTCGGCATCATCAAAGGCCAGCTTCCGGTAACCTCCACTTACGACGCCAGCTCGATGCCAGCC
>CAXSEC010000156.1:0-8753 GCA_964236325.1 uncultured Acidobacteriaceae bacterium | reverse complement strand
ACCGTGGCGGCGTTCTGGCGTCGGACGATGGAGGCACCAGCTTCAGCCCGGCAAATACCGGATTCATCGCCCGTCAGGTGGCGGCCTATGCCGCGGACGTTCATCGTCCAGCTTCGCTGTTCATCGGCGTGCTCAACGATAAGGAGTGGGGTGGCGTGTTCACCAGTGACAATGGCGGCCTAAGCTGGATACAGCAAAGTACAGGTCTGGGCGGACGCGACGTCTTCAGCCTGGTGCAGGCGGCGGACGGAACGATGATTGCGGGGACATCGCACGGAATCTTTCGTCTCCACGATTCTATGTGGACGATGGTTACCTCGTTCCAGGGTGCTCCCACGCAGCATCTTAAGCCTGGACCACATAACGCTCGGCGAGCTCCTGGAAAGGTAGGTGCGCCCCGTTCTGGCTCTGTCGCCGACAAAGCAGGGTTCGACGGGGGAGTCTACAGTCTCGCGGCGGATGGGGATTTGATCTTCGCGGTCAGCGCCCAGGGGCTGATGGACAGTCCAACAAGCGGGGAGAGCTGGACCTCTGTTGCGGGGATGCCGGAGGGCATCTACCGGACTATGGCGTTGCGGAAGAACGTGGTGATTGCGGCGACGCTCAACTCTCTGGCAGTTTCGAGCGACGGCGGATCAACCTGGAGTGATTTGGCAAAGCCTGGCGGGCTGAGTCAGATTGCGGCTGTAGCGGTGGATGAGGAGGGGGACTACTGGGTGGGCGGACGAGAGGGGCTGTATGTCCGTCGTGCGGGCACGAAAGACTGGCAGAGTCCGCCAAATCTGCCGATTCATGACGTGAATAGTCTGGAATACGATAAAGCGTCCCGCCAGGTGATCGCGACAGCAAACGCGACAACGACGCTGGTCTTCGGGATTCATGTTCCGGACCTCACGACGAAGGCATGGGACACGGGATGGCACATGCGGTTCGTCAGGGTCCTTGGTGATCATATGATCGGGGCGACCCTCTATGATGGCATGGTGCTTCAACCCCGTATGGTGGAGTCGCCGATGGCGCTCGCGCACTGAAGCGACGGCGTAAACTTGAGATATGAGTTCTCTCTTGCCTGTTCCGGTTCCGCGTCACAGCTTTAAGACCGATGATCCCGCGCTTGAAGCAGTTGCGGCTAAGGTGTTTGCCGGTGAGCGTCTCGGCTTCGATGATGGGGTGCAGCTCTACCGCAGCGGCGACATCCTGGCGGTAGGCTGGCTTGCGAATCATGTTCGCGAACGCCTTCATGGCGACTTGGCGTACTTTAACGTGAACCGCCACATCAATCCGACCAATGTATGCGTGGCGTCATGCAGGCTGTGCGCGTTTGGTCGGAAAAAAGGCGAGGCCGGAACCTACACGATGGCTCTTGAGGAGGCGTTTGCGACGGCTGCAAGCGGGTACACCGAAGCGGTCACAGAGTTTCACATCGTCGGAGGACTTCACCCGGATCTTCCGTTCGAGTATTTTACCGATCTAGTACGCGGGCTGAAGGAGCGTTTCCCGAAGGTTCACGTCAAGGCCTTCACGATGGTTGAGGTTGCCTTTTTCGCCAAGCGGGCCAAGATGACCATCCCAGAAACGCTGCAGCGGATGAAAGACGCCGGCGTCGATTCCATGCCGGGCGGCGGCGCGGAGATCTTTGCCGATCGGATTCGACATATCATCTGCGACCACAAGATTGATGGGAGCGAGTGGCTGGAGACCGCTCGCCTGGCGCATAAGCTCGGTCTGCGCTCGAATGCGACCATGCTTTACGGGCATGTTGAAGATGAGGAGGATCGCGTCGACCATCTTCTACGGCTGCGCGAGGTGCAGGATGATACCGGGGGCTTCCAGACGTTTATCCCGCTGGCGTTCCATCCGGATCATACGGCGCTTGATCATATCCCGCGAACCACGGGGATGCTGGATATCCGCCAGATCGCCGTCAGCCGGCTGCTTCTGGATAATTTCGCGCACATCAAGGCTTACTGGCAGATGATGACACCGAAGATCGCGCAGATTGCGCTGCGTTTTGGCGCAGATGATATCGACGGCACTGTGGTGGAGGAGAAGATCTACCACGATGCGGGCGCAACCACGCCGCAAGGAATGCGTCGCGCTGATCTGGTGCGACTGATTACGGAGGCTGGGCGACGCCCCTTCGAGCGGGATACGATGTATCGCGCCGTCACCCGAGATGAACAGAGCTTTACCGTAGCGGTCTAGTCACTGAGACGTGCAATCCTTCAGCTAAGGGTTCACCGTCAGGCTTTGTGGAGGCTGCTACTTCTTGCCGAACACCTCTCCCAGGCGGCGGATCTGCGCACCCACTCCGCGCAGCTTCTCCTCGAAGCGCTCGTAGCCCCGATCGAGATGGTAGACGCGATCGAGAATTGTCTCGCCGTCGGCTACAAGTGCGGCGAGCACGAGGGACGCCGAGGCGCGTAGATCCGAGCACATCACCGCTGCGGATTGGAGCGATGTCTTTCCCCGGACGGTGGCGGTTCGGCCCGAAACGGTGATGTTCGCCCCCATTCGGTTGAGCTCCTGCACGTGCATAAAGCGATTTTCGAAGATGTTTTCTGTGACGACGGTGGAGCCCTCGGTCTGAGTTGCAAGGGCCATAAACTGCGCCTGCATGTCCGTGGGGAAGCCGGGATATTCTTCGGTCGTGATATCCGAAGCTTGCAGCTTGCCACCAGAGTGAACGCGAACGGAGTCCTCACCTACGTCGAGGCGAACGCCGCATTCGTGAAGTTTGGTGAGCAGCGAACCGAGATGGGCGGGATTACAGCCGTCGATGTTGAGGTCACCCCCGGTGATCGCGCCGGCTATCAGGAAGGTTCCAGCCTCGATCCGATCCGGGTTGATGCGGTGGCGAGCGCCGTGAAGGCGAGGCACGCCGAGAACCCGGATGGTGGAGGTTCCGGCGCCAGTGATGTTGGCTCCCATGGCCGTTAGAAGCTCCGCCAGGTCAGTGACTTCAGGCTCACGCGCACAGTTCTCGAAGAGCGTTTCTCCTTCGGCGAGCACGGCGGCCATCAGGAGGTCTTCTGTGCCGGTCACCGTGATCTTATCGAAGACGATGTGCGCGCCCATCAGGCGGTCGGCTTTGGCTTCGAGGTAGCCGTGCTCCTGGGTGATCACGGCACCCATGGCTTCAAGCCCTCTAATGTGGAGGTCGATGGGGCGCCCGCCGATGGCGCAACCACCGGGCATGGCGACCCGAGCTATGCCGGTACGAGCGATGAGCGGCCCGAGGACCAGGGAACTGGCACGCATGGTCTTGACGATCTCGTACTTTGCCACGGGATCGGAGAGCACGGCACAGCGGATGCGCGTGCGGTGCTGGGCTCGACCGTAGCCGAGTTCGACCTCAGCCCCCATGCTTTCGAGCAGCTTTCGCTCAGTCTCGATGTCTCGAACCTGCGGTATGTTTTCGAGAATGACCTCATCTTCCGTGAGGATTGCTGCGGCCATGCAGGGAAGCGCGGAGTTTTTGGCGCCAGAGACTTTGATAGTGCCGAGCAGGGGGTTCCCGCCACGGACGACGAATTTGTCCATGCTTCGAGTCTACGGAAGAGTGAGGGATCGTAGGGTGCCGAGGTGGATGCGGAGAGGAAGATCCATGGCGCGGCGGGAAGAGACCGTCATCCGCGCCATGATGAGGCGGTGGTTAGAGCTCGAGGCGAGAGTCGTCGATGGCAAGCCGAACATTGCCATCCGACTTGGTTAAGCGGCGTACCGCCTCCATTTTGTCAACATTGGCCTTGAGCATGACGACGGCAATCGGGATCGATTTACCTGCCGACTTGATGGTGCGAATCGCCGTCTCACGGTCAATGAGACAGACCTTCATGAGAACACGGATCCCGCGCTCAACAAGCTTTTCGTTCTTCATGTGCACGTTGACCATCTGGTTTTCGTAGACGTACCCCAGACGCGTCATAGCCCCGGTTGTGATCATGTTGCAGATCATCTTCTGAGCGGTGGACGCCTTCATCCGCGTTGATCCGGTGACCACTTCAGGGCCGACCTCCGCAATGATGGTGGTGTCGGCAACCTCTGACAGGGCAGTGCGATAGTTGCAGGTAAGCGCGGCAGTCTTCGCTCCACGGGCGCGGGCATATTCAACAGCGCCCACAACATAGGGCGTGCGGCCGGAGGCGGAGACACCTATCACTATGTCCTTGCGAGTGGGTCGCCGGCGGGCGATGTCTCGCTGGCCGATCTCTGGCGAATCTTCGTTGACGTCTGAGGCGCTAGCGAGCGCCTTTGGACCACCCGCCATCAGGTACTGCACCTGAGAGGGAGCGGTGGCAAAGGTGGGAGGGCACTCCGACGCATCGAGTGCGGCGATACGTCCACTCGAGCCGGCTCCGACGTAGATGAGGCGGCCTCCGTCGCGTAGAGACCGAGCCACCGTGTCGATGACGATTGCTATCTCTGGAAGAGCCTTTTTTACGGCTGCTGCGATCTTCACATCTTCGTGATGGATGATCCGTGCGATCTCTAGAGCGGATTTTGTATCCAGCCCCTCCGAGGCGGCATTCGTCGTCTCGGTTGTCAGATCGTAGAGGGTAGAGCTCTCGCGATTGTCACTTCGAGAGTAGGGTGGAGGCTCCAACATCGTGAGGGTCGCCATTGCATTCGCCTGCGTTCTCGGCAATTCTACCGTAGTATCGAAGTCAATCCGTGACCAAGACGATGTACGTACCACTCCAGAGTCTCTGCCAAAATGGTTACCGTGTTTTGAGGACATGGTGAAAGAAGCTGGGTTGATTGTTTAGGCTCTTGAATCTGGCGAGGGTGGAGCAGCCAGCCTCGGTGGCTCGTTTGGTTTGGCAGCGTCGGGAGCCGCAAGTCGCAGATTCGAACGTCTAACGACTGGGTGAAAGAAAGCACAGCCACGTGAAGGAAGTTCTCAGAGATCGAGAAGAGAGCGTCGGCGACCAAGCGACGATCGTCGCTTCGGCGGAGGCGAGTCCGTTTCCGGCCGGACGCTCGTCGCTCCGGTCCTGGATGCGGGACCTGATTCTCTCCGTGTTCGTCTCGATTTTCATTATTGTCTTTCTGTATCAACCAGTTCGGGTGGAAGGCACAAGCATGTTACCGATGCTTGAAGATCAGGATCGTCTTTTCATCAATAAGATGGCGTACCGCGTAGGCGAGATCCACCGCAGCGATGTCGTTGTCTTCCTCTATCCGCATGATCACGAGAAGAGCTACATTAAGCGAGTCATTGCGCTGCCTGGGGACGAGTTACGCATTGATCACGGCAGGGTCTACGTCAACGGGACACCGATTCCAGAGGACTATGTACCCGCCCGCTATGCTGACGACCGCTCGATGCCCGAGATGACTATCCCGTCACAGGAGTATTTTGTGATGGGAGATCATCGCTCGATCTCGAGTGACAGCCGAGAGTTCGGGCCGGTGGAACGAAGCCTGATTTACGGCAAGGCCGCCTTCGTCTACTGGCCAGTGGATCAGGTGGGAGTCGTGCGGTAGCAGGCACTCCACGGAAGGGTCATTCCTTCTGGCGTGGATCTGACGATACCTTCTGAGCAGCATCTAGGAGGGCATATGCCTACGAAAGCCTTGTATCTTGTCTTCGCTGGCCTTGTGGCGCTGTCGGCTTGCTCTGCGCTGGTGGCGCAGGCACCGTACCATCGCACACGGCCTCGATCAGCGCGCCGGCCCTCAGCACAGGTGTCGCTCCGCAAGCACACGCCCCGCAGAGCGCGAGAGTAGGAAGAAGCCTGGCACCGTGACGCATTAAGCGTCGGCTGAGGGCGAGTCGAAGTGAACGATCTGCGAGAAGGTCTCCGGATCAAGACTTCCCCCGCCGACGAGTGCGCCGTCGATCTCCGGCTGCTCCATCAAAGACGCAACATTCGAAGGCTTCACCGAGCCTCCATACAGAATGCGCATACCGTCGGCGATCTCCGAGCCAAACCTTCGCTGCAACTCTCCGCGGATGATGCCATGAGTTTCATTGGCGATCTCAGGGCTGGCGGTTGATCCGGTTCCAATGGCCCAGACGGGCTCGTACGCGATTACCAGCATATGGGCTCTGTCCTGAGGAAAGTTGGCCAGCGCCGCACCCATCTGCGCCATTAGCGTATCGGCGGTGTAGCCTTCCTGCCGATCTGACAACATCTCTCCGAGGCAAACGACCGGGGTAAGCGAGTGAGCGCACGCGGCTTTAATCTTCAGGTTGACATGCTCATAGCTCTCGTTGGCGTAGAGACGTCGCTCGGAATGACCGAGCAGCACGTGGGTTGCTCCGATCGAGGTGAGCATGGTCGGAGACGTCTGTCCGGTGTAGGGTCCCTCGTTGAGCCAGTGCATGGTCTGGGCACCGGCCTTTACCGCACTTCCGCGGACTGCCTCAAGGACTGAGACCAGAGATGTTGCTGTCGGAAAGAGAACGACTTCGCTCTTCATCTTTGAGCTAAGGAGTGGCAAAAAGCGGCGGATGAAGGCAACCGAGTCCGTCGGGCTCTTGTACATCTTCCAGTTCGCAGCAATGATCGGTTTTCTCATGCTTGAGTGAGATTCTCCATGTCCAAGATTCCTAGATCGAGAGGATGTCCACGCGACTTGCCCCAGCCGCGCTACCTCAAACCTTTTCGGATAGTGCAGCAACCCCTGGCAGTTCTTTTCCTTCCAGAAACTCCAGCGAGGCTCCTCCGCCAGTGGAGATGTGCTTGATCCTATTGGCGACGCCAGACTGCCGAACAGCCGCGACGGAGTCCCCACCACCGACGATGGTGACGGCGTCCTGATTGTCGGCTACGGCCTGCGCGATGGCATTCGTTCCCTTAGCAAAGTGTGGCAGTTCAAAGACGCCCATCGGACCGTTCCACACCACCGTACTTGCAGCGAAGATCGCCTTCGAAAAGAGCTCGATCGAAGCAGGCCCGATATCGAGGGCCATCAGGTCCGCAGGGAAATCCGATGTCCCTGCAAGAATCTCTGTTTTTGCATCGTCTGCGAAGCGGTCGGCAAGGACATGATCGGTCGGAAGCAGCAACGTGACCCCATTCTTCTCTGCCTTGGACAGTGCGGCTCGAGCGACGTCGATGCGATCGGCCTCCACCAGACTTTTGCCAGTGGCCTGCCCTTGCGCATTGAGGAAGGTGTAGGCCATAGCTCCACCAATGATCAGCGTGTCGACCTTGTCCAGGAGATGGTCGATTGCCTCAATTTTGTCAGAGACCTTGGCGCCACCAAGGATGGCGACGAACGGCTTGGCGGGGTCGGTTATGGCTTTTCCGAGGTACTCGAGTTCCTTATCCAACAGCAGTCCGGCGCTGGATTGCTTGACGAAGTGCGTGATGCCTTCGGTAGAGGCATGTGCGCGATGAGCACTGCCGAAGGCATCGTTGACGTATACATGGCACAGCGCCGCAAGCTGTTCCGCGAACTTCGGGTCGTTGGCTTCTTCCTCAGGGTGGAAGCGAAGGTTCTCGAGCAATAATGTCTGACCGGATTCAAGCTGTGTCGCCAGTTCGGTTGCTACCTCACCGACGCAGTCCGGCGAAAAAGCGACGTTCTCACCCGGTCCAAGCACGTGATCCAGAAGTTCTCGGAGACGATCGACGACGGGACGCAAGCTCATCGTCTCGACGCGCTTACCTTGAGGGCGGCCAAGGTGAGAGGCGAGGATGACCTTGGCTTTCCGGCGGATTGCATACTCGATGGTTGGTATCGTCTCCCGAATCCGGGTGTCATCGACGATCTCCGAGCCGTCGCTCGACAAGGGCACATTGAAGTCCACGCGGATGAAGACCCGCTTGTGCGCAAGATCGAGATCGCGTATCGAAAGCTTTGCCATGATGTCTCCGGGAACTAGGTTGATTGGTTTCAGGATTCGGGATCGATGGCGTCCGCCTCGATCTCAATGCGCCATGCTGGATCGAGCAGCGCCGCGACGACCACCATCGTTGATGCTGGACGGATGATGGAAAAGAACTTGCCATGGATGCGCCCGATCTCTTCCCAGTCCTGCACCTGCGTAAGATACATCCGCGTTCGGACAACATGCTCGATCGAGCTGCCCGCCTGCTTCAGGATCGCGGCAATCAGGGTGAGGCACTGCTCGGTTTGCGTCGCCGGATCTGCGGCATCCTCGCCAACCGGTCCGGTTCCTGAGACATAAACGTGGCGGCCGACACGAACGGCTCGCGAGAAGCCGATGATCGGTTCATAGGGACTTGATCCGGGAAAGTCAGCGCGATCACTCATCTCGGGTTGGATGAGGAAAGCCGCGGTAGTGTGCAGCTTCGTTAAAGAATGAAGCTGCACGGCCCAATCTGCTGCAGGTTGATTACAGGCCCTTACTCTCCAGGAAGAAGATCAGATCCTTCACACGGCTTGAATAGCCCCACTCGTTGTCGTACCAGCTGATGACCTTGCCGCTCTGGCCGATCACCTTGGTGAGCTTTGAGTCAACGATCGACGAGAGTGGATTTCCACGAAAGTCAGCGCTTACCAACTCTTCATCTGTGTAGCCCAGATAGCCCTTGAGTGGTCCGGCCTCCGAGGCCTTCTTTAGAGCTTCGTTGACGGCAGCAATGGAGATGGGCTTCTCCGCGACAAACGTCAGGTCGACAACTGACACGTTGGGGGTTGGCACGCGAATGGCAAAGCCATCGAGCTTCCCGTCCATCTCCGGGATGACCAGCTTGAGCGCTTTGGCGGCACCGGTGCTTGAAGGAATCATGGAGAGAGCTGCGGCCCTGGCGCGGCGAAGATCCTTGTGCGGG
>CAXSEC010000155.1:0-8844 GCA_964236325.1 uncultured Acidobacteriaceae bacterium | reverse complement strand
GTTTGCGGGGATAACCTATTTTGAGGTGTTGCTGGGCGAGCTGGTGCCGACGTCTCTGGCGCTGCAGCGGGCGGCGCGGGTTGCGATGGCGGTGGCGGCGCCGATGGAGGCATTTATCCGCCTGACACGGCCGGCGGTGCACCTGATGAACAGCTCGGCGACGCTGGTGCTGCGGCTGTTTCGTGCGCCGCTGCGGGGGGAGGGCGCGGCGCACTCGCCGGAGGAGCTGAAGCTGATGGCGACGGCGACGCGGCGCATGGGGCTGCTGCCGGAGTTTCAGGAGCAGATTATTCATCGCGCGATCGAGCTGAACCATGTGACGGTGCGCGAGATTATGACGCCGCGAGCGCGGATGTTTCTGCTGAGCGCCGATCTGCCGGTGCATGAGGCAAGCGCGAGGATTATCGAGGAGCAGCACTCGCGGGTGCCGGTGTTTGATCCGCGGTCACGGGCCGAGGCGACGGCGGAGGAAGATCGCATTGTGGGTGTGGTGTATTCAAAGGATGTGTCGCGGCTGATGCACTTTCACGCGGCGAGCCGGGCGCTTGAAGCGGGGCCGACCGGGCTGACGCTACGGCAGATTATGCGGCCGGCGACGGTGGTGCCGGAGACCAAGCTGGCGGCGGAGCTGCTGCAGGAGTTTCAACAGGATCGGCGGCAGATTGCGATAGTGGTGGACGAGTTTGGCTCGACGGTGGGGCTGGTGACGGCGGAGGATGCCCTGGAGCAGATTGTCGGCGAGCTGGAAGATGAGTTTGACCTGGCGCAGCGGGCGCTGCCGGCGATGACGGGCGGCATGGAGCTGGAGGGAACGACGCCGCTGCGGGACCTGACGACGCAGCTGCGATGGACGTTTCCGCGGGAGGCCGGGGTGGAGACGCTGGCGGGATTTCTGTTGACGCAGTTTGGACGGATCCCGGCGGTGGGAGACCATGTGCAGCACGAGGGGCGGGTGTTTACGATTGCGGCGATGCAGGAGCGGCGGGTGGCGAAGGTTCGGGTGGAGAGCCTGTAGCGGCTGGGGCGGGATGTGGCTGCTATGGTCGGGTATGGGCGAGGCGACGTGACTCGACTGCTGCTTCAAGCCGGCCGGCGGTTGGCGCTGACGCTACCTGTGCTGTGGGTGGTGGTGTCGGTGGTGTTTCTGCTGATTCATCTGGTGCCCGGGGATCCGATCGTACAGATGCTGGGCGAAGGGGCGACGGCGAGCGATGTGGCCGGGATGCGGCATGCGTATGGACTGGATGCACCGTTGTCGGAGCAGTATGTGCGCTATTGGAGGGGCGTGCTGCATGGCGATCTGGGGCAATCGCTGCGGCTGCATGACTCGGTGGTGCACCTGGTGGGGCAGCGCTATCCGTATACGCTGGCGCTGACGGCGGCGGCGCTGCTGCTGGGGGCGGGGTTTTCAGTGCCGGCGGGGGTGATCTCGGCGCGGCGGCGGGGGACGAGCGTGGATCGCGGGTTGAGTGTGCTGTCGTTGGTGGGGCTTTCGTTTCCGAACTTTGCGCTGGGGCCGATGCTGATTCTGGTGTTCTCGATCGGGTTGGGGTGGCTGCCGGTCTCTGGCGCTGGGCCGCAGGAGGAGTCAGCGTGGGAGTTTGGGCTGCATTTGGTGCTGCCGGCGGTGACGCTGGGGCTGGGGTTGGCGGCGATTCTAACGCGCATGGTTCGATCGGCGATGCTCGAGGAGTTGACGCAGGACTATGTGCGGACGGCGCGGGCGAAGGGACTATCAGAGGCTAGAACGATGTATCGGCATGCGCTGCCGAATGCTCTGGTGCCGGTGTTGACGGTGCTGGGGCTGCAGTTTGGCAGTCTGCTGGCAGGGGCGATTGTGACGGAGACGATCTTCAGCTGGCCGGGGATCGGGCGGCTGACGCTGTCGGCGATCTCGAATCGCGATTACGCGCTGGTGCAGGGATGTCTGCTGGCGGTCGGGCTGACGTATGTGGTGGTGAATCTGTTGACGGATGTGGCGTATACGCTGGTCGACCCGCGGCTGCGGCGATCGTGAGCTGTTAGGAGTTTGGCGGATGATCTTTGCCAAAGAGGCTGTCTGGCACATAGTTTAGAGGCACATATGAATGCTGCTTTGCTGCTTCTCCTGATGGCTCTCCCTGCCGCGGCCCAGAGCTCGAACCCGCTGGCGCGACTGCAGCCGAAGCCGGTCCCCGAGCCTACGTCGCCGCCGGCGCGGACGGTGCATGATGCGCGCGATGGGCTAGCGTTTGATCTGCCGGCGGGGTGGAACTTCAGCCGGCGGGATGGGGAGTTCAGCACGTTTGCCCTCGATGCACGGTCTGCCGAGGACGCGACCCAGCTGCATGCGGTGGGGATGCTGGACTTCAATCCATTTCCGAACTCCACGTTTTCGGGGGCGTTGTTTCATGTGAGCTCGACGCCGCATGCGACCGCTGTGTCCTGTGCGAATCAGGCGGCGGCGCCCGAAGCGCATCGCTCCTCGCCGACGCCCGTGATTGATGGAATCGGCTTCAAGCGTGGGTACACGGAGCATGGCGGCAGCTGTATCGAGAGCCGGGATGATGTTTATACCGCGTTGCGCGGGACGAGCTGCCTGCGGTTTGATCTGGTGATCAACACCTTTTGCGGCGGCGAGGTGTCTGGCGCGCGGGATATGACGCCGGAGCAGCTGGCTGCGGTGCGTGGCCGGATGGAAGGCGTTCTTCGCTCGGTGCGCTTTGAGCAGAGAGCTTCCGGCGCCGCTACAGCTCGATGAGGCGGGCGGCCAGACCGGTCTCCGAAATGTCCACGAGTGCGAGGGTGATGGGAAGCTTGAAGCGTCGCGGGCCAGCGCTGCCGGGGTTGAGATAGAGGACGTCCTGCTTCCACAGGATCGATGCTTTGTGGGAGTGACCACTCACGACCACATGGACGTGTGCTGCGACGGGATTGAGGTCGAGATCGGCGATGGCGTGGACGAGATAGAAGAGATGGTTCTGGAGTTCGATGGCTTCGGTCGGCGGGAGAAGAGAGGCGTCGCCCTGACGATCGATGTTGCCGCGAATGGCGGTGAGGGGAGCGAGGTCGCGCAGGCGATCGAGGATTGGTCCCTGGCCGACGTCTCCGGCGTGGAGGATGTGATCGGAGCCGGCAAGGGCGGTGAGCGCCTCGGGACGAAGCAGACCATGGGTATCCGAGATGACGCCTACGCGCATCAGGCGGCGAGTCGCTTTCTTTGACGGGGATCGAAGAGGTCGCGCAGCGCGTCGCCGATGAAGTTGAAGGCGAGCACCAGGAGCATGACGGCGACGGCGGGGAAGAAGACCAGGCGCGGAGCGTCGAAGAGGTGAGAGCGCGCGTCGTTCAACATGGCGCCCCAGCTTGGCGCGGGTGGGGGAACACCGAGGCCGAGGAAGCTAAGGGTGGCTTCGGAGAGAACGGCTCCTGCCATACCGATCGAGGCCTGGACCAGCAGCGAGGGCAGGGTGTTGGGCAGGATATGGCGCAGAAGCACGCGCGCGTTTGAGGCGCCCAGCGATCGCGCGGCTTCGACGAACTCGCGCTGCTTGACGGCCATGACCTGGGCGCGTACCAGCCGCGCGTAGTTGACCCACCCTGAGATGGACAGGGCCAGGATGACGTTCAGTAGACCCGGGCCCATAAAGGCGACGACGGCGATGGCGAGCAGGATCCCGGGGAGGGCCAGAAAGGCGTTGGCCAGATAGACGTTCAGCAGCGTATCGAGCGGACCGCCGTAGAAGCCTGCGACGGCGCCGACAGTGACGCCCAGAAAGAGCGAGAGGCTGACGACAGCGAAGCCGACGGAGAGGGAGATGCGAGCGCCGTAGATGATTCGCGAGAGGATGTCGCGGCCGAGTTCGTCGGTCCCAAACAGGGATCCGGGGGAGGGGGTTTGCAGCCGGCTTAGCAGATGGAGCTCAGACGGATCGTGCGGAGCGAGCCAGGGAGCCATCAGGGCCATGGCGATGAAGAGGGACGTGAGTAGAAGGCCAATGATGAGGAAAAGGTTCGTTTGTGTCCAGCCGACGGCCCAACGCAAGCCTGATCGGGCACGCTGTGACGGTGAGCGCGGAGATGGTGGTGGCTGGGGCACTTCAGCAAGCATGCGGCACAAGGGAGCATCTGAGCAAGGGGTGGGTTAGGTGTGGGCAAGGGGTGGGTTAGGGGGAGTCAGGCACAGCGATTATGATGGTCGTGGACGTCATTTTTCACTGGCGGGAATCTACTCTGCGCATTTTGATTTACGGGCTCAATTTCACGCCGGAATTGACAGGAATCGGCAAGTATACGGGCGAGATGGCTGAATGGCTGGCGGCACGCGGGCACGAGGTGCACGTCGTGACGGCACCGCCGTACTATCCGGCATGGCGCGTTCACGCAGATTACAAGGAGCGATACTTCCGCGCGAAGGAGGTAGCGCCTGGCCTGACGGTGTATCGCACGCCGCTGTATGTTCCGCAGAATCCATCCGGCAAGAGGCGTTTGCTGCACCTCTTTTCATTCATGCTGGCGAGCCTGCCGACCATGCTGGGGCAGATCTTCTGGCAACCGGAGGTGGTTTGGACGGTTGAACCCACATTCTTCGGGGCGCCAGTGGCTTTGCTGGCTGGATGTGCCACAGGAGCGCGCACCTGGCTGCATGTGCAGGACTACGAGGTGGATGCAGCGTTTGATCTGGGGTTGCTGCCGGCGGAGGGCGCGGTGCACACGCTGGCGCTGGCGCTTGAGAGGGTGTTTACGCAGGCCTTTGATCGTGTGTCCTCGATTTCGCCGAAGATGGTGCTGCGGGCGGAGGAGAAGGGGGTTTCGGCGGATCGGGTCACACTGTTTCCGAACTGGGTGGATGTTGAGTCGCTGCAGCCGGAGGTGGAAGGAAGCCCGAATACCATTCGCGAGGAGTTTGGCCTGACGGGCAAGACGGTACTCCTCTACTCCGGCAACATGGGCAACAAGCAGGGTCTGGAGGCGCTGGCACCGCTGGCGGCTGCGTTTGAAGGCGATGAAGCCGTGCACTTTCTCTTCTGTGGGGACGGAGCCTTTCGACGGCGGCTGGAGGGGCTGGTCCGCGGCCGGCAGAATGTGACGCTGCTGCCGCTGCAGCCATCCGAGCGGCTGGGATCGCTGCTGAATGCGGCGGACATACATCTTCTGCCGCAGCGTGGGGGAGCGGCGGATCTGGTGATGCCGTCGAAGCTGACGGGAATGCTGTCGAGCGGGCGGCCTGTGCTGGCGACGGCAGATACGGGAACCATGCTGGCCACCGTGATCGCCGGCGATGGAGCGCACGGCGCGTCGGGCATGTGCGTATCGCCGGGAGATGATGCGGCGCTCTACGCGGCGGCCAGAGTTCTGGTTGATTCGCCGCCGCTGCGACGGAGGTTGGGCAGCAACGCCAGAGCCTATGCTGTGCGCTGGCTGGGGCGCGAAGAAGTCCTGCTTCGATTTGAGCAGGAACTCCTGTACTTTGGGAGATGAGCTACAAAGAGAGTCCGTTAGAATCCAGAGACAGATTGTGAGAGGTTACTTTTGAAACGAGCATTGATTACGGGCGTAACCGGTCAGGATGGAGCCTACCTAGCTGAGTTTCTTCTTGCGAAGGGCTATGAGGTCCATGGCATCAAGCGTCGAACGTCGCTCTTCAACACGGCCCGCATTGATCATATCTACGAAGATCCGCATCTCGCACATCGTAACTTCATTTTGCACTACGGCGACATGACGGACTCTTCGTCGCTGATTCACATTGTGCAGAAGGTGCAGCCGGATGAGATCTACAACCTTGCCGCCCAGTCTCATGTGCAGGTCTCGTTTGAGGAGCCGGAGTACACGGCGAACTCGGATGCTTTAGGGGTGCTTCGGCTGCTGGAGGCGATTCGGATTCTTGGGCTCGAGAAGAAGACGAGGTTCTATCAGGCATCGACGTCAGAACTTTACGGGCTAGTGCAGGAGATTCCGCAGCGCGAGACGACGCCGTTCTATCCGCGATCGCCCTATGCTGTGGCGAAGATGTACGGTTACTGGATTACGGTGAACTACCGCGAAGCCTATGGCATGTATGCGTGCAACGGCATTCTGTTTAATCACGAGAGCCCGCTGCGCGGTGAGACCTTTGTGACGCGAAAGATTACGCGAGGTCTGGCACGGATCAAGGTTGGCCTGCAGGAAAACCTGTTTATGGGCAATATTGATGCCAAGCGCGACTGGGGCCATGCGCGGGACTACATCGAGATGCAGTGGCTGATGCTGCAGCAGGAGAAGCCGCAGGACTTTGTGATTGCGACAGGACAGCAGTACAGCGTGCGTGAGTTTATTGAGCGATGCGCGAAGTTGCTGGAACTCGAGCTGACCTGGCAGGGAAGCGGCGTTGAGGAGAAGGCTTTAGACAAAGATGGCAAGGTGGTTATCGCGATTGATCCTCGATACTTCCGGCCAACCGAGGTGGAGACGCTGCTGGGGGATCCGAGCAAGGCGCAGCGCGAACTCGGCTGGACACCGCGCACGACTTTCGACGAGTTGGTGAAGGAGATGATCGACGCCGATCTGCTTTCGGCGCAGCGGGACGCGCTGGTGCGCAAGCACGGGTTCGCCGCCTACAACGTCCGGGAGAGCTAAGGAATGGCTTTCGAGTACATGCAGCGGGACGCGCGGATCTTTATTGCAGGCCATCGCGGCCTGGTCGGCTCGGCGATTCATCGCGAGCTGACGAGGCTGGGCTATGACAACGTTCTCACGCGGTCCAGGAGTGAGCTAGACCTGCTGAACGGTAAAGCGGTTCGAGAGTTCTTCCTGGCGGAGAAGCCGCAGTTTGTCTTCCTGGCGGCGGCGAAGGTCGGGGGCATTCTCGCGAACAATAGCTATCCGGCAGACTTTATTCGGGATAACCTCGCGATCCAGAACAACATTATTGATTCGAGCTATCACAGCGAGGTGGATCGTCTGCTGTTTCTGGGGTCGTCGTGCATTTACCCCAAGCTGGCGCCGCAGCCGATGTCTGAGAGTTCGCTGCTGACGGGGCCGCTTGAGCCGACCAATCGGCCCTATGCTCTGGCGAAGATTGCGGGCATTGAGATGTGCTGGAGCTACAACCGGCAATATGGAACGAAGTACCTCGCGGCGATGCCGACGAACCTGTACGGGCCGAATGACAACTTTGATCTGAATACCTCGCATGTGCTGCCGGCGCTTATGCGGAAGACGGCGGAGGCGCTGCGCAGCGGCGCGAGTGAGGTGACGGTGTGGGGAACGGGAACGCCGCGGCGTGAGCTGCTGTATTCCGATGACCTGGCCGAAGCCTGCGTGTTCCTGATGAATCTGGATTCGGCGCGCTTTGGCACGCTGCTGCTCGACGATGCGCCACCACTGATCAACATCGGCACCGGCGAGGATGTGACCATTCGGGAGCTTGCCGAGATGGTTGCCAAGGTGATCGGCTTCCAGGGATCGTTGACGTTCGACACCAGCAAGCCGGATGGAACGCCGCGGAAGCTGATGGATGTGCAACGTCTGCACGATCTTGGCTGGAGGCACGTTACCAGTCTGGAACGGGGAATCACCCAAACGTGGGATGCGGTGCGCGGCACGATAAGCTAGATCTTCAACGCTGCCGGCTCTGACGTTCTTCTCTACGTCTCCCTTTGTTCGACTGAACTCTCCCACAGGCCTTGGAAGCTCGGCGCCCTTCATGCGTTTAGGCGTGAGGGCGCAGGGGTGTTTCCGTGTGTCTGGAGGGTCGATGGTCGAGAGACAGCATGCTCATGGCCGAAGCGACGACTCCTGTCCCCCCGAATGTGGGATTAACCGACACCATTCCTCCTTCCTAGAATCAGCGGTATTGCAGGCTCGTTCAGGGCCGCGATACGCCGAGAAGGCAAGGATGGTCCCCATGTTGTTCTGCACCCCTTTTCTCCAGCGCTCTTTTTTCGCGCTACTTCTCCTGACGACCGCTCTGGCACACGGCGTCACACGGGGCGTGGTCAGCAGCCCGAATGTTGCAGAACAGCTTCTGCTGAGCGAGGCCAATACGGATCGCGCCGCGCACGCTCTGAAGACGCTCACGCGCGACCCGATGTTGTCGCAGGCCGCTCTTTACCATGCCTTTCAGATGGCCGAACATGCGGATATCTCGCATGGCTTTCCGGGCGAACCGGACCTTTCGCAGCGTGGCGCCTCGGCCGGGGTGCACTTTTCTTTGATAACGGAGAACGTCGCGGAGGCTCAGGATCCGGCGATCATTCATGGGCTCTGGATGCAGTCAAGCGGCCATCGCGCCAATCTGCTAGATCCTTCTGTAAACGTTGTCGGGATCGCCGTGGTGACGCGGAATGAAGAGGTGTTTGCGGTGGAGGATTTCGCTTCCACGGTGGACACAATCCCTCTCGATCAGCAGGAACTTGCGGTGACCTCACTACTGAACACGAGCGGGCTAGCGATCGGCAACTCCGATGTGCAGAGCGTTGAGAACGCGCGACAGACCTGCACCATGTCCACCGGTTACGCCGGAGTGCGGCAGCCTTGGTACGTCATGCGCTACACGTCATCCCACCTGGATCGGCTTCCGTCTCAGATCAAGAGCCGCCTGACCTCGGGCAAGTATCGGCAGGCAGTTGTCGGTGCATGCCCTTCCGCTACGTCCGGCGCATTTACTTCCTACAGCATCGCAATCCTGCTTTATCCCTAGGGCTGATTAGAACCGCTGGTTGTGAGATATGGCGGAGGACGCGCAATACCTCCGCGGCTTTGACCCCCCCTCATCGATTTGCTATAACTGAGGGAGTGGCACACACCTCCCCGGTGTGTGAAGCAATATTCCTGAGTAGCTCAATGGCAGAGCATTCGGCTGTTAACCGAAGGGTTGTAGGT
>CAXSEC010000154.1:4627-8871 GCA_964236325.1 uncultured Acidobacteriaceae bacterium | reverse complement strand
AGGAAGAACAAGCAATGACAAAAGCGAAGTGCGGGGATCCTTCGCTGTGCTCAAGGGATGACAACCAAACAAGAGCGAAATACAGGGGTCTCTCCACTTCGCTACGCTTCGGTCGAGATTACGGCTTTATCGGAGAGCAATGTCTTCAGCTAGAGGCGGTAGCGGGTTTCGGCGAGGCGGAAGAGCGGGCGCCAGACGAGGCGGTTGATGGTGACGACCATGAGGGCCATGACGATGGTGGCGAGGAGCAGGATCTGGAACTCGCCGGCTGCGGTGGCGACGGAGATCTGGTTGCCGAGGCCGGTGGTCTGGAGGATCTGGTTTTTGAGGGGGAAGTACTCGGCGATAATGCTGGCGTTCCAGGCGCCACCGGAGGCGGTGACGAGGCCGGTGATAAGGAAGGGGAAGATGCCGGGGAGGATGACGGTTCGCCAGCGCTGCCAGCGGGTGAAGTGGAAGAGGGTGGCGACTTCCTTGAGGTCGTTGGGGATGGCCATGGCGCCGGCGATGACGTTGAAGAGGATGTACCACTGGGTGCCGAGGAGCATGAGAGCGATGGAGCCGATGCCCATGCCGCCGCCGTAGCGGATGAGGGCGAGGAGAAGGACGGGGAAGAGGGCGGTGGCGGGGACGGAGGCGGCGATTTGGGCGAGGGGCTGGGCGATGCGGGCGAGTTTGGGCTGGAAGCCTATGGCGACGCCGACGGGGATGGTCCAGGCGGAGGCGAGGAGAAGGGCGACGTTGACGCGGAGGAAGGTGGCGGCGGCGCCTTTGAGGATGTTGACCAGCTGATCGAGGCGGACGGTGCGAAGCAGGCCGAAGGCGTGGGCGGCGAGGGTGAGGACGGCGATGAGGACGAGCAGGAGGAGGCAGATGCGGAAGATGAAGGCGGCGGAGTGGTGCGGGCGGACCTCGACGGGGATGTTGGCGGTTGCGATGCGGGTCTGGCGGCGATGGGCGACGGCACGGTAGTGGTGCTCTTCAAGCCGAACGGTGGTGGCTCCGTTGATGGCCTGGAGGACGCGGGAGTTCTGGACGAGGTGGAGCAGGGGCGAGTTGACGCGGGCTTTGCCTTCGGTCTGTTCGAACTTGAAGCGATCGCTCCAGGCGATGACGGGGCGCCAGATGAGCTGATCGGTGAGGACGATGATCGAGACCATGGTGACGAGGCCGTAGACGATGGCGCGGCCGTTGCCGACGGAGGCGGCGGTCTGGAGGTAGGAGCCGAGGCCGGGAAGGCGGAAGTCGCGGGGACCGAGGACGAACATCTCGCAGGCCATGAGGAAGAACCAGGCGCCGGCGACGGACATGATGGAGTTCCAGATGAGACCGATGGCGGCGTAGGGGAGCTCGAGCTGGACGAGGCGCTGGAGGCGGGAGAAGCCGTAGATGTCGGTCGCTTCGCGGAGCTCTTTGGGGATGCTGCGGAGCGAGGAGTAGAAGGAGAAGGCCATGTTCCAGACAGCGCCGGTGAAGATGAGCAGGATGGCGCCGAGCTCGACGCCGATCTGGCGGGTAGGGAAGAGGGCGACCATGGCGAGCATGACGCCGGGGAGGAAGCTGAGCACGGGGATGGACTGGAGGATATCGAGCGCGGCCAGCATGAGGGCTTCAAAGCGCTTGCTGTAGGCGGCAGCGTAGCCATAGGCGATGGCGAAGACGAGGGAGAGAAGGTAGGCGAGGCCGATGCGGACGACGGAGTAGAAGGCGTAGAGGGGCAGAGCGCGCGGGCTGAGCGAGATGGTGATGGCGGGGGTGGGATGGCCGAACCAGTAGTGGCCGATGCGCACGACGCCGTAGAAGCAGGCGAGGCCGATGACGGCGACGACGAGATCGAGGAAGAAGGGCCAGGTGCGTTTGAGCGCCTGGGAGCGGGCGAGGGTTTCGCCGGGGCGCATGATGGCGAAGCTGGTGCGGAGGTCAATCATGGGCGGATCCGGGTGCGCCAGAGCGGAACGCGTCGCTGCGCTCCGTGGTTAAGGGCGAAATGCGGCGGTTCCTCGCTGCGCTCAGAATGACAGCCAAAAGTTGCAACGGTGAGAAGCAGGTCGCGTCGCTGCGCTCCGTGGTTAAGGGAGAAATGCGGGGGTTCCTCGCTGCGCTCGGAATGACAACCAAAGATTGCAAAGGCGAAAAGCAGGTCCTTCCACTTCGCTGCGCTTTCCACCCCAGCGGGCAGGTACGCTCGCCGGGGACCCCGGCTTTCCACCCCAGCGGGCAGGTACGCCCGCCGGGGACCCGCGTTTCGGTCGGGAGGACAGGGGTTGAGGGTAGGGTCATGCGTCGAGCTCGGCGGTGGGGGCGAGGTGGGGCGTGTGGTCTTCAGACTGAACAAAGCGGCGGCGGGAGGCGTCGAAGTCGAAGAGTTCGGCATAGCGGCCCCAGTTGATGGCGGTCTCGAGCTGGCGAAGGGTCTCATCTTCGCTGAACTGTTCGTCGAGCATGTCGTGGAAGAACTCCTGCGAGACGGAGTGATCGCTCTTGGCGTCGATGGCGCGGACGATCTGTCGCAGGAGAAGGACGTGCTCGACGGCGGCCTGGCGGAAGAGCTCTTTCTGGCGGAGGATCTCGGAGTTGGCGAACTCGGCGCCGGTGGGGGTGATGCTGGCATCGCCTTCGTTGACGTTGAGGAAGCCGAGGAGCTGGGCGGCGTCGACGATGGGCAGGAGGTCGTCGATCTCGAAGGCGAGATCGTCGGCCAGCTTGTAGATGTCGTCCTTGCCGCTGTGATCGAGCAGGAGTTCGAGCAGACCGGCGATGCCGCCGGGGCGGGCGTGGGGCAGCATCTGGTAGTGCATGGCTCGCTGGTCGCGGACGCGCTTCCCGGAGGAGCTCTGGGGCAGCTCGGGGGGCTGCGCGTCGGGCTGGGTGAGGACCTTATAGATGTAGTCGACCAACTGGGTGAAGGCGGAGGCTTTGCGATCGCGGGGATGAGCGAGGGCGACTTTGAAGTCGGTACGGACGTGGCCGGGGTTGCGACCGAGGACGATGATGCGGTCGGCGAGCAGGACGGCTTCTTCTATGTTGTGGGTGACGAGGAAGATGGCCTGGGTGGGGATGGTTTTTTTCTGCCAGAGCTCGAGGAGCTCAGAGCGGAGGTTTTCTGCGGTGAGGACGTCGAGGGCGGAGAAGGGCTCGTCCATAAAGAGGACTTCGGGCTCGACGACGAGGGCTCGGGCGAAGCCGACACGCTGGCGCATGCCACCCGAGAGCTCTTTGGGGTAGGCGGATTCGAAGCCATCGAGGCCGACGGTGTCGAGGATGTGGAGGGAGCGTTTGCGGCGCTCGGCGGCGTCCATACCGCGGGCCTGCAGGGGTGCTTCCACGTTTTCAAGGACGGTGAGCCAGGGAAAGAGGGCGAAGCTCTGAAAGACGATGGAGACGTTGACGTCGGCCGACGCGATGGGTTTTTCGTGCCAGAAGACCTGGCCGGCGGAGGGTGTGGAGAGGCCGGTGAGCATGCGAAGGAGGGTGGATTTGCCGGAGCCGGAGGGGCCGAGCAGGGCGATGATCTCGCCGGCGGGGATCGCGAGGTCGGTAGGGGAGATGACCTGGATGCGATTTTCGCTGGGCTGCGCGTAGTACTTCTCCACACGTTCGGCACGGATGATGGATGGCTGCATAGGGATTTTGGGGCTACTGTCTGGGACTTGCTTAGGGCTTGCGTTGGAGGTTATTTCAGGTTGCTTTGCGGTTCATCTGGCAATCGGAACGGAGCCTGCGTTTTTCCATCGGGCGGTCATCATCGAAGGCCTGCGCTCAGCGTATCATTACCCCTGATAAGGGACTTTCAACGAGCTGAAGAGAACGCACTCGGCCCATTCGCAGCAGCTTAACCCCGGGGATATTGAACGTATGTCAGAGTCAACATCGAATCACTCCAAGCCTCGCGTACTGGTGGCAGACGACGAGCAGGTGATCGCAAATACGCTGGCGATTATCCTGAACCAGGCTGGATTTGAAGCACGCGCCGTCTTCAGTGGAGAGAAGGCTGTGGAGGCGCTGGAGAGCTTTCAGCCCAACATGTTGATCAGTGACGTCATTATGACGGGCATGACGGGCATTGAGGCGGCGATTATCACGCGCAGCAAGATTCCGGCATGCAAGATCCTGTTGTTTTCCGGGCAGGCGGCGACGGCTGATCTGTTGGAGAAGGCGCGGATACAGGGTCACGAGTTTGAGATTTTGGCCAAGCCGGTGCATCCGACGGATCTGCTGGCGAAGCTGCGCGCGTAGGCGGTTTA
>CAXSEC010000154.1:0-4527 GCA_964236325.1 uncultured Acidobacteriaceae bacterium | reverse complement strand
TAGCGGGCTGGGTGCTGGCGGTCTTTGAGGCGGCGGGCTGGGACGCCGGCGTAGATGGCCCATGGCTCGAGCGAGCGGGTGGCGATGGAGCCGAGGCCGAGAACGGCGCCCTCGCCGAGGTTGACACCGGGGGAGACGATGGCGCGGGCGCAGACCCAGGCGTACGCGCCGAGTTGGGTGGTAAAGGCGAGCAGCGGGAAGTCTGCGCTGTCGTAGTCGTGGGTGGCGCCGCAGAGATAGGCTCCCTGGGAGATGATGGCGTGGGAGCCGAAGGTCATGGGGGCTGGATTGTAGATCTCGGCGCCGTCGGCGATGGCGACGGAGTCGGCGGCGAGGAGGTTCCACGGAGCCCAGATACGGGCGCCGGGATAGATGTGGCAGCCGGGGCCTAGGTGGGCGCCGAAGAGGCGAAGAAGGGCGGATCGCCAGGCGTGGAAGGGGCGCGGCGAGGGACGAAAGAGAAGCAGCCAGCAGATGTTCCAGGTGAGGCGGCGGAGACGATCGGCTGACGAGAAGGCGGGACGCTGGTAGGGGTCGGCGGCGGGGTTGGCGCAGACGGTGTCGGCTGCGTTGTAGTGGGGTTGGGTGGAGGTGGGGGGCGGCGGCGAGGTCATGGCTGTGACTCCACGCTGGGCGGCATGCCGGGGGCCTGGTCTATACCCTGCGCCTGGGGCATGCCGGGGGCCTGGTCAAAGAGGCGGATGATGCGGGTGGCGTTTTGGCGCATGTCGTAGCGGCGAGTGAAGGTCTCGAAGGCTCGCTGGCCCATGAGGGCTTTGGCTTCAGGGGAGAGCTGGATCCAACGGGTGAGCAGGTTGATGGTTCCGGCGAGGGTGTCGGTCTCCATGAGGCCACCGCCATCGGCGGCGATCTCTTCGGCGATATTGACTTTGTCGGAGAGCAGGACGGGACGATGGCAGCTCATGGCTTCCGCGACGGCGATGCCGAAGTTCTCCTGATGGGAGGGGAGGACGAAGGCTTCGGAGGCACGGAAGGCGCCCCATTTGACGAGGCCTTTGAGCATGCCGGGCCAATGCACACGGGCGGCAATGCCTAGGGTCTCGGCGCGGGCTTGAAGATCGACGGACCAGCGCTGCTGATCGGGGCCGGCCATGACGAGATCGAGGGTGGGATCGAGGGCGGCGACCTGGGCGAAGGCGTCGATGAGGAGATCGCAGCCTTTTTTGCGGTGGATGCGGCCGAGAAAGAGGAGGAAGCGGCGGTCGCGAAGATGGGGGCAGAGGGTGTAGAAGGCGTCGAGCTGCGCCTGGGGGGCGTCGAGCGCGGGGGTGGCTCCGTAGGGGACGACGAAGCCCTGCCACTGGTGCAGCCAGAAGCTCTGGCGGGCGAGGCGCTCTTCGGCGTCGGTGGTGAAGAGGACGCGGAAGGCGCCGCGCAGGATCCAGAACTCGGCGGAGAGCCAGTAGAACCACTTTTTGAGGTGCTTGAGCGGAAAGCGGTGCTTGAAGTAGGGGTCGAGCATGCCGTGGGTGAAGACGACATAGGGTTTTTTGCCGGCGAAGGTGCGCCAGGCGGCGAAGCCGACGTACTGCCAGAGGCCATTGACGACGACGCCATCGAAGCGATGGGCGTTGGCTTTGAGCCAGGGGCGGAGTTTGGGGGCGAAGGCGTAGACGCCCTTGCCGGGACCGAGGGGATGGACGGTGAAGTTGAGTTCCTTGAGGAAGGGGGCGTCGGGGTCGTCGAGGGTGACGACTTCGCCGTGGTAGTCCGGTGGGCCGAAGTTGAGCAGGGAGCGGACGGACTCGGTGGGACCGCCGGCCTCGGGGCTGATGGTGCCGATGATGTGGAGAAGGCGCATGGTCGACGAGAGGTTCCTATGCAGCGTAGCAGGGGAGACGCGGTGATGGAGGCGAGTGGGGCGGCAGAGAACTACGCGCGAAGGCGTCGGCCGACGTGCTCGAGGGCGGCGCGCAGACCGAGGAGATCCTGGTCGAAGCTCCAGGACAGGATTCGCTCGCGGGCGCGCTCGCCCATGCTGGCGGCGAGGCCGGGGGTGGTGAGAACGCGGACGAGGGCGGCGGTGAGGGCGTCGATGTCGCTCACGGGGTAGACGCAGCCGTCGACCCCGTCGGTGATGAGGTCGGGCTGGCTGCCGACGTCGTCCGAGACGATGATGGCGCGGCCGGCGTTCATGACCTCGTTGACGATGAGGCCCCAGGGCTCGTGGCGCGAGGGAAGGACGAAGACGTTGGCGAGATCGAAGAAGCGGGGGAGCTCGGACTGGTTGCGGAAGCCGCAGAAGCGGATATTGGTGGCGCCGGCCAGGGCGACGCGGCGCTCGAGGTTGGCGCGCTCTTCGCCGTCGCCGACGATGAGCAGGTAGGGCTGGCGATCGGGCGGGAGATGGGTGGCGAGGCGGAGGGTGGCTTCAACCAGATCGACGCACTGTTTGCGGTTCTGGAGTTTGGAGGCGAAGAGGATGACGGAGCGGCCGGGTTCGAGATCGAGCTCGCGGATGAGGGCATCTCGACCGGCGGTGGCGGCGATGGCGCGGGCGCGGAAGAAGTCGTTGTCGACGGCGTAGGGCATGAGGAACTGAGGCATGTCTTCGCCGAGATAGTGGGTCCAGTACTCGGAGTTGAGGGTGCCGATGGGAAGGACGGCGTCGACCATCTGGCGGAGGCCGCGGAAGAAGGCGTGCTTGGCGGCGAGTTTGATGCTGGAGCGATCGCGGTCGCGGAGCCAGGATTCGGCACGGAGCAAGACGGGGATGCCGAGGGCGCGGGCGGCGATCATGCCATGGAGGGCGTTAATGGTGGCGTAGCCGTGAACCCAGAGGACGTCGATGGGCGGGGTGCCGTTTGCGCCGCGGAGACGATCGTAGATGCCGCGGCTGATGGGGGAGGCAACCGAGATGTTGCGCTTATCGCGAAGGATGGGGAGGAACTCGGACTGATAGCCGTCGAGCAAGGGAACGTCCCACTCGACGGTGGCGCCGAAGCCTTCATCCTTGTAGCTGCGTACCGAGAGATCGGAGCCGAAGAAGACGCGCAGGTCGATGTCGGGTTCGGCGGCGATGCGTCGCAGCAGAGGGGCCTGGTACTGGATGGGGTGACTGACGAGGTAGCCGAGGCGGAGTTTGCGGTGCGGGCTCATGCCTGGGCTCCGGTCTGGGGTTTGGTATGGGCTCCGAGACAGATGGCGGGATGGGCGAACGCGCGAGGGGAGGGAGGCATGGGTGCTAGCGGACGGAGAAGATGATGGTGGAGAGGATGCCGAAGAGGGTGTTGATGCCGCCGACCTTGATGGCGGCGCGAATGGAGCTGGACGGCAGGAAGACGATGTCATCGGTCTGCAGCACGGGATCGGGTGCCTGGCCTTTGAGGACCTTCTTGAAGTCGACGAGGACGACGGTGCGCTGGAGGCCAACGGTGCGGATGAGCTGGATCTGGTCGAGCTGACCCTCCCAGCCATAGCCATTGCCGAGGGCGGCTACTTGCATGAGGGTGAGGGGTGTGTTCTGCACGAGGGGAATGGCTCCCTGGGTGCGGAAGGCTCCAAGAACGTAGACGACGCCCACGCGGGAGACGATGACGGTGTCGCGGGCGTAGACGGGGATGTCGGCCTGTGCGCTGCGCAGGGGATCGGGGCCGAGATCGACGGTGATGGGCGCGGCGAGCCCTGGGCGATTGATGGCGATGAGGTGGCTGGCGTTGGTGGGGAGACCACCGGCGACCGCGAGGACGTCAAGCAGGCGCTTGTTGCCGCCGAGTACAGGGACGACGGCGTGAAGTTCTCCGGTGACGGTGATGATCTGGTTAGGCGACTCGATGAGCTGGATGCTGACCTGGGGGCTGCGGTACATGTTGGCGTCGACGAGGCGTTGGGCGACGAGGACCTCTGCCTGATGGAGCGTGAGGCCGGCGAGGCGGACGACGCCGATGAGGGGCAGCTGAATGGAGCCATCGAGGCTGAGGCGGAGGGGCGTGGGGCTGTAATCGGTGGTTTGGAAGAGGTGCACGGAGATCTGATCGCCGGGGCCGAGCTGGAGTTCACGCTCGCCGGGATAGAGGACGGCGGGATCGGTGGTCGGGCCGACGGGCACGTTGGCCGCGGGCGAGGCGGTGGCGGAGGGGCCACTGAACTGGGCGTGGGCGAACGACGAGGAAAGCGGCGTGAGGACGGCGAGCAGCAGGCCAAGCAGCCAGGCGGCGGAGAGCAGCGCGCGGAATGCGGCTGGGCGAGCGCGGCGGTGACGAGGGGACCGGGTTGGCGTGGGGGAGATCATCGTAGCTCGTGGGTCTCCGCTGGCGCTTCGTCCGGCCTGGTTGATGGATCGCGGGGCTCCCAGGTTCCCGAGTCGGCGGCGGCGTAGTTGTACTTCGAGTAGCCATAGTAGCCGTAGTACTCGGGCGAGGAGACGTCGATGGCGTTAAGCACGATGCCGGTGATGGAGGCTCCGGAGCGCAGAAGGAGATCGCGGGCGCGGCGGACGACGTGTTTGTTGGATTTGCCGTGGCGCACGACCAAGACGACGGCGTCGGCTTCGCGCGGCTCTGGGGC
>CAXSEC010000153.1:0-8920 GCA_964236325.1 uncultured Acidobacteriaceae bacterium | reverse complement strand
CGGGATGAGATGGATGCGAGGGAATGGGTTGCTGCTGGCGGTGGTGTTGCTGGGGTCGGTGATGGCGGTGGGGCAGGTGCTGACGACGACGCTGACGGACACGATCTACCATGCGGACGGCACAGTGGCGGGTGGGCTGGTGATTGTGAGCTGGCCGGCGTTTACGACGGCGGCGGGGCAGGCGGTACCGGGAGGAAGCACGTCGGCGACGATTGGCGCGACGGGGGTGTTGACTATTGCGCTGGCGCCGAATCAGGGAGCGTCGCCGGCGGGAACCTTCTATACGGCGGTGTATCACCTGGATGACGGAACGGTGAGCCGAGAGATCTGGGTGCTGCCGGTGAGTACGACGGCGGTGACGCTGAGTGCGGTGCGGAGCACGGTGTTGCCGGCCGCGGTGGCGGTGCAGACGGCGTCGAAGAGCTACGTGGATGATGCGGTGGCGGCGGCGCTGGCGGGGCATCCTACGACGGGCGGCGTGACGTATCTGCAGCGCACGGGGGATGCGATGGTGGGGCCGCTGGTGCTGGCCGGGGATCCGACGACGGCGAGCCAGGCGGCGAACAAGCACTATGTGGACACGACGGTGGCGGGTGTGAGCTCGGCGGTGGCGCAGAAGGTGAGTGTGACGCCGACCGCGACACAGGCGGTGGTGCAGCCAGCGGGAACGGAGCTGCAGGCGAACCGGCTGAACGATGTGGAGTATGCGAGCCAGTATGTAACCGGCAGGGGATCAAATGGTTTAGCGAACGCGCTGGGGTCTACGGATTGCGCGGGAGGCTGCCAGGTGACGATCGAGAATGATTACAGCTCGAACGAAGCGGTGGCGGCGACGCTGTGGAACAGCAGCGGAAGCAACGGAACGCATGTGGAGGATCTGCGCGGGGGCGGGCGGCGTGATGGATATCTGAACCCGGTGAACCAGGCGGTGGCGGGTCTGGATATCGGGCAGGCGATCGATGTGACGTCGACGCGAAGTGCTTCCAGCGTGCACCAGGTGACGACGTCGCAGACGCCGAACTCGATTGCGGTGTCGATTACGCACGAGGGTCTGACGGGCGGATCGAACCAGCTGCCGGCGACGATTGCGGGGAACAACGGGCCGTTCTTCAAGAGCAACTACAACGCGATGTCGATGATTGGGACATACAATACGCCGGGGCAGCATGTGCTGGATTCGCACGAGATCAATTGCTACGGGGTTGGCGACTGCCTGATGGGGTCTGAGTACATGCTGGCGTCGGGCGGATTCCGCGATGAGGCGGACGAGGGCGCGCATCCGATGGATCTGCAGATTCATGAGGACGGGCGGGTGTTTGCAGGGACGTGCAGCAGCGGATGTACGACGGGCTCGACGAGTGTGGGCGTGGCGGTGACGGCGGCGCAGGGAACGCAGGGCGAGGGCCGCTACCTGCTGGATCTGAACCCGGCGAGGACGGTGACGACGGGCGTGCTGACGGGCGGGGCGCGGACGGCGAACAACGTGATTGGGCCGACGGCGACGTTTGCGGGGACGGCGTTTGCGACGAGCGTGTTTTTGCAGACGACGCAGGTGGCGCCGGCGTCGGCGAACTCGATGGCTCCGGGGACGGTGACGCTGGGGATTGCGACGACGGGGGTGACGAGTCCGTTCAGCACATCGACGACGGCGCTGCCGGCGACGAGCGGGGTGGCGTGTGTGACGGACCCGCCGGCGCCCTTCAGCCCGACGAACTATGAGATGGCGAGCTATGCGGTGGTGGATGCGAGCCACGTAAGCCTGACGCTGAACAAGGTGCATGCCGCGGGATCGACGATTGCCGTGGGCGGGATGTGCGGGTATGGGCTGGAGCAGACGGTCGACACGGTGAGCGGGATTCGCCAGGTGTTTCCGGTGATTGGATCGCCCAGTGCAAGGACGCTGTTTTATGCGGGCAACCTGACGCCGATCGTTGGTGTGATGGGATCGACGAGTGGATATGCGAATGTCACCCTGCCGATTGCAACGATTGCGCGGGTGGGGCAGACGACGACGGTGACGACGAGCACCGCGCTGCCGGTGGATCTGAATGGGCTGACGCTGACGATTGCCGGGGTTGCGGATGCGAGCTTCAACGGGCAGGTATCTGTAACCACAACCGGCGCAAATTCATTTCAGTATGCGAACGCGGGACCGGATGGGACGAGCAATGGAGGCTCAGCGACGGCGCTGACGGGCGGATATGTGCTGTATCCGATGGCGGAGGTGCTGGGGGTCTTCAACCAGGCGACGAAGAAGGTGGATGGGCAGCTGACGCTGGCGGCGAACACGGTGGCGTGGCAGGCGGGCGATGCGGTCGAAGAGCCGCACTACTTCCAGGAGGCGGTGGCGGCGGACACGGAGTTTGTAGGGCAGACGGTGCCGCGATCGGTGCTGCCGCTGCGGGCGGGAATCCAGTACGAGAACACGGTGGGCACGGGTCTGCGGGGATGGAGCATACGCAATGCGGCGCCGGCGAGCAGCTACTTTGGCAATGGCGGAACGCATGTGGCGCCGGATGATGCGTTTGAGGTGCAGGGAGTGTGGAACCAGGTGCTGGAGACGCAGGCGGGCGAGACGGGTGTGATCCAGGTGCACTGCAACTCGCATGGCTGCGGCAAGTGGAACTCGGGCTACAACCTGTTTGCGATGGACAGCAGTGCGAGCTACGACAGCATTGCGTTCCAGCCGCTGACGAGTGGGTTGAGCTTCAATCTGCGGGGGACGACGTTTGGGTTTACGCCGCAGGGATTCACGGCGGGGACGGTGACGGCGGGGGCGCTGCATGGCGCACTGAGTGCGACCGATGTGGCGAGTGGAACGCTGAACGCGGCGCGGCTGCCGGTGTTTGGGGCGTCTGGCGCGGGGCATGCGGTGGGCGCGGTGCCGGATCCGGGCACGACCTCGGGGACGAGCCGATTTCTGCGGGAGGATGGAGTGTGGGCGTTGGCCGGTGGCGGGTCTGGTAGTGGGTCTGGTAGCGGGACTGGCGGGGCGAGCGGGACGGCGAACATCAATGGGGGAACGATCGATAATACGGCGATCGGGCAGACGACACCGGCGGCGGGGCAGTTTAGCCAGCTGGCGGTGACGGGCTGCAACTGGTTTCTGGCGGGGGCGAACCAGGGGATCGGGACGTGCCAGCCGACGGCATGGAATGGCGTGAGCGGCGTTGATGGAAGCAACCTGCAGATTTATAACGCGTCGGCAGCGCGGCTGATTGTGACGTCGCTGGGTGGATATGGAGGGATGGCGGAGTTCCACTTTGTGAACATGGGAGCGCCGAGCGGATCGCGGAACTGGAGGATGTCCAACAGCACAAGCGGGATGTTTACGCTGGACATGAACTCGGACAACTATTCGACCGAGACCGTGGCGATGCAGTGCCAGCCGAATGGAAGCTGCCGGTTTCCGAACGGGGTGACGGCTTCGAACTTCAACGGTGTGTTGAGCGGGACGACGGGGTCGATTGGCGGTGCGGCGCTGACGACGGGTACGTGCACGACGGGGACGGCGGCGGTGAGTGGAGCGGCGGTGGGAACGCCGGTGGACGTGAGTGCGAGTGATGGGAGTCTGCCGAGCGGTCTGGTGATGCTGCGGGCGGCGGTGACAGCGGCAAACACGGTGACGGTGCAGGTGTGCGCGGTGGGCGCGGTGACGCCGGCTGCGGTGAGCTACAACGTGCGGGTGGTGCAATAGCGCTTTGCTGAGAGTATGACCAAGCTTCCCTCAGCGGCTAAAGCCGCCCTCTCTGGAGGGCACGTATGGCATGGCTGAAGCCATGCCCTTAACCAGGGGACACTCAATTAGAGTGCGCCTCGCGCGAGGTGCTGGGGCGGCGGGATCTGTTTGGTGAACAGATCCCGCCGGCCGATTTTACCAACGTGAAGGTGGGTGCGATGGACGGGCTGCGATGGGGGATGGAGGAGTTGCTGGCGCTGGGAACGGTGCTGGATGAGCGGCCGGAGGCGCTGGGCGGTGACAGCGTGGCGATGTGGCTGGCGACCACGCTGCTACGGGTGCGGGATCGGCAGGGGATGGATCGGCCGTTGACGGCGAATGCGGTGCAGCGCGGGTTTGAAGCGAAGCGACAACAGAGAAACGTGGTGCTGAAGGCCAGGCAGATGGGGATGACGACCTGGGTGGCGGGGCGATTTTTTCTGAAGACCATCACGCGGCCGGGTGTGCTGACGGTGCAGGTAGCGCAGACGCGGGAGGCGGCGGAGGGAATCTTTCGGATGGTGCAGCGGTTCTGGGAGGAGCTGCCGGTGGAGTTGCGCGAGGGATCGCTCCGGCTGAGCCGATTGAACGCGGGACAGATGCGGTTTGAGGCGCTGGACAGTGAGTTTCGGGTGTTGAGCGCGGGCGATGAGAATGCCGGGCGTGGGCTGACGATGCAGCAGCTGCACTGCAGCGAGCTGAGCCGATGGCCGGGTGATGCGGCGATGACGCTGGCGGGGCTGCGGGCGGCGCTGGCGCCAGGGGGCGAGATGGTGATGGAGTCGACGCCGAACGGGGCGTATGGATGCTTCTACGATGAGTGGCTGAGTGCCGAGGAGCGAGGTGTGGCACGGCACTTTTTCCCATGGTGGATGGAGCCGGCGTATGTGGGGGCGGCGGTGGCGGAGGTATCGGCTGAGGAGCGCGCGTTGATGGAGGCGCATGGGCTGAGCCGGGAGCAGATTGGCTTTCGCCGCGGGCTGGAGCGGGAGTACCGCGGGGCGCGTTCGCAGGAGTTTGCGGAGGATGCCGGGAGCTGCTTTCGGGCGACGGGCGACTGCTGCTTTGACCTGGAGGCGGTGGATCGGCGGATGGGACAGCTGGGCGCGCCGGTGGCGGTGCGGCATGGGGGAACGGTGGAGGTGTGGCTGCCGCCGGTGCCGGGCCGCGAGTATCTGCTGGCGGTGGATACGGCGGGGGGCGGGGCGGATGGCGACTACGCGGTGGTGGAGGTGCTGGAGCTTGAAACGGGGCTGCAATGCGCGGAGGTGCGGCGGCACATGGGGGTGCGGGAGCTGGCGAAGGTGGCGGCGGAGCTGGGTCGGGAGTACAGGAACGCGATCGCGGTGGTGGAGAGGAATAACCATGGCGCGGCGGTGTTGGCGTACCTGGGGGGTGAGGAGCGGTACTCTGAGATCTACGAGATGGGCGGGATGCCGGGGTGGCTGACGACGGCGGCAAACAAGCCGAGGATGATCAGCGGACTGGGCACGTTGCTGGCTGAGTCGCCATGGCTGTTCTCGAGTAAGCGGCTGCTGACGGAGTGCAGGACATTTGTAACTCTGGCTGGCGGCCGGATGGGTGCGGCGACGGGGGCGCATGATGACTGCGTGATGGCGATGGCGATCGGGCAGGCGGCGCGGGCGGAGATGGCGGCGGGGCGAAGTGCGCGGATGGTGAAGACGGCGGAGCTTTCCAGTATTCTCGACAGGCGAGGTGGGTTGGGTGGCGGTTCTGGCGGTGCAGGCGATTGGGCGGATGCGCGGCGGCGCGCAGAGCCAGCTGATGGTTGGCGCCGATAGCCGGTTGTGGGTGGTGAAGTTCCAGAACAATCCGCAGCATCTGCGGGTGCTGGCGAATGAGTTGATTGCGACGCGGCTGGCGGAGGCGATCGGGCTGCCGGTGCCGGCGACGGATGTGATCGAAGTGACGGATTGGCTGATTGAGCATACGGAGGACCTGTATGTGGAGCGGACAGCGGGCCGGCGGGAGCGGTGCCGGGCGGGGTTGCAGTTCGGGTGCCAGTATGTGGGCGGCGAGGAAGCGCGACACGTGGTGGATTATCTGCCGGAACAGGAGTTGCTGACGGTTACAAATGTCGGGGCGTTTGCCGGGGTGCTGGCACTGGACAAATGGACGGGCAACTGTAACGGGCGGCAGGCGGTGTTCAGCCGAAAGGCGCGGGCGCGAGGGTATCGGGCAACGTTTATCGATCAAGGATTCTGCTTCAACGCGGCGGCGTGGGACTTTCCGGATGCGCCGAAGCGCGGGGTATACGGCAGAGATGTGGTGTACGGGCGAGTGACGGGATGGGAGAGTTTTGAGCCGTGGCTTAGCCGCATAGAGGCGATGAAGGCGGAGACGCTGTGGGGGATTGCGGATGGGGTTCCACCGGAGTGGTACGACGGCGACACGGTGCTGATGGAGCGGCTGGTGGAGCAGCTGCTGGAGCGGCGGGAGCAGGTGCGGGCGCTGATTGCGGCGTTTCGTGCATCGGATCGGCGGCCGTTTCCGCGGTGGGGCGCTGCGCCTGTGATGGACGACGGCATGCGGTCGACGGGCGTGATGTAGATGAGGGGAGAGGCGATGCAAGAGCGCGTGGCGTGTGAGTTCCGGCTGGTGCGGTATGTGCCGGATGTAGCGCGCGGAGAGTTCGTGAACATTGGCGTCGTGTTGCGGGAGGTCGGTGGCATGGAGACGCTGCTGGTGCGATTTGCCCGAGGATGGAGCCGGGTGAAGAGCCTGGACGGCGATGCGGATGTGGCGATGCTGCAGGCGCTTGAGGGTGAGCTGCAGGGGCGGTTGCCGAAGGGTGAGACGGAAGATCGACCGCTGCTGGAGGTGCTGGAGGCGAGCTTCTCAAACCAGGTGCAGGTGACGCCGTGGCGAGCGAGCCTGGCGGAGACGCTGCCGGCGGAGATGGACCGATTGATGCGGCTGTATGTGGATGCGGCGCCGCGGGCGATGCGGGCGAGAGAGGGTGGGCGGACGCTGCTGGTGATGGCGATGCGGCGGGCGTTTGACGAGGCGGGGGTGTGGGCGCTGATGCGAAAGGAGATTCGTGTGGCGGACTACACGGCGGCGGGGGATCCGCTGCGCATTGATTGTGGGTACCGGAGCAACGGGATGATTCGGATGTTTCAGGCGGTGGCGATGCGCGGCGATGTGGACGGGGCAAAGGTGCTGGCATACACGATGAAGGATCTGACGGCGGGGGTGCGGGTGAAGGAGCATGCATCGCTCGAAGTGACGGCGATCGTGCCGACGTTGCGGGAGGCTGAGGACTCGATGGATGAGGGTGCGCAGTATCGGTTTGCGGTGGCGATGATGGAGCGGGAGGCGATCCGGGTGATGACGACGAGTGATCTGGGGCGCGTTGCGGAGACGGCTGCGCGGGAGTTGAACGTGTGAGTTTGAGAACCTGTCTGCGGACTGTTCCTTTATGGCGAGTGGACGTGGGAAGAACAACAGCAACAAAGCAATACAGGGGTCTCTCCACTACGCGAGACGATAAGGCTGTCTCGCTTCGGTCGAGATGACGGCATTGCCGGATCAACGCGGCTCTTGGCATTTATTCAATAGTTTTTAGGACTGAGAGAAGGACAAGAGCGCAGCCCGCGGGGGCTGCGTTCTTCTTTTGGGCGAACGAAACCGGACGAGGAGGCGTGATGGGATTCGAGGACGTGGTGTTGCGTGCATGGCAGTGGCTGAATGGAGTCTCGGTGGAGGCAGGGACAGAGGAGACGGGTGCGCGGAAGACGAGCATGCTGCCGTCGATCCTGATGCCGTACAACGGGGCGCCGTACGGCGGGATGGCGCGGCCGGGACAGATGGCGATGCCGAAGCCGACGCCGGCGAATCTGCGGCGGTTTGCGGAGACGCCGGTGGCGCGGCGCGCGATCAATGTGGTGAAGGATCGGATTGCGTGCATGGACTGGCAGATACGTGTGCGTCGCGGTTACATATCGTCCGAGGTGGTGGATGCGACGGCACGGATGAACGCGCTGCGGCTGTGCCTGGAAGAGCCGAATGCGAGTGACAGCTTTCGCCAGTTGTGGGAGCAGGTGCTGGAGGACGTGCTGGTGGGTGGTTTCGGGGCGATCGAGATGGAGGCGACGGGGGATGATGCGCGGCCGTTCCGGCTGTGGCCGGTGGATGGAGCAACGATCCAGATTGATGCCACCTGGCAGGGCGATCCGGCGACTCCGCGATACGTGCAGCGAACGGGGGCTGTGGGGGCGAAGGCGCTGGTGCCGCTGCTCGATGACGAGCTGATGTATTTGCGGCTGAATCCGCGAACGCATACACCGTTTGGTCTGGGGCGGCTGGAGGTCGCGTTTGAGACAGTGAGCCAGCTGCTGGCGGCCGGGCGATATGCGGGCAAGCTGGCGTCGAACTCTGTGGTGCAGTACGCGTTGTGGCTGGATGAGACGACGCCGGAGCAGCATGATCGGCTGACGCGGTGGTGGCAGGACGAGATCGAGGGGACAGGGCGGGTGCCGATCATCAGCTCGAAGACGAAGCCGGAGGTGCTGCGGTTTGCGGGCGGCACGGATGCGGATCTGCGGCTGCAATGGCAGGAGTTTCTGCTGCGGCTGATTGCGAACGCGTTCGATCTGCCGCCGATGCTGCTGGGATTGCAGCAGGACGTGAACAAGTCGACGGCGGGCGAGATGGCGGATGAGGCGTTTCTGACGGCGATTGTGCCGGTCGCGAAGCTGATCGAGGAGCACATCACGCGGGATGTATTTGCCAAGAAGCTGGGGTGGCGGGAGTTCGAGTTTTGCTTCAACGATCTGACCTCGCGGAACGAGGTCGATGAGGTGCAGATGCAGACGACGCTGCTGCAGGCGGGGGTGCTGACGATTGCGGAGGTGCGTGAGATGCGCGGGTTGCCGCCGCTTCCGGAAGAGGTGGCCGAGTGAGAGTGACGATCGACAATCTGGATGGACTGGGGCCGATCGATTACAGCGACCAGCTGACGGCTGAAGGGCCGCTGACGATCGAGCGGCGGCTGAATGCGCCCTCGACCTGCAGCTGGTCGCTGTGCGATGGGTTGAAGCGGCCGGCGCGGCTGGGGCGTGTGGTGGTGACAAGTGAGGATGGGACGGCGTTGTTTACCGGCTATCTGACGCGGGAGGCGGAGGCGGTGTATGCGGGCGAGGCTTCCAGCGGGCCGGTGTATCGGCTGGCGCTCGAGGC
>CAXSEC010000152.1:0-9213 GCA_964236325.1 uncultured Acidobacteriaceae bacterium | reverse complement strand
AGGTCGGTGAGGGGCGGGTGCGCTGCGGCGAGAAGGCGATCGCGGTTGATGATGACAACGCTGATCAGGCCAATCAGGGCGTTCACTTTTTCGAGCAGATAGGCGCCGTCGGTGACGATCTCGGCGAAGCGGCCGAAGCGGTCTTCGAGAACGGTGGGCAGGGGAAGCTCTTGAAGTGATCCCGCGAAGCCGAACGACGACAAATAGACGAGATCGAAGTCCTCAGTGGCTTCACCCTGCGAAAGCAGTGAGAGCAGCGCCGCGAGCGCACCCGGCATGACCAGATCGTCATCGCCCAGGACCCAGACGTACTTGGCCTCCGCCAGCGAGAGGCACTGCAGGAAGTTCGCGTCTGCGCCGAGATTTGTGGTGTTGCGAACGTAGCGTGCGGAGAGACCGCGCGTCTGCAATGCGGCGACGATCTCGGCCGTTTGATCGGTGGAGGCATTATCGGAGATCAGTAGATCAAGGGCGTAGCCGTGAGGGGAAAGGGCGGACAGCTGCGGAAGTATGCCTTCGAGAAGCTCTTTGAGGAAGCGGCCGCGATTGAAGGTCGGGATGCAGATGGAGAGCAGCGGCCGGGCGTCAGACATGCCACTGCCGCCGATACTTGAGGAAGGTGTAGGTTCCGAAGCCGAGACCGATGACGAGCGTGCCGGCAAGATAGCCGCTGGCGATGCCAAGAGAGCCGAAGCTCGAGCCCAGCAGCCACACCATCGGCACGGTGTACAACGCGCCCACGATGGAGTTGACCATGAACTTCTCCTGCTTGTGCGCGCGCAGATACATGGCCTCGGCTGAGACGATGTTGTTGCCGATCGAGCCGACCAGCAACATGGCGAAGGGCAGTGGTGCGAGAAGCCTTGCTGCCAGCGGAACGCGGTGTGCCGCGAGGATGAGGGTGGCGACGAAGACGAAGCTTGCGCCAAGAAGGTTGATGGCGGTGGACTGGGTGAGCGCGCGGCGAAAGCTGCGATCGAGCTCGGCGAACTGCCTGCGCGCGATCAGCTTTCCGAACGGGGCCGCCTTGGTGTTCATCCACGCGATGGCGATGGTGGAGAGCGCGCCCGCGATGTTGAGGCTCATGCCCATGCGGCCAGCCTCAACCGCGCCGGCGTGGGCAAAAAGGACCGGGGTGAAGAGCTGGAAGGTGAAGTACCCGCAGACCCAGGAGATAGCCATGCGCCACTGAAAGGGCCAGATGTCGGTGCGCCAGCTGACGCGCTCTGCGGGGGCGACCGGCATGCGGCTGAGACCGAGCAGCAGATGCCGACGCGTGAGCAGGAACAGCGAGCCGGCGATGGCCTGGCCGCTGATCATGCATCCCGGCGCGTACAAGCCATGATGCAGCCGTAGAGCGAGCCAGCCGAGGAGCGATCCGGTAACGGCCTGGGCGAGTCGCGCCCGCGCCACCTGCGGCACGTAGCCGCAGCCTTCAAGGAAGGAAAAGACCGGGTCGATCTGGAAGGTGAAGGTGGTCGCAATCGCAGCAAGGATCCACGGGCCCAGCCAGTGGACCGTCTGGCCGGGCGTGGCATGGTGCGAGAAGAAGGCGCTGCCTGCCGGGATCAGGATTGCCAGCAGGATTAGGGCCGCGACGGAGTACCAGCGCACGGCCTTGGCCAGAGTGGACGCAAGGCGGGCTACATGCACGCGCGGACCGTCGATTGTGCCATCGGGATGCAGCGAGAGATGCGCGGCTTCGTGGCTAGCGGTCTGCAGGATCACCACGGAGAAGCCCAGCTCAAAGATGATCTGTAGATTCACCAGCGGATAGAAGGTGTAGTAGTAGCCCTGTTCGGCGGGAGACAGAAAGCGGGCGATCAGCGCGAGAGTCACAAGGCCGGCGATCGAAGACCAGCCCCGGGCGAGCACGGTGAAGACGATGGCCGCATCCAGCCCAAGCAGGTGCGCGGCGCGTGCGACAAGGGGGGTCAGGGTCGATGGCGCAAGGAGGCGAGAGGCGGGGACGTCGGGCAGGATCTCGGGCGGCCCGATGATGTCAGAGCCCGGGACCGCGGCAGCCTCTTGGAGGACATCCGAAAGCAGGTCGTGGATCGGGTTTGGGAGTAACTCCTGGTCGTCGGCGGGGCGCAGGATCGGCATTTCAGGGTCGGGGCTCACGCGTACGTAGGCAGGTGAGCTAGATCGCTCTCAGGAAAGCCTCACACATCGTAGCAGGCAGCTCGACGCCACGTTGTTTGTGCGTTGGGAACCATCAGCGTGGACAAGGACCTCTCATGGACAGATTAGATATGACAGGAGGTTATGCCGCGTTTTCCGACGTAGCGTTGATTGCGCGGGAATGACGGAATAGTCTAGTAATGCGTTGTTCATGCCAACAGCACGACGCTCAGGCGGAGGCTGGCCGGCGAGTTTGGCTGCGGCGCGCGGACCTTGGTGGAACCGGCTTCTTGAGTTGCGCCGCTTCAGGAAGGGTGCGTTTGCGCTCGACCTTCTTGCCGCGGGCGGCCCGGCCGAGAGCCGTGACTTCGCCCTCGGTCAGTTCGCGAAACTCGCCTGGCGACACGTCCAGTTGCAGGGCTCCGTAGGCGATGCGGCGGATCTTCTCGACGTGGTGGCCGATCTCTTCAAACATCTTGCGCAACTGGCGATTGCGACCTTCTATCAGCGTTACCTGGAACCAGGGATTGTCGCCGCCGCGCACCTGCTCGATCTCCGCCGGCGCCGTGACGACGCGATCCCGCCGACCCGCTCGCACCTCATCCAGCCGGCCGCGATCGATCATAACGCCGCGCCGCAATTGATCGATTGCTTCGCCGGTCGGAGAGCCTGAGACCTTGACCAGATAGGTCTTCTGCACACCGGCTGCTGCCTTGGAAAGCGAGTTGGCAAGCTCGCCGTCGTTGGTCATCAGCAGCAGACCTTCGGAAAGGTAGTCGAGCCGCCCTACGGGATAGAGTCGGGGCAGCTTGACCTTCGGACCCTTTGGTTGCGCCAGCAGCTGCACCACGGTCGGCCGCTTTTGCGGATCAGAGAGCGTCGTCACGTAGCCGCGGGGCTTGTTCACCATGAACCAACGCGTTTGCTCCGGTCCCTGCAGCAGCTTGCCGTCAACGCGAATGTGATCCTTTGCAGGGTCGGCTTTCGTGCCGAGCTCGGTGATGGTCTGGCCATTCACCTGAACGCGGCCCTCAAGGATGATCTCTTCCGCTTTGCGACGTGAGGCGATGCCGGCTTGCGCAAGGATCTTCTGCAGGCGCTCGCCAGCTTGCGGAGACTCCGGCTGGACGGACTTAGGCGTGGTCGGCATGTGTTGATTATGACGCTTTTGCGGTAGAGCGCCGGGGCTCTCCCGGTGATGAAGTAAAGGAAGCACCTTTGCTGGCACGCTGACGGCGGACGAAGTACACCCAAGGCGAATGTTTCCGTTGACAGCGGGAACGGCGCGGACTGAGAAGAACCGCGTTGACTTTGACAGAGGGGGGTTAGCGACATGGACCTTAAAAGGACAGGGCTACAAGTCCACATACAGATCGATGAACGATTCGTATGGGCGCTTATAGCCCTTGCGGTAATCCTTAGTAAGTTGTTCTAAACGCTTTGACAACCCCGGGGTGGAAGCCACCATCCCGGGTTCTACTTCCAGTCTGCCGTCGGTTAGAGTTTCAGTCAAGTAAAAAGGCAGAAGGTAACTAGTCGCGGCCGCCGCGGAAGAGGCGGGTCAAGGCGAGGAAGATGTTCAGGCCATCCAGATAGATGCTGAGCGCTAACTCAACCGCGGTCTGACCATCGCCGCCGGAACGGATGCGCATAAAGTCAACCACAACCAGCACGCTGAAGATGATCAGGGTGAGGATCGAGTAGACTCCAGGCCGGATGAAGTGGAAGAACATCGACAGGATGCCAACTGCGACTAAACCAAGCAGGAAGGCGGATGCAATGCCGCCAACCCGGCGATAGTCGAAGTTGGCGAACTGCGCGCCAATTCCCAGAATGCCCATACCGACGCCGGTGGTCATGGCCGCGTTGAAGATGACGTTCGAGTGCCCGGAGCCGATCAACATCCGCATGGAGGGGCTGATCTCGAAGCCGAGGACGAAGGTCAGCGCGAGGAATAGACCCATTGAGAGCACGGCGTTGGCCCGGGTTGCACGGACGCCGAAGATGAGGGCGAAACTGGCAATTACGCAGACCCAGAACATCGGGCCGCTAAAGAACGGCGGCGCAAAGTAAACGCCGATAGCCGTAACCAGAAAGCCAAGCGAAGCGATTGCCAGCACACGGCTGAGCAGAGCTGGTACGGCCTGCGGAACGACCTGTCCGCGAGCGTTGAGGATGGTTGGGGTGTTGATGGGGCTTAGGGGGCTCATGGTGCTTTTGGATCCTTCCTGCTCAGCTGCTACTCCGTATGGACGCCACGGAGTGAGCTACATGATGTTAGACGCGAGGCTTGGCGGTTTGATGCGGCACCTGAAGCGTGCCGGCGCCTAGAGCCCTGTCTGCCGTTAGACCTTATTGGTATCGATGGCAGGTGTTCGCTGCAGACCGTCCGGCGCAGGCTTCAGCGGTTGATCGGGAGCGTACTCGTTATCACCCTCGGGCGTCGCGACCGTGGTTGGCTGGTCGGTCTGGGAGGAGTCAGGGCTGTCACGAGGATCGTCTGCGTTAGGCGTGAGATCAGGGTTGGACATGGTTACTCCTGCCCTTCATGGCGGGCCGCCGCTTCGTCGTTCTGGATGGCTGCTTCCTCAGCAGAGGGGTCGACAGAGTTCAGCTGAACCGCTGCGGCTGATGCACCAGACATCCGGCCATCGACCGGAAGCGCGTCCGCCGCTCGGCTGTCGCCATCGGCCTGCGGCTCGGTGGCGTCCTCTTCCTCGCGCAGGTTCGCGTCGACAACGTCGTCTTGGGATGCACTTTGCGGATCTGCCATCGGGATCTCCTCCTGCACGGCGTCATTGTCTTGAAGTTCGCCGGCCATCTTCTCAAACTCTTCGATGCTTGGCAGCTCGCCGATATCTTTCAGGCCGAAGCGCAAAAGAAAGTCCTTTGTCGTTTTATAAAGGATTGGTCGTCCGATCACCTGCTTGCGGCCGGCGGGGGTGACCAGCTTGCGCGCCATCAGGCTGCCCAGTACGCCGCCCGAGTCCACACCGCGGATCTCCGAGACCTCGGGCGCGGTAATTGGCTGCTTGTACGCAACGACCGCTAGCGTCTCGAGCGCCTGCAGGGTGAGCTTCAACGGAGGCTTCAGGCTCTTGGCAAAGCCGCGCACGGTGTCGTGGTACTCCGGTTTGGTGGCCAGGCGGAAGCCGTTGGCCACCTCGCGGATCTCCAGACCGCGGTCGCCGATGGCGTAGTCGCGAATCAGCTCATCAAGCAGCCGGCGAAAGTACTCGCGCACCGTCCGATCGCGCTCCTTTGCCTCGCGTGCAAGTCGCCGCTCATCTAGTGGTGAAGGCTCGGGAAGAGCATCTACGGACGACGGCGGTTCATCGGACGACGGCGATCCATCATGCCCAGACAGCGCGGCGGCCGGTTCCGCAGCGTGCCCGGAAGCGCCACCACGATCCGCCATCAGACCATCTTTCTGCGGCGTCGCAGGGGAAGCGTCGTCTCGCGCCGGGTCATCAGCGTCCAGCAGCTCGCGCAGGGTTCGCACATCGTCGTCCGAGACGACCTCGTTTCGCGGCTGCAGCGCACCGGCAGACTTATGCACATCGCCATCATCGTGCAACGGCAACCTGTGTTGCGCCGCTGCCAGATGATCCAGCTCGGCCTGCGCCTCCTGCCCCAGCAGGCTGGCAAGCTGCTGCAGCGTAACCGGCTCTTCCGCGGCGTAGATGACGGCTTCGATCTTGGCTTTAAGGCTCATCAGGCTCATGGCGGCAGATCTCGCTCGAAAACATCAGCGGATCGCTGCGCCGTTCGGACTCCTTGGCACACAGGTTCAGGCTTCAGCCGCTCCATCTGCAAAGGATGGGGGATTCCCGGCCCACCCCCTCCTGTGAGAGCGTTCCGATAAGCATAGCAATTGGAGGGCGGAGGACGTGGCGAGCGAACGAGAGCAGGTCCGAGCGGAACACAGTCGACGCCGCGTCGTGACGCAGGGTTTGTTGGCCGGCGCAGGCGCTCTGCTGTCGGCCTCCCGCGCTGCGCATGCGTTTGATCTGCCAAGCCCAGCCAGGCTTCGCGATGCGGATAGCGGCATTGAGACCGGCGGCCGTGGCTCGCTGCGGTCGCACGCGGAGGCGCGCGGCCTGCTCATCGGCTGCGCCGTCAACATGGATCTGCTCGAGCACCAGCCAGGCTATGGCCGCGTCGTCGCCGAGCAGTTCAACGTCGTCGTGGGCGAGAACTGCATGAAGTGGGCGACGTTACGCCCGTCGGCTACGAGCTTCGACTTCAAACAGGCCGATGCGCTGCTTGCATTTGCCGAGCAGCACCAACTTAAAGTGCGCGGACACAATCTCTGCTGGCATGAGAGCCTGCCGGCGTGGTTTGCAACGACGGCGACAAAGGAGAACGCTCGCCAGCTGCTGACCGATCACATCAGCGCCGTGGCCGGGCGATACAAGGGCCGCATCCATAGCTGGGATGTGGTCAACGAAGCCATCTGGATCAAGGACGGCAGGCCGGATGGACTGCGCGCCTCGCCCTGGCTGGAGCTGATTGGTCCTGAGTACGTGGAGATTGCGTTTCGCGCTGCTCGCGAGGCGGATCCCTCGGCCATCCTGACCTACAACGACTATGGCCTCGAGTACGACACGCCGGAGGAGCTGGCGAAGCGCGCGGCCGTGCTGTCGTTGGTTGACCGGCTGCAGCGTGTCCACGCGCCGATCCAGGCCGTGGGGGTGCAATCGCATCTCCGCACCGGCGACATTGGCCTGCTGGGCGAGGGGATGCGAGCCTTCCTCAAGAAGCTGCAGAAGCTGAAGCTGGACGCGTTGATCACCGAGCTCGACGTCAACGATGACGGCCTGATGGAGGAATCGCTGCCGCAGCAGGATCGCGACGTGGCAGCCGTGTACAAACACTATCTGGATGAGGTGCTGAAAGAGCCGTCGGTGAAGGCAGTCCTGACATGGGGGCTGGCCGATCAGCAAAGCTGGCCGCAGGCAGGAACGGAACGGACGAAGCACCCGGAACGCGCACCGCGCCCGCTGCTGCTGAGTGTAAGCGAAGGCCTGTACAGCCCGAAGCCGGCGTTCTATGCGACACGACTGGCGATCGACGGAGCGAAGCGGCGGCAGGGATTTGGGTGGCGCAGACCAGAAAAGGGTCGAGGAAGTAGTACTCCCTCGACCCTTGATTCGTTTGCAGGCGCGCTACTTGCCGATCATGTTGAAGACCCAGAACAGACAGCCGGAGAGCAGGGCCGCTGCCGGCAGGGTGAAGATCCAGGCCGCGGCAATGTTGCGGATAGTCTCCAGCTGCAGGCCGCTGTGGTTGGCCGCCATGGTTCCGGCCACGCCAGAGCTGAGTACGTGCGTGGTGGAGACAGGCAGGCCGTAGCCATCGGCCGCAAGGATGGTGCACATGGCGGTGAGCTCGGCGGAGGCTCCTTGCGCGTAGGTAAGGTGAGTCTTGCCGATCTTTTCGCCAACCGTGACCACGATGCGCTTCCAGCCAACCATGGTGCCGAGACCAAGCGCCAGGGCGACTGCAACCTTGACCCATGATGGGATGAACTTGGTGGACTTATCAAGGAAGCCTTTGTAGTTGGAGATGACCTTCATGTCGTCCGGGTTCATCTTGGGACCATGCTCCGGCATGAGGCGGAGCGACTCGCTGGTCAGGTACATCTGGTTGCGGACGTTGGCCTGCATATCCTGCGGCACGTTGCCAAGCGAGCCGTACCCGACGGCTTCGTTGCGGATGTCGGTGACCATCTGCTGCAGGGCGAGCATGACGCCGGGCTCGAACTTCTTATCGGCGACGAACTTTTCCAGCTCGGGTGCGGCCTCCTGTACGGTGGCGCCGGGCTCAACGTAGTGTCCGATGGCGTTGGCGACCTGGGTGGAGACGGCTGCGAAGGTGGTCACGGAGCCGCGATCGACGGTGTGGTTGAGGGCGTAGGCTGTCGGCACAGTGCCGACCAGGATGAGCATGATGAGACCCATGCCCTTCTGGCCGTCGTTCGAGCCGTGAGCGAAGCTGACGCCGGTGCAGGTGAGCACCAGCAGCGCGCGGATGTAGAACGGTGGCGGCGCGGTGCCCTCAGGAGCCTTGTAGAGACGGGGGTCTTTGGCGACGGCCTTGAACAGCAGGAAGACCAGGCCGGCGCAGACGAAGCCGACGACGGGCGAGATCAGCAGGGCTTTGAAGACCTTGACGACCTGCTCCCAATCCACGCCGGAGAGGCCGGAGCGGCCCTGCATAAGCTGGTTCGCGATACCCACGCCGAGGATGGAGCCGATCATGGTGTGTGAGCTCGAGGCAGGCAGGCCTTTGTACCAGGTTGCGAGATTCCAGATGATGGCGGCAACAAGCAGGGCAAAGACCATCGAGAAGCCGGAGCCTTTCGAGACCTTGAGGATGAGCTCGACCGGCAGCAGGGAGACGATGGCAAAGGCGACCGCGCCCGAGCTGGTGAGCACGCCGATGAAGTTCCACATGCCAGACCAGACCACGGCGATGTGGGGCTCAAGCGAGTGCGTGTAGATGACTGTGGCGACGGCGTTGGCGGTGTCGTGGAAGCCGTTTACGAACTCGAAGCCAAGCGCGATCAGAAGAGCTAACCCCAACAGAATGTAGGGGAAGATGGATGCCTGATGCACCGTTGAGAGGTCATGCGAAAGCTTGATGGTGATGTAGATGAGGCCGCCGACCAGCAGAACGCCGAAGGCGGCGAAGCCAAGCTTGCCGGGGTTGGACTTCTTGAGCTTTTCGTCGAGGATGGAGGGAGAAACGGGAGCAGTTGTTGCCACGGAGGGCCGCCTTGTCGCTGATCTATTTGAATGTGGGGCTGACCAGACGCTACCGAGGGAATGCGACACGGGTGTGAATAGACGATGAATCTCCGCTGCCTGCGAAGTTCCCGTTGACCTACCTGGAATGTATTTGATCGTGCAGGGCGGCGGTGGTGGCTCGCGCAACGGCCGGCCAGATCATGCTGGAATCTCCGTTATATGTCTGAACCCACAACAACTTACCGGCAGAGCCGGAGGGTGCGGTGAGGAAGACGCGGAGTCTGGCGAGGTCCGCTGTGCCGGGGCCGACCTGCACGCCGGCCTCCTGCAGCGGCTC
>CAXSEC010000151.1:0-9226 GCA_964236325.1 uncultured Acidobacteriaceae bacterium | reverse complement strand
GCAGCTTCGTCTCATCCGGCAGCAGCACAAAGTCGTGATCGACTCCCTTGCCGGAAAAGCTCTTCGAGATCACCTGCTTGCCCGCGATGAAGCCGTCGATCCGAAGATCGCCCCAATCCCCCACCTGCTTGCCCAAAGCAAAGCTGAACGGCGGATACTTCAGGTGAGCGAACCGCTGCCTGTCGGCCTCACCCTCGGCCACCAGATGCCAGTCCTTCTCGCTCTTCATGAAGAGCTTGAGGTGGTCGCAGTTCGAGCTGATGAGCGCGTCTTCGAAGTTGATCGACTCATCGTTCTTCGCCCAGTGAAACGACGGCTCGAGCACGATCTCCTCCGCCGGCTCGCACATCGATTTATAGAAGCCCGCGGCAGGTTTCGGCGTGCGAAACGTATCCATCACCCCGTGGTAGCAGATGCGGTCGCCAGAGCCGAAGATGCTGTGCGTGTTGTAGTCAAACGCGCACCAGGCGATGCCACCGGCGTACTGCGGATTCGACGCCAGTTGATCGTGCACCCGGACGTGCCGGATCGTGTGCTCCTGCAGCCGCTCTTTGCTGTCGATCGTCTTGGCCGGAAAGGTGTGGCCGACAAACTCCGTATTCAGATAGCGTCCATGAACCGGCGGCTTGAGCGGAAATCCGAAGTCGTTCATGGTGAACACGTCTTCTAGAAACTCCGAGCTCTGAAAGTAGCGGATGCCGCCCGTCTGCCGTCCCTTGTCAAGGGCATGCGCCACGGCATTCGTCCGCGTGTAGAAGTCATGGTCGTCGCGCGACTCGTTAATGCGCACGCCCCACAGAATGATCGACGGATGATTCCAGTCGCGGCGAATCATGCGGCGCGTGTTATCGACCGCAACATCCTGCCACGCCTTTGGCCCGACATGCTGCCATCCTGGAATCTCCTCGAGCACCAGCAGGCCGATCTCATCGCACTCATCCAGAAAGTGCCGCGACTGCGGATAGTGCGACGTGCGTACGATGTTGCAGCGAAGATCGTGCCGCAGAATCCGTGCGTCCTGCCGCTGCGGTCGCGCCGGCATCGCCTGTCCAACCCAGGGAAAGGTCTGGTGACGATCGAGTCCATGCAGCTTGATGATCTTGCCATTCAGCGAGAAGCCTTGATCGGTAAAGCTGGCCTCGCGAAACCCTATGCGCCTCGTGTCTTCATCGATCACGTGGCCGTTCTCCAGCAGCTGAACGTTAACGGTGTACAGCTTGGGGTGTTGCAGATCCCACAGCTCGATCGCGCCCAGCTTATTCAGCGTCAGGGTATGGCCATTCGCGTCGATCGCCATGCTCAGCTGCGCTCCCGCGGCCTGCCCGGCATCCGCATCCATGCGCTCGATCGGCGCCGGCGACGCCACCCGCTCGGTCGCACGCGCCAGCACGCGATCCCCGTCCAGCAGCTCGGCCCGCAGATAAAACTTGCCGGACGATGTTCCCGTAGCCCGGTCAAGAAAGCACGTCACCTCGACCGACGGCGTGCTGCCAAGAACATTCTTCGGCTGCGCATGAATGTTTTCCAGATAGGTCTGCGGAACAACCCGCAGCGACACCTCGCGGTAGATTCCGCCAAAGGTCAGATAGTCAATCTCATCGCCAAAGGGCGGTATATCCGCGCGCTCGGTCGAGTCCACATCCACCGCCAGCACGTTCTTGCCCGTCGGATCGAGCAGCCCTGTCAGCTCAAAGGAAAAGGGCGTGTAGCCGCCCTTATATTCGCCCACGCGCTTCCCATTCAGCCACACCGTTGAAGCCGTCATCACCCCTTCAAAGTCCACGAAGACCCGCTTGCCCTGCGCCTCCGCGGGCACCTTGATCGGTCGCCGATAGACCGACACAAACTCATAACTCTTCTCGTCGAAGCTGTGCCACGGCAGACGAATGTTCGTGTGCGGAATCACCACCGCAGCGAACCCCGAGTCGTCAAAGTCAACCGCATGGGCCGCATCTGTCATGGTCGGCGAGTAGCGCCATCCGCGATTCAATGGCAGCACCAGCCGCCCGGCCGTTCCCGGTGCGGACGTCTGCGCCAGCGCGGATCCCGCCAGCTTTGTGGCCGCAAGCGTGGTTCCAGAGGTCTTCAAAAAGCGTCTGCGGTCCATACTCTCCTATCGGTCTCTCATCTGTTATCAAGCGTTGCCGCGCATCGCTTAAAGCATCCTGGACGCCCTGTAATCCCAGGCAGAAAGCGAACCATCACGGGCTCACATCCGTCGCAAACTGGCTTCTCAGACCTGCCATTGCGGACGCCGGCTCAAGACTTGCGGCCCCCTCGCGCCTGCGTCGGTTTGCCAGCGACGATCGCATCGGCGCCGCTCTCGCTGATCTCCTCCACTGTCTTCGTCGCCTTGATCGTCGGAGCGCTCTTCGGCGACGCTACAACGCCGGCGACGTCCCGGCGGCCTGTTGTTCCCGCAGCCGCCTGCACTGCAGCAGCCTTCTCAGACGCAGCGCTCGTTGAGGCTCCGCCGCCCTCGCTCGATGTACCCGTCGCGCCGACCGCCGTCGCCGACCTGCCTGACGGGGTATGTGGCGCCCCCTTCCATAGCGCCATAAAGCGGTCGACATCATAGCCGGCTTGCCCGGCAACGGTCATCGCGTGCGCCACCACCTGCTCCACTGCCTGCAACGAAGCATTCGCCTCACCCTCCGCCAGCGTGATCAGCGCGGGTAGCTGCAGCCAACTCAGAAGCTCCTCAAACTGCTCCTTGTTCATGTACTCGGCGCCATCGGACCGGTTGATACCCGCCAGCCAGCGCACATCACCCAGCGTCCAGAATGCCTTCGAGCCAAGCAGTGTGGCGGGCTTCTCGGTCTCCTGGCTCAGCAGCAGACGGACACGCGCGGCGGCTCGCCAGGCATCGTCGCCATGAAGGTCCACCGCGGAGAACGCCTCCGCCAGAGCCGAGCGCAGCTGCAATCGATCGAAGAGCTCCGCACTCACCAGCACCTCAGACGCATGAAGCGTCGCCCAGGCCAGCACAGGCGCCCAGACCGCCGTGCTTCTACCCGCTGCGGAGCTCGGAAACACCGATCGCACGGAGGCAGGCCACGCCGGAGAAAACGCCTGCTCCAATCCCGGCAGCCCCATCGCCGCGCGCAGCAGATGTTTAAGCGTCAGGACAGACTGCGAGGTTGATTGATCGGCCACCGCAACGCCATCCTCCGCGGCAGAAAATATCTGCAGCTGCTTGAAGAAGCGGTCCGCGCCGGAGATCAGCAGATCCAGCCGTCCATCCAGCGCGATCCCCGCCTGCTTGCCGCCGTTTCCGACACTCCCCGACTTCGCCGACCCTGCCTTCGAAACTGCCGTTCCTTCCCCCGCAACCTGGATCAGCGCCTCCAGATGCTCGCGACTCAGCGCCTGGTTCAACGCCTGGTGCAAGGGGCGCAGTTGCAGCTTCGACAGCGCCTCCTCCAGGTTGTGGACGCCCGCACCCTGCAGCGCATCGCACAGCTGGTCCCACGGCTGATCCGCTGTCGCCTGCAGCTCGCGAAAGTCCTGCAGCACCACGTACTGATACCCGCGCAGATCGACCGTCAACCCGTGGTAGTCAAAGTCTCTCGATCGCCGCAGGAACGAAAGCCCGCGCGTCGCATCGCTGTAGCCGATGATCGTCGCGTCGTCCGACCGCAGATTCATCGCCTCACTCATCTGCCGCTGTCGCAGTTGCCCGGTGTGCTTGTCCATCGCCGAAACCGAGCTATGAATCGTCCCTCGCGTGCTTCCGTAGGTGTTGTTGTAGAGGATCAGCGCGCGATCGTTCCCCGACCGGTTGGAGTAGGCGAACACGTTCTCGTCCACCGTCCCATGCTCCGTCCAGAAGTCGTACATAACAAAGTTCGCGCTCTCCGCAAACACATGGCGGCGCCTCAGAAGTGGCGCAATCTCCTGCTGGTGCCGCGCCGTCAGGGCATCATTCGGCCACTCGTCCATCCGCGCCCGCTTGTACTCCATGCCGTACCGCTCGGTGTAGCCCTCGATCTGGCCATGCCCGAACATCGGCAGCCCCGGCAGCGTCGACATCAGCGTCGCCACGCCGAAGCACTTGTCGCCCGACCCGAACTGATCAATCGTCGTTCGCTCATCCGGGTTCGACATAAAGTTCACATACCGCTTCAGGATGTCCGGATCAAACTCGATCGTCTTCTTCAGGTACGACCGGTACTTTGCATTCTCCTCGTCGCGCAGCATGTTCATGAAGGCGCTGTTGTACACGCGATGCATGCCGAGCGTCCGAACAAAGTACCCCTCCAGCATCCAGAACGCCTCCGCCAGCAGCAGTGTCCCGGGCACCTCAACCGCCACGCGGTCCACAACCTCCCGCCAGAACTCATGCGGCATCAGCCCGTCAAACTCCTCCTGCGTCATCGCCGATTCCGCCCGCGACGGGATCGATCCGCCAACCCCCGGCAGCGGAAACCACAGCCGCTGCACATGGCGCTTCGCCAGCGTCATCGCGGCGTCAAAACGAATGATGGGAAACAGCCGTGCCACATGCAAAATGGCCTGGATCACATGCTCCCGCACATACGCCTTCGAGTAGTCCAGCTGCGCCGTATCGTTCCACGCGAACGTCGTCCCGTCGTTGCCGTGATACACAAAACGCGTCTCGCCGCTGCTCTGCTGGCGCAGCCGAAACACCACCGCGGCATCCGTCTGGTCGAAGTAGTGATCCTCAATCTTAATCTCGACCCGCGGATCGCTTGAAAGATCCGGCCCTTCGAAGCTGTACGAAGGAAAGGGGCTTTGCGGGCGAGAGATAAACCAGTCCGGATGCTCAATCACCCACGTCGAATCGATGCCCATATGATTCGGCACCATGTCGCTGGCCAGTCGAAGGCCCACCTGCGCCGCGCGGTCGCGAAGCGTCTCATACGCCGTGGGTCCGCCAAGATCCTCTGCAATCTGGTAGTCCTTCAGCGAGTAGGCCGAGGCCACCGAGTCCTCCTGCCCACGCAGCCGCTTGATCGTTCGCGACGCCACACTGCGCTCCCACAACCCGATCAACCACAGCCCCGTCATGCCCCGCTGCGCCAGCAGCTGCAGCTCCTCATCAGGAATCTGGTCCAGCCGATGGATGTGCCGGCCATACTTCTTCGATAGCTGCTCCAGCCACACGTACGTGCTCTTCGCCATCAGCGCCACGGTGGGCATCCACGCCTGGTCTTCGCTGAAGGCCTCGTATTCAACCAGCGGCGCCTGGTGGTCCGTCGCGTAGCGCCGCCGTCGCGCCTCTCCATCAGCAAAGCCGATGTACTCATCGCCAACAAATCCCGCCGCGCCAAAGTCCTGTCCGCCTCGCTCGCTGGAGCGCCCGGCCGCCGGAGGATGGAATCGCATCCAGATCGCAATATCCTCCTCGCGCAAGACATCAATGGCCAGCAGCGTTCGCCGCAGGTCCTCTCCCAGGTAGGGCGACCATTGCTCCCTAATAAAGTCGAGCTGCGCCGAAAGAGACTCAGGCGCGGCCAGCATCGGCGCCCGCAGCACATCGAGCAGCGTGCCCGCCTCCGGGCTCCACTCCGGCCGCGCCGCAAAGTACGCCGGAAGCTCGGCAGCTACCTCGGCATAGGCCGTCTTGGCAGCCAGCGGCCGATCGTCAAATAGCTCCCGAAACGGCGCAAAAGCCGGATTGTGATTCGCCAGCCACAACATCAGCAGCTCCTCAAACGCTGCCTCGCGATGCGACATCTCCCCGGTGGTCCCACTCAGCCAGGCCTCAACCGTCATCTCGCCGCGAAACACGGCAACCGTCGGAAACTGCTCGGAAAATCCAGCAAGGACCTCGGCAACCTCTGCCGCCGGCAGCTGCTTGCTCAGCCAGCGCAGCGCCTCCGTCATCACCGCCGGATCCGTCTCCTCGCGATACCGCGCCACCATCGCATGGCTCAGCTCGTCGATCAAACCCATGGCGAACAAAGCACCGGCATTCACAATCTCGGTCGCCTGATCCGCCTTCCCGCGCAGCTCATTCCACCGCGCCGCCAGCTTGCGGCTCGCAGCAACATTGCCAAAGATCACATTGCCGTCAAACTCAAATAAAAGATCATCGAGGGCAAGCTTCTCTCGAAAGTCGCGGGAGATATGAAATTCCATGCTCGGAGGTTCCTTCTCGTTCAGCGTTGCGGTTGGTCTCACTTCAGTGAAACACGAGTGACAGGAGATGTCCGCTGGCCGTGCAGCTCGTCTCCCTGAGCCAGGCGAAGATTCCCCGCCCCTGCCTTTGTCGTTGCTTGCTACCTTCATGCCAAAGGGCTCTGCTCTGGTCCAGAACGCGACCACGTCACAGCGATGCATCACGAGCCTGTTGGCGTATGTAAGCAGATGGAGGATAGGATGCCGCGGCCTTCCGAGGCTTTGCATCAGGCAACCATTGCCTCGACCTGGAAGACTTCCTTTTACAACCCTCTCCGCTGCTGTTACGAAGACCCCGCTGTTATAACCCTCCCCGCTGCCTACGTTGTTAAGGGCATGGCTTCAGCCATGCCGTAACTGCTTCCTTCGAACGCGGCTTCAGCCGCTGAGGGCCGCTTGGTCACACTCGCGGGCCGAATGAAGCTCTCCTGAATGAATCCCGCGGCTAGCGCGCAATAGCCTGCACCGCGGCGCATGCCTCCCGCACCGCGCCGATCGTCTCCACAATCTGCGCCTCCGTCGTTCCATCGCCGAGCGTAAACCGCACCGCTGTCTGCGCCACCGCCGGCACAATGCCCATCGCCAGCAGCACATGCGATGGCGCATCACTGCCCGCCGCGCACGCTGACCCGCTCGAACACACAATCCCTCGCTCCTCCAGCTGCAGCAGCACAGACTCGCCACTCGTCCCGGGAAAGCAAAACGACGCGCTGTTCTGCAGCCGCTCTGTTGGAGGTCCCGTCAGCATCGCCTCCGGCACCTGCTCCAGAACTCCGCGAATCAACGCGTCGCGCATCCTCCGCATCTGCTCGGACCGCTCCGGCTGCGATCGCACCGCCAACTCGAGCGCCAGCGCAAACCCCACCGCACCCGCCACATTCTCCGTCCCCGATCGCCTGCCGCGCTCCTGCCCGCCCCCATGCAGCACCGGCTCGATCGCCACCCGCCCGCGCAGATACAGCACCCCTGTCCCCTTCGGCGCGCCAATCTTGTGGCCGGCCAGACTCATCGCATCCACCGCCATCTCCCGCACGTTCAGCGGCAACGCGCCAGCCGCCTGCACCGCATCCGTGTGCACCGGAACCTTCGCCGCATGCGCCACTTGCACAATCGCCTGCATCGGCTGCACCGTGCCCACCTCGTTGTTGGCCAGCATCACCGAACACAGCGTCGTCTGCCCATCGATCGTCGCCCGCAGCTCCTCAAGATCGATCACGCCCAATCGATCCACACCAATCCGGCTCACGCGAAATCCATGGTGACGCTCCATGTACTCGCACGAGGCCAGTACCGCCTCATGCTCGATCGCCGTCGTCACAATGTGGCGACCCCGCGGCGTAGCCAGCGCAATCCCCTTGATCGCCAGGTTGTCGGCCTCGGTCCCACCCGAGGTAAACAGCACCTCACTCACCCGGCAACCCAGACTCTCCGCGACGCTCGCCCGCGCCCTCGCCAGCGCCGCCGCCGCCTGCTCTCCCAGCGAGTGATGGCTCGACGGATTGCCAAACTCGCCCGTCAGGTACGGCCACATCGCCTCCAACACCTCGCGGCGCACCGCTGTCGTCGCCGCCGCATCAAGATAAATCACGCACCCTCACCCGCGCTCACATCCAGTCCCACGTCCAAACCCAGATCAAGCGACCGCACACTGTGCGTCAACGCTCCGACCGAGATGATATCCACCCCCGTCTCCGCGATCGCCCGCACCGTCTCCAGCCGCACCGTTCCGCTCGCCTCGACCAGCGCCCGTCCCGCCACCTGCAGCACACCCGCCCGCAGGCCGTCGATGGTGAAGTTGTCGAGCATGATCGTATCGACACGCGCCGCCAGAACCGCTTCAATCTGGTCCGCCCGATCCACCTCCACCTCAAAATGCGCCGTATGCGGCAGCCGCCTCCGCACCTCGCGCAGCGCCTCCGTCAGCGTCCTCGTCCCATCTGCCAGCAGAATCGCCAGATGGTTGTCCTTGGCCATCACCGCATCCGAGAGCGAGAAGCGATGGTTCTGCCCGCCTCCGCAGCGCACCGCATAGCGTTCGAACAGCCGCAGCCCCGGCGTCGTCTTGCGTGTATCCACAATCCGCGCCCGCGTGCCCGCAATCAGGGCAACAAAGCGCGCTGTCAGCGTCGCAATGCCCGACAGCCGCTGCACAAAGTTCAACGCCATACGCTCCGCCTGCAGCACCGCCCGCGCCGGCCCAAAGACCGTCGCCAGCACCTCCCCCGCCGCAAAACTCTCCCCGTCCGCCGCACGAAACCTGGTCTCAATCGTCGCGTCTGTCAGCGCCATCGCCGCCGTAAACACCGCCGCGCCACTGAGCACCCCCGCCTCCCGCGCCACCAGCCGCGCCCGCACCGTCGCCGCCTCCGGGATCAACGTCTCGGACGTCAGATCACCCCACGGCGCATCCTCAAGCAGCGCCATCTGCACCACGCGATCCACACTCGCAGCGCTTAGCGGCGTCAGCACGGCACAGACACCAGTTTGCCCACCTCTTTGGCCACCGGCTTCGCGAACACCGAAGCATGCGCGAACCCCGGCGACGTCGCCGGAAAGTCCGATCGAAAGTGCGCTCCGCGCGACTCCTCCCGCGCCAGCGCCGACGCCACCACCACCCGCGCAATCGTCAGCAGGTTCTCCGTCTCGAGCGCATGCACCGATCCTCCCTCGCTCCTCCACGCCGACATCTGCCGCATCGCATCGCGCAGGCCGTCCGCACTTCGTTCAATCCCCGCCGCATTCCACAGCAGCGCCTGCAGCCGAGCCCGATCGACCGGTTCCCCCGCACCCTTCACGTTGGCCTCCGCCGGCTCGGCCTGCACCATCTCCGTGTTCCACACCGGCCATCCGCCATCCACCGGCCACGTCTCCTCGTTCAACAAATGCGCCGCCCGCCACGCAAACACCAGGCTCTCCAGTAGCGAGTTCGACGCCAGCCGATTCGCCCCATGCACCCCCGTACACGCCACCTCGCCCGCCGCAAACAATCCCGGCAGCGAGCTCCGCCCCCATGTATCCGTGCGCACACCGCCCATCCAGTAGTGCGCCGCCGGCGTCACCGGGATCGGCACCTTCGACCAGT
>CAXSEC010000150.1:0-9257 GCA_964236325.1 uncultured Acidobacteriaceae bacterium | reverse complement strand
GGGGGGGGGGGGGGGGGGGGGGGGGCGGGGGGGGGGGGGGGGCGGGGGGGGGGGGATGCTCCCAGGCATAGATGTAGAGGCAGTTCAGGCAGCAGAGGGCGGCGAAGAGGATGGCTGGAAGCGTCAGCGACGGATGGGGGATGGGAAGGCTGGTGAGGGTGGGGATAAAGATTGCGGCCGAGAAGAAGAGGCCGACGGCGAGCTCTTTGGGGAGGCGATGGGCGCCGGAGGTGGCGTGGATGAGGATGAAGTAGCCGGCCAGGAGGGTTCCAAGGATGAGGAAGAGGTGGAGTGCGGCGGAGGGAAGACGGGGGATGAGAGCGGCGAGTGCAGGGGTGGTGAGGCAAAGGGCGATGAGGAAGGAGCGGCGGTGACGATGGTGGAAGAGGTGGCGAAGTTCGAGGTCGGAGGTGGCGGTGGGATGGGTGTGCAGGGGCTGCGCGTCGAGCAGGCGATCGGCCGCGTAGAGGGTCCAGACCATGAGGAACATGGCGAGCAGGCTGAGGGCGGGAAGATGGAGGCCGCTCGCCTGGGCGACCAGGGCGGTCCAGAGGGTGGCGACGGTGGGAGCATCAAGCGAGAGGAGGTGCCAGAGAGGGAGGAGGCGGATGGCCGTTAACGGGGGATGCTGCGGGCTTCGAGCCGTGTGTCGGTGGAGGGCGCGCTCGAGGGAGGGTTGCCTATGGGGGTGAGATGTGTGCTTTGGAGCTACTATCCCAGCCTTCCCACACACCAATAGCTGGTGGGGACTGCGAAGGGCCTTGAGAATGAGAAGGATGGGGCAGTGATGGTTTTGGGGCGCGACGAGGACGGCGGGATTTCTCGCTTCGCTCGAATGAAGAACTAAAAACGGCGCCGGTTTGAGGGCTTACGTCCCACCCTTCGCGATGAGGCTGCGAAGAATGGGGCACCGATGGTGTGGTGGCGCTGCGAGGAAGTGCGGGATTTCCCATTCGACTTCGCTCAGGGTCAGATGACACTTAAAAGTGTGAAGTGGAGGCTGGTGCGTGGTGCCGCTGGCGGAGTGTGCTTGCGCGTCGCTGCGCTCCGTAGCTAAGAACGAAATGCGGGGGTTCCTCGCTCCGCTCGGAATGACAACTAAGAAAGGGCTCACGTCCCACCCTTCGCGATGAGGCTGCGAAGGATGGGGCACCGATGCCGCTGGCGGAGTGTGCTTGCGCGTCGCTGCGCTCCGTAGCTAAGAACGAAATGCGGGGGTTCCTCGCTCCGCTCGGAATGACAACCAGGAATTGTGCGGTGGTGGCTGGCGGGTTGTGGTGGATCGTGCCTGCGGGGTGGCTATGGTGTGGGGGTGGCGTGGGCGCCGGTGGCCCAGAGTTTGGGGTCGAGGTCGGGGAAGATGCCGTCGCGGGTGGTGATCTCGGTGAGGCGGGTGGTTTGTTCGGGGGAGAGGCTGCCGGTGGTGGCGAAGGTGTGCCAGAGGGCGCGGAGATCGTTGAACTGCTCGAGGTGGGTGAGGAAGCGGGCTTCGCCGTAGTCGCGGGCGGCGCCGGTGGTGATGAGGAACTGCCAATCGGAGGATTCGAGGAGGAGGAGCTCGCGGCAGAGCTGCTGGGCGATGGCGGCGCCGATCTCTGAGCTTTGCCAGTCGGCGCCGGAGACGAGTTCGCGCACGTAGCGCTCGGCGGCGTAGATGTGGGTCCAGGTCCAGGCAGTTTCGTTGTTGAGCCAGACCTGGTTATTGCCGGCGGAGCCCCAGGATCCGGCAGGCATGGAGATGAGCTGGGTGGCGGTGAACTGCTGGAGGTAGGCGGGCGCGCTGATGAGGGCGATGCCGAGGGTGGGGCCCAGCTGGTGCAGGTTGCGGGCGACGGCTTCGAGCCATTGCGGGCCCTCGAACCACCAGTGGCCGAAGAGCTCGGCGTCAAAAGGGGCGGTGAGGATGGGCGGGTTGCCGGTGGGGGTGGCCGAGGCGAGGGTTTGATGGACGAGGTGGGTGAAGTGATCGGCGTGGGCCTGGACGCGGGCCCGAGCCTCTTCGGGGCGGTAGGGCTCTTTGTCGTTCATGTCGACGCGGGAGCCGGTGACGCGCCAGTAGCGGTGCCCGCCCGGCCAGCGCTTCTTGTGGAAGTCGAGGTAGGCAGCGTCGCCCGGGTAGCCGGAGTCGCCGGACCAGACCTGGAGGCCGGTGCGGGGGTCGCGGGGGAAGACGGCGACCGGGGTGGCGAACGACTGGGCGGCGAGGTAGGGGCCTTCGGCGACGTAGGGCTGGTAGACCGTGTGCGGCTGGTCGGGAGATAGGACTGGGGATGGGTTTGGGGACGGACTGGCGGAGCTAGTGGTGAGGGTGGCGCCTTCGTCGCGGAGCTCGTAGGGCCCGGAGAAGCGGCGGGCGCCTTCGATCAGGTGGGTGTCGACGAAGAAGAAGTGGAGGCCGGACTCGGCGAAGGCCTGCTCGGTGCCGATGCGAGCGAAGGCGGGCGGGGCGGGGGAGCCATCGGGCTCGGGCACAGGGTAGGACCACTCGCCGGCGGGACGGTAGCCGCACTCCGGCGACCAGATGCCCAAGGGGGCGGTGCCGAAGTGGCGATGGTGGGTGGCGACGGCGAGGCGGACCTGGGCGCGAACGCTCTCATCGGTGCCGAGCAGGGGCAGATACCCGTGGGTGGCGGCGCAGGTGATGATGCTGATCAGACCGGTGTCGTTGAAGTGGCGAAAGCCGCGGATGATGTTGCCGCCGAGGGCGTGGAAGTCATCGAGCGCCTGCTGGAAGAAGTCGCGCCAATGGCGGGCGAGATCGGCGTAGTGGAGCTCTCCGGACTGCTGAAAGAAGGCTTCATCTTCCTGGGCGGCGATGATCTTGCGGGTGAGGTACTCGGGGAACTCGGCGAGGAAGACGGGGTGCGCGAGCTGCTCGAGCAGGATGGGGGAGAGATTGAGGTTGCAATCAAAGCGGATGCCGTCGCGCTCAAGGCTGGCGAGGACGCGGAGGAGCGGAAGGTAGGTCTCGGCCGCGGCTTCGTGGAGCCACTCCATGCCGTGCGGCCAGGTGCCGTGGTTGACGACGTAGGGCAGATGGGCGTGCAGGGTGAAGGAGAGGAAAGCGGTGGATGGAGGCGAAGCCTGCGTCACGATAGAAAGCCCTCGGGGTGATGCGGCCCCTGCCCAGACATTCGCGCGGTCGCCTTGAAGATCGAACGGCGCGGATGGGCGTGATCGGTGGGTTTGGAAGATGGCGATGAAGACGGAAAAGCAGCGACGAAGAGATCTCGCCGCCGCTGTGCGCTTTCCTATGATGCTTGAGGATGCAGGATGATTCCTTCAGTGGGACTGAGGTGTGGGGGACGGCTAGTTGAGGGGACGGCGGCCGGAGTCGTCAGAGGGCTGTGCCGAAGAAGGGTTGGGGGTGGCGTCGGCGCCGGTGACACGGACGGTGATGGGGCTGGAGAGGCGGAAGCGGATGATGGACTCGGCAGGAATCTGCACCTGCTGACCGCGGGTGATGGCGTTGGCGCCGGCACCGAGGCCACCACCAGCACCGGCGCCGATGGCTGCGCCTTTGCCGCCGCCGAAGATGCCGCCGAGCACGGCTCCGACGGCAGCGCCGCCACCGGTTTTGATGGCGGTGTTCTGGCCGCGCCCCTTGCCTTCGGCGCTGTAGGGGTCGGTGTTGAGGGCGATCTGGTCGCCGCGGCGGGTGAGGCTGGTGAGCTGGATGGAAAGAAGGGCGCTGCCTTTGAAGTGCGCGGCCTCCTGCACGGCGGTGACGTTGCCGGCGACGGCGGCACCCTGATGGAGCGTGGTGAGGCCGTCGATGACGACGTCAGACGCGATGGATCCGGAGAAGCTTTGACCCTGCTGGGTGGTGGCGCTGTCGAGGGTCTGGGTGATCCGCACAGGAAGGATGGTGCCGGCAGGGATGGTCACGTTATGCACGACGGGAGCGGGCGGAGGCGGCGGGGTGACAGAGGCGGGGGGCGGTGGCGGCATGGCGGCTGCGGTCTGCTGGCCCATCTGGTTGTCTCGCGGGATGTCTCGCGTGACGGGCGCGGGGGCGATGCGTCGCCGCGAGCTGTTGCGACCATATTCCGGCGCCGTGGTGACAGCAGGCGGTGCGACGGCCATGGGCGGCGGCGTGATGGCCGCGGTCTGAACGGAGAGATTGTTGACGACGGTCTTGATGCCAGCGATCTGGGCGGCGTCGTTGGCGGCGAGGGCTCGTGCGGCGTCACTCGAGACGGAGCCGTTGAGGGTGGCGACGCCATTCTGTACTGAACTCTGAATGGGTTCGCTGGCGATGGCGGAGTCGCCGGAGATGCGGGTTTGCACGGCGGAGGCGAGGCTTTCATCGGAGACGGGGGTCGCGTGCCTGCAGCCAACGGCGAGGGAGAGACTGAGAAGAGGAAGGACAAGCAAGGAAGACGCGGGAGAAACCTTTAACATGTTCAGACTCCTGCAGCGAATAGACGCGCGATCGGATGCAAGGTTGCACCCGCACAGATGCAAGGGTGCACTCGGAGCGATGTTGCCGTCAATGGCGACTTAGGCGGACGATCCGGGGGACGCGGGATGCGAGATGAAGGCCTGGATCTGATCTATGTTGGCTGTATCTTGGCGAAACGGAAGAGCGTTGGCGGAATAGAAAAGCATTGGTGGAACAGGGAAGCCACTACTTGCTGCGCAACCCTGCGACGAGGCGGGGCATCCACTGGAAAGATGCGCGGAGATGATGTTTGCCGCGCGTGACGATGGGTTACCGGCTACAGTGTGTATTCCGGTGTTGTTCACCGATTGACGATCGGCAGGTGAATGCCTGATGGTGGATCGGCGAGTGGCTCTGTACTAAAGACTGAGGGAATAGAGGAGGACTGGAATGTCGGATAACGAAAATGGCGGAAGTGGATTTGGATGGTTTCTGGCGGGCTTGGGCGTTGGCGCGCTCGTAGGTGTTCTGTACGCGCCGAAGGCTGGCAAGGATACACGGGATGATCTGCTTTCAGCGTCGCTTGAAGCCAAGGACAAGGCGGCGGTGCTGGCGCAGCAGAGCCGCGACAAGGCTGCCGATCTGGCGCAGCAGGGACGCGACAAGGCTGCGGATCTCGCGGACCAGGGCAAGCAACAGGCGGGTGAGTACGTCGACCGTGGGCGTGAGTACTACGAGAAGGGTCGCACGCAGTGGTCGCAGTACGTGGAGAAGGGCAAGGATGCTCTCTCTGACCAGCAGGAAAAGCTGAACGCGGCGGTCGAGGCCGGTAAGGATACCTACGCCGACGTCACGAACAAGGGCTAGTCACACCGGCGGGCTCCTTCGTCGTTGCGTAAAGGTAGCAGCAACAGAAACTGTACATGTGTGTCATGGGATCCGTTTCAGGGGCTTGCAAAGCCGGGCGGATCCCACACGTGTCTTAACCCTGAGTTTGAGGCGATGTGATGAGTTCGTTGTGCTTCTCTTTTGTGGCATTCCAAGTACAGACTTCCGGCTCAGTGGACCGTGAGACCCTGCTGGTGATCTTCGTCGGCATCATTGCGTTCTTCTTTCTGGCGCTCATCGCGGGCCTGCTGGCCGCCGTGATCTACGCGCTGAAGCTGAAGCGCGATGTGCTGAAGTCGATTGACACGCTGAAGGCGACGGTGCAGACGCGCGCCCGACCAATCGTTGCGAGCACGAATGACTTTATCCGCGAGATGACGCCGAAGATCAAGTCGATCACGGACGATGCTGTGGAGATCAGCCACACGGTTCGGGCGCAGGTTACCGATCTTGATTCGACCCTGTCAGATGTGACAGCAAAGGCGCGCGCCCAGGCCGATCGCGTGAACGGGATGGTGAGTTCGACACTGGAGAAGACCTCGACGGTTGCGAACGCAGTTGAGAAGAACGTGAAGATGCCATTTCGCGAGGTAGCTGGCATCGTTGCCGGAGTAAAAGCGGGGTGGGATGTGCTGACGGGGACAAGTGCCCCCTCCGCGAAGAGCGACGTGAAGCGGGCGGCGCGGCACGTGGAGAGCTGGGAGGACGAGATTGCCACTGATGCCAGCAGGGCGGCTACAGTGAACCAGGCGCCAAACGATAGCGCTACATTTCGTGCGCCACAGGCCGCGGTAGCAGATGCTGGGTCAGTCACGACCGGAGCAGGTGTGGCGTCTGTACCTTCGACTGGTGAGGCGCGGCGGTCGCTGGTGGAGGCTGGCGATGAGGTTGGCAGTGCCAGCAAAAATCAGGTTGGAACGACGACGGCTGCGATAACCGACCGCAAGGATGGACGCACGCTGTAGACGGAAGACTATCGCTGGAGAACGGGGCGGGGTGCGCGAGCATTCTGCCCCTTCGCTTGTAGCTACGAGGTCAAGGTGGGAGCGGTAATCCAGCCGCCGCCGACGACGTCATCGCCCGTGTAGAAGACGGCGGACTGGCCTGGCGTGATGGCTCGCTGGGGTTGATCGAAGAGGGCGTGCACCATGCCGTTTGCAGCCGGGGTGAGGGTTGCGGACGCGGGCTCATGGCGGTGGCGGATCTTGATTTCGACGCGTAGAAGCGAGGTGAGGTCGGGGATGCTGATCCAGTTGAGACGATCTGCGAGGAGATCGCGGCTCAGCAGATCACTATCGGCGCCGGCGGTAACGCGGTGAGTGGCGGGATCAATGTTGAGGACGTAGAGCGGGTTGGGCGACGAGAGACCAAGGCCTTTGCGCTGGCCGACGGTGAAGTTGTGGATGCCGGCGTGGGTGCCGAGGACTTCGCCTGAGGTCGAGACGAGCTCGCCGGCGGTGTCGGGCATCTCACGCTCCTGTTCGTCGAGGTAGGCCCGGAGGAAGGCGGAGTAGTCGCCACCGGGGATGAAGCAGATCTCCTGCGAGTCGGGTTTGGCGGCGACGGCGAGACCGGCGGTGGCGGCGAGCTCGCGGACGACGGGCTTTTGCATCTCGCCGAGGGGAAAGAGGGTGTGGGCGAGCTGGTCCTGCGTCAGACCGAAGAGGAAGTAGGTCTGGTCTTTCGAGCGGTCGGCGGGGCGGGAGAGGGTCCAGCGGCCGGTGGTCTCGTCGAAGCGATTGCGAGCGTAGTGGCCGGTAGCGATGTGGGTGGCGCCGATGCCGCGGGCGGTGGTGAGGAGCTGGTCGAACTTGAGATGGTTGTTGCAGAGGGTGCAGGGGATAGGGGTGCGGCCGGCGAGGTACTCGGCGACGAAGGGCTGGATGACGTCGGTCTCGAAGCGCTGCTGCTGGTTGACGAGGTAGTAGGGGATGCCGAGCTGCTCGGCGACGCGGCGGGCGTCGTAGACGTCGTCGATGGAGCAGCAGCGGCCCTGCACGGACGCGGGGATGCCTTCGTGGCCGGAGAGGCGGCGCTGGTTCCAGAGCTGGAGGGTGAGGCCGACGAGGGAGTGGCCCTGATCGCGCAGGAGGGCGGCGACGGCGGACGAGTCCACGCCACCGGACATGGCGACGGCGATGGTCGAGTTGGCAGGCAGTGGCTGCATGGTGCGCAGCCTCTATTTTCGCAGGTTTGCGTCGATTGGGTACGACGGTCCGGGGCGGCGGATCTAGGTCATGGGCGAAAGATGGCCACGGAGTTCGGCAAGCGAAAGGGAGGTGCGCATAGGCTCGGCGAGTGCTGCTGTGTCTTGATCGCGGCCGCAGCTGAGGACGGCGGCGACCTTGCCGTCTTTGAGGTAGAAGGCGAGGAAGGTGAGGGCTTCGACGTCGCCGTCGTAGACGATCTCATCCCAGTCGCTGGCGTGACCGAGGTAGCCGAGTCGCTTGCCGAAGTGGAAGGTCCAGAAGAAGGGGACGCCGGTGTAGTGCTGGCCGAAGCCGAGCATGTTGCGGGCAGCGAGGGCGCCGTGCTGCTCGGCGAGGCGCCAGTGCTCGATGCGGGTGCCGTTGACGTTGGCGATGTCGCCGGCGACGAAGATGCCATCGGCGACCTGGAGGGAGTCGTCGGTCGCGAGACCGCCGGACTTCTCGGCGAGTGGCAGGTCGTGCTTGAAGGAGAGCTCGGGCGTGACGCCGACGCCGAAGAGGACGAGGTCGGCGGCGAGCGGCTGGGCCTGCTCGCTCTGGCGCTGGAGGGTGACACCCTCCGGGGTGACGGCAAGGGTTTCGGTGTCGAGGCGGAAGCTGACGCCGTTCTTTTCGTGCAGCTCGATGATGGCTTTCGCGATGCGGTCACCGAACTTGTTCGAGAAGGGGAGAGAGGGTTCCTTGCCGATGACGGTGACGCGAAGGCCTTTCTGGGTGAGGGCGGAGGCGGCTTCAAGGCCGATGAAGCTGGTGCCGATGATGACGGCATGTTTGCCGGGCAGCGCTTTGTCGAGGATGGCCTGGACGTCTGCGGTGTGGCGGATGGTGAAGGCGAGATCAGCGCCGGGGAGGTCGAGACGCTTTGGTGTGCCGCCGGTGGCAATGAGGGCGCGGTCGAAGGAGATGGTGGCGCCGTTGCTGAGACGAGCCTGTGGCGGATTGCTGCTGACGCTGGTGACGGAGGCGACGATACGCTCGACGCCGATGTGCTCGAGTGGATCGAGGCGTGTTTTGTCGAGGGGCAATTTCCCGGCGAGCGCCTGCTTGGAGAGCTGAGTGCGATCGATGGGCTCATCGGGCTGAGGATCGACGGCGACGATGTGACCGGCGAAGCCTTCGTTGCGCAGGGTGATGGCGGCAACGGTGCTGGCCGCGCCGGCGCCCACGAGAAGAAAGGTGCGGGCGTTGTTTGCGGGCTGATCGGAGGGCAGATGACGTTGTCTGGGCACCGGATCGATGAGGACATCGGAGCCTTCGACGCGAACGGCGAAGGTGTCGAGCCCCTGGAGCGGGGGTGGCTCCAGCAGATTGCCGGAGGGAAGGGCGAAGGTGCCCATGTGCCAGGGGCAGACCAGGCGATTGTTGCAGATGGCGCCCTGCTCGAGGGGCGCGCCGGCGTGCGGGCATTTGGGCTGTACGCCGACCAGGGTGTCGGCAAGCTGGATCAGGAGGATCTCTGTGTCGCCGACTTTGACGAGCTTCTTTTCGCCCGGCTTGAGGGTTGCTGCACCGGTAAGACGTACCTCTGGCATGTCGACTGACCTCAGTTCAAGGCTTTACTTATGGCTGCTGCGAGTGGGATGCGACTTACCGCGATACCGCAGACTTTCGGCGTTGCGGAGCGTGAGTGTGGGGAGACCTTCGGCGAGGATGGCCTCCGCGCAGGCGAGCGCCGCGTCGAGGTCGGAGCCGGCGAGATGGCGTTCGGCGGGTTTGGGGAGGTGGTTGTACCAGATGTCGCGAAAGGCGGCGTCGAGGCAGATGCGTTTGAAGCA
>CAXSEC010000149.1:0-9259 GCA_964236325.1 uncultured Acidobacteriaceae bacterium | reverse complement strand
CGCGCGCGGCTCTACGTCGCCAACTCCGCCGAGATCAAGCTGCGCCGCCAGGCCAGGGCTTTCGTCCAGCTCGCGCCCTTCGGCTACGACGCCTTTGCCAGCTATCTCGCAGGTGACGATGCAGCCGCGAGCAGCGCAATCGAGGGTGACAGCCACGAAAAGCTCTCCGGCCTGCGCGACGCTCTGCGTGCTGAAGAGTCCCTCATCATCCTCATCGGCTCTGAGCTCCGCGGCGCCGCGCTCGAGCGCCTCATCGACTTCGGCCTCAGCCTGCCCAACGCCAAGTTCGCTCTGCTCTCGGACTACGTCAACAGCCGCGGCGCCGCCGATATGGGTCTACTGCCCGATATGCTCCCCGGATACGTCCCCGTAGCCCAGCCCGGTGCGTTCGCCGAGTACATCACCCCCACCGCCGGCGCCGACCTCACCCAGCCAGGCCTCGATCTCCTCGAGACCTTCGACGCCGCTGCCCGCGGCGAGCTCTCCGCCCTCTTCGTCGTCGGCGCCAACCCGGTCGCCCGCTACGGCGTCGACCCCGCGGCGCTCAAGAACACCTTCGTGGTTGTGCAAGAGATGTTCCTCACCGAAACCGCAGCCCTAGCCGACGTCGTTCTTCCCGCCGCCAACCTGTACGAAAAGTCCGGCTCCGTCACCAACAGCTACGGTGACCTCCAGCAGGTCAACAAGGCCGGCGACCGCGCCGGCGTCCGCTCGGATTTCGAGATGATCGTCCGCATCGCCGACAAGATGGGCGCGCACATTCCCTCGCTCATCCCCTTCGGCAAAGGCCTGCGCGCCGACCTGGGTCAGACCCGCGGCGCCCAGTCCGGCGAGGCCGATCGTCACGCCGTCTGGCTCACCGCAAACAACCTCGAGCCGCGTGTCAGCCCCTTCGATCCCTCCGCCATCCTCGACGAGATCCAGCGCCTGGTGCCGGGTTACGATTTGCTTCGTCTCCAACTTCTCTCCGGCAACGATCAGCACCTTTCGCCGCCATCCGAGCTCGTCCAGATCCAGACCGCCGCACCCCGTCGCGACCTCGTCCTCCCCGCCAACGATTCGCTCTTTACCTCCGGAACCCTCGGCCGCTACTCCCCCATGCTCGCCGACCTGCAAGCCTACGAAGGCCGCCGCACCGAACAGTTCAACCAGACCGCCGCCGACTAAGGGGTGCTCATTTGCTCAGCCGCTGTGAAACCGGCCCCTTCGCAACACTGATGCTCTTTCTTGGAGCTGCGGGCTTGTTCGTTTGGGGTCTTTCCCTGGCGACGCGTTTCCATGATAGCTATGGTTGGCTTCAGGCAGGTATGTCATTGTTATGGCTAGTCATCTTTCATAAACGCCACTTCACGACGCAGGATCCTTCAAAAGACACCGAATGACCCACTTCAGCCCCTTCCTCACCTTCCTCCTGCTCAGCATCCTGAAGATCCTCGTCGTCTTCGTGCTGACGCTGACCGCCGTCGCCTACACCGTTCTGCTTGAGCGCAAGGTCCTCGGCCGCATGCAAAACCGTTGGGGACCCAGTCGCGTCGGCCCCTTCGGCCTGCTGCAGCCGCTCGCTGACGGCATCAAGCTCTTCCTCAAGGAAGACCTCTTGCCCATCGCTGCCGAGAAACCCCTCTTCATCGCTGCGCCCATGATCGCCCTGGTCTGCGCCCTCATCTCCATCTCGGTCGTCCCCTTTGGCGCGCCCTACCGCATCGCCGGCGTCGACATGTTCGACATCTCGGACATCAACATCGGCCTGCTCGTCATCCTCGGCATCACCTCGATCGGGGTCTATGGCATCGCGCTCTCTGGCTGGAGCTCGAACAACAAATTCGCCCTGCTCGGCAGCCTGCGCGCCACCTCGCAGATGATCTCCTACGAGCTCGCCCTCGGCCTTTCGCTCGTCGGCGTCGTCCTCCGCGCCGGCTCACTCCGTCTGCGCGACATCGTCGGCTCGCAGTCCGCGCACGGCATGCTCTCGTGGAACGTCTTTGGCGGCTTCCAGACCATCGCCTTCATCATCTATCTGCTCGCCGCCTACGCCGAAACAAATCGCGCTCCGTTCGATCTGCCCGAAGCCGAGTCCGAGCTCGTCGCCGGCTACCACACCGAGTACTCCTCGATGAAGTTCGCCATGTTTTTCATGGCCGAATACGCCAACATGATCACCGTCTCCTGCGTCGCCACACTGCTCTTCTTTGGCGGCGCCACCAGCGCCTTTGGCCACACCTTCGACGGCTTCCTCAACAATGCTTTCTTCAACGCCGTCCTGCCCATCGTCTGGTTCGTCGTGAAGATCCTGTTCTTCCTCCTGCTCTTCATCTGGGTTCGCGCGACCGTCCCACGCTTCCGCTACGACCAGCTGATGGGCTTCGGCTGGAAGTTCCTCCTTCCTGTCGCCATGGTCAACATTCTGGTGACCGCGCTGGCCTATGCCTTGAGCGGCCGAGCCTAGCGAAACTACCCGTGCTGTGGTCCATCTGACCCTGAGCTCTCCGGAGCTCAGGTGCCACACGCACTCGATCTACTCGCCGTAGCGGGCAGGGGAAGACACCCTGCACTTCGCTCAGGTCCCTGGTTGTTCTTCCCCTACAACAACAGAGATCCGCTCTCAGCGTGGATCATCAAGCGTGGCAAAGGTTTCCGCCACATCCAGGTAAATCGGGGAGTCCGGCACCTGCAACCGGTTGCCGGCCACCGGCTTCATGCCGAACCGCGTGTACGTCGACGCTGACCGATCGCTCGGATCCAGGATCCAAAGGTTCTCCGCGCCCATCGCCACAAAATCGTCCAGCCGCTTCATCACCCGTCCTGGCCGGTCTTCCGGGGACAGTATCTCCAGGCATAGCAATGGAGCCGTCACCCGCACCTGCTCGACTGGCTCACCCCGCCGCACCAGACACACATCCGGCAGCCGCACCCGGCTTGCCGACGTCCGCGTCCGGTACTCCGCAAGCACATCCATCCCCCACTCCGCCCGATGGTTTACAAACCACGCCGTGATCATCGCCTGCAAGAAGCTGTGGCTCCACTCTCCCATATTCTTTTCCTCGAGCACTCCGTCGACGAACTCAAGATCCGGTTCGTAACTGGACGCGAGGTATTCCTCAATCGAGATCAGGGACGATGGAATCGGCGCGCTTGCCATGACTGTCTCCTGGGTACATTATGCACTCGCTCCTGCGGCAGGCTGATCCTGCTTTACAATCAACACCGAAGCCCGACATCGTTCAGCCCGCAGGAAAGATAGACGATCCGCACATCATGCAACTAGCCCTCTTCCTCATCTTCGGCGTCCTCGCCGCCGCAGGAGCCATCAATCTGCTGCTCCAGCGCCACCCCATCAACAGCGCTCTGTCGCTGGTGGTCGTCATGATGTCGCTCGCCGTCCTTTATTGGTCACTTGGCGCGGAGTTCCTCGCCGCCGCGCAGGTCATCGTCTACTCGGGCGCCATCATGGTGCTCTTCGTCTTCGTCATCATGCTACTCAACGCCGGCGAAGAAGAGCGCACCACCGGAAGCAAAGCCGCCTACATCGCCGGCTTTCCCGGCGCCGCCGCCATCTTCTGCCTGCTTAGCTTCGTCTTCCTCTCGGAGCGCGCGCATCTCGGCTTCGCCCATCTCGGCGGCCACCTCAACGCCGGTGTGAGCAACATCTCCGAGATCAGCACCGTGCTCTTTCGCGATCTGCTGCTGCCCTTTGAAGTCACCAGCGTCCTGATCCTCGTCGCCATCCTCGGCGCCGTCGTCCTCGCCCGGAAGGAGCAGTAGCCATGTCGCCTGCCGTCCCCATCGCCTGGTACCTGATCCTCGCTGCCATCCTCTTTTCGACCGGCGTTGGCGCCTTCCTTATCAAGCGCAACATCATCACCATCTTTATGTCGATCGAGCTCATGCTCAACGCCGTCAACCTCACCTTCGTCGCCTTCGCGCACATGTGGAACCGCGTCCAGGGACAGATCTTCGTCTTCTTCGTCATGGTGGTCGCCGCCGCCGAAGCCGCCGTCGGCCTTGCCATCATCATCGCGATCTTCCGCTCCCGCCGCACCCTCAACGTCGACCAAATCAACCTGATGAAGCTCTAACCAGAGCGCCGCGAGATCAACTCTGATGCCTGACTCAACTCTTTGGTGGATCCCGCTGCTTCCCTTCGCCGGCTTCCTCCTCAATGGAACCCTGGGTCGCAGACTCCCACGCGCCGCCGTCTCCGCCATCGCCCTCCTGTTCACCGCCTTTCCCGCCCTCCTGGTCGCCCGCCTCTGGTCCCTCATGCTTCCCGCCGGCGCCCCGCTCTCTCTTACCGCCGTGAGCCGGCCCTGGATCGCGATCTCAGGCTTTCAGGTCAACTTCGCCTTTACAGTCGATCACCTCACGCTCATCATGCTCGGCGTCATTACCGGTGTCGGCTTCCTCATCCATCTCTACTCTGTCGGCTACATGGCCCATGAAGACGGCTACTGGCGCTTCTTCGCCTACCTCAACCTCTTCATGTTCTTCATGCTCGTCCTGGTCCTCTCCTCGAGCTTCCTCCTGCTCTTCGTCGGTTGGGAAGGCGTCGGCCTCGCCTCCTACCTGCTCATCGGCTTCTACTTCCGCAAAGATGCGGCCGCCAACGCCGGCAAGAAGGCCTTCATCGTCAATCGCATCGGCGACTTCGGCTTTCTGCTCGCCATGTTCCTGCTGATCGCCCACTTCGGCTCGCTCGACTTCGCCACCGTCTTTCCCGCCATCGCCTCCCACCCCGACTGGCACGGCGGCTTCCTCACCGCCATCGCGCTTCTTCTCGTAGTCGGCGCCGCCGGCAAGTCCGCCCAGATTCCGCTCTACGTCTGGCTGCCCGACGCCATGGAAGGCCCCACACCGGTCTCCGCCCTCATCCACGCGGCCACCATGGTCACGGCCGGCATCTACATGGTCGCCCGCGCTCACGTGCTCTTCGATCGCAGCCCCTACGCCCTCGGCGTCATCGCCCTCATCGGTGCCGCCACCGCCCTCTTCGCGGCCTCGATCGGCATGGTCCAGCACGACATCAAGCGCGTCCTCGCCTACTCCACCGTCTCCCAGCTCGGCTACATGTTCCTCGCCTGCGGCGTCGCCGCCTACTCGGCCGCCGTCTTCCATCTGCTCACCCACGCCTTCTTCAAGGCCCTGCTCTTCCTCGCCGCCGGCTCCGTCATCCATGCCCTCTCGGGCGAGCAGGACATGCGCCTCATGGGCGGCCTCCGCAAGCGCATCCCCATCACCTTCTGGACCATGACCGCCGGCGTCGTCGCCATCGCCGGCATCCCTCCGCTCGCCGGCTTCTTCTCCAAGGACGAGATCCTCTACCAGACCTTCACCAGCCCCAACCCGCTCGGCAAGCTACTCTGGCTGGTCGGCCTCCTCACCGCCGGCATGACTTCGTTCTACATGTTCCGGCTCTGGTTCAAAACCTTCTTCGGCCCCGAACGCTTCGACGAGCACACCCTCGGCCAGCCCCACGCCGATGCCCATCCTGGTGCGCCCGAGCACGATGAAGGTCAGATCGCGCAACGGGGGTCCCCGGCGGGTTCCCCCGCTGGGGTAGAGCACTCCGGCGTTCATGAGTCGCCCTGGGTCATGCTCGGCCCGCTCGTCCTCCTTGCCATCCTCTCCGTCATCGGCGGCTGGGTCGGCATCCCCGCTGCCCTCGGCGGCCACAACGAGATAGAGCACTTCCTCGACCCCGTCTTCGCCTCGACCGCCGTCGCCGGCAGTGCCCTGAACGCCGACAATGCCTCCCACGCCACCGAGCTTGGCCTCGCCCTCGTCTCCACCCTCGTGGCCCTGCTTGGCCTCGCCGTCGCCTGGCAGTTCTACTTCCGCAAGCCAGGCACCGCCGCCGCCCTCGCCCGCCGCGCTCCCGCCCTCTACCGTGTCGTCGAGAACAAGTTCTACGTCGACGAGCTCTACCACGTCGCCATCGTTACTCCGCTATTTGCCTTCTCGCGTCTCTTTCTCAACCTCTTCTTCGACAAGGGCCTAGTCAATGGCTTCGGCGCCGGTGCCGGCGCTGGCACGCGCGGCCTTAGCGATCTCACCCGCCGCATTCAGTCCGGCAACATCCGCTCCTACGCCGGCTGGCTCGCTCTTGGCGCCGCCGCCGTCATCGCCGTCATGCTCTTTGGCCGATCTCTTCTGCTCCACTAGGAACCCGCGACCGCCATGAATCTCGATCACTCCATCCTGCCGATCATCACCTTCACCCCACTCGTCGGCGCCCTTGTGCTCGCGGCACTCCCCGATCGCGGCCGAACCCTGCAGTGGGGCGCCCTCGCCATCACCCTGCTCACCTTCCTCCTCACCCTGCACCTGCCCTCGCACTTCAACTACACCGCGCACCCTGCCTTCCAGTTCGAAACCAACGCCGCCTGGATCCCCGCCCCTGCCATCCGCTTCCATCTCGGCGTCGATGGCCTGTCCATGGGTCTGGTCGTCCTCACCGGCTTCCTCGCGCCGCTTGGCGTTCTCGCCAGCTGGAACGCCATCGCCGATCGCCGCAAGACCTTCTACGTCCTCTTCCTGCTCCAGCAGGTCGCCATGCTCGGCGTCTTCACCTCGCTTGACCTCTTCCTCTACTACGCCTATTGGGAGCTCTCACTCGTCCCGATGACCATCCTGATCGCCACCTTCGGCCGTACCCACAACCGCCGCCGTGCCGCCATCAAGTACTTCCTCTACGCCTTCATCCCCTCCGCCATCCTGCTCGTCGGCATGCTCTGGCTCTACGCCCGCACCGGCACCTTTGACCTCCCCATCCTCGCCCGCCTCGCTGAGCAGCACGGCATCTCCACCAACAGCTCCGCCCTTTGGCTGGCCTCGCTCGCCTTCCTCCTCGCCTTCGCCGTAAAGGTCCCCATCTTCCCGCTGCACGGCTGGCTGGCTGACTCCATCGCCGAAGCCCCCACCGCCGCCGTTATGGTGCTCACCGGCAAGCTCGGCCTCTACTCCATTCTCCGCTTCTCCTTCGCCATCTTCCCGGAGCAGTCCCGCCACATCGCCCCGCTCATGATCGCCCTCGGTGCCATCGGGATCGTCTACGGCGCCCTCCTGGCTCTGGTGCAGCACGACATGAAGCGACTCGCCGCCTTCGCCACCCTCGGCGCCCTCTCCTTCGTCACCCTCGGCATCTTCTCGTTCACCATCGCCGGCCTGGATGGCGGCATCTTCCACATCCTCAGCGAAAGCCTCTCTGGCGCCGCCCTCTTCCTTCTACTCGGCTTCCTCTACGAGCGCTTCGGCAGCTACGACATGCGCGACTTCGGCGGTCTCGCCAGCCGTCTTCCCTGGATGGTCACCTTCTTCGTCCTCATGGGCCTCTCCGTCGTCGGTCTGCCCATGCTCAACAACTTCGTCGGCGAGTTCCTCATACTCTCCGGAGCCATGAAGTCCGTCTTCGCCCACCACGTCTTCTGGACCGTCATCGCCACCACCGGCGTCATCCTCTCCGCCGCCTACATGCTCTCCATGATCCAACGCATCTTCTACGGAGACATCGGCTTTCGTCCGGCAGAGAAAAGTGCCGCCGATCTCACCCCTCGCGAGCACCTTGCTCTCTGGCCCCTCGCCGCCACCTTCCTTCTTCTGGGCATCGCCTCACCCTTGCTGATGCGCGCCATCGATCCAATAGGCGTCCACCTGGCTCGCACGCTGCCGCAACCGCAGCCCGCAAACTCCGGCTTCCCGGACACCACTGCCTCCACCACGCCGGCGGCCGGCGCGCCCAAAGGAGGCCAGTAGTCATGCCCACGCACTCGCCCAACCTTCTTGCCCTCCTGCCTGAGCTCATCCTCACCGTCTTCGGCGTCCTCATCATGCTCGCCGAGCCCGTCCTGCCTCCAACCCAGTCCCGCAAACCCCTTGGCTGGCTCGCCATCACCGGCACCCTCCTCTCTGCCGCCGCCAGCTGGTATCAGCTGCAGTTCGGCGTCCTCCACGCCTTCTACAACACCCTCCAGACTGACTCCTTCTCGGTCTTCTTCCATCTCCTCATCGCCGCCGTCGTCCTCGTCACCCTGCTCGGCTCGCTTGACTACTTCAGCGGTCACACCACCCACGCCGGCGAGTACTACGCTCTCACCCTCTTCGGCGCCGTCGGCATGATGCTCATGACCAGCTCGGTTGAGCTCCTCATGGTCTTCATCGGCCTCGAGATCTCCTCCATCGCCACCTACATCATGGCCGGCTTCCGCAAAGGCCAGGCCACCGCGTCCGAAAGCTCCATCAAGTACTTCCTGCTCGGCAGCTTCGCCACCGCCTTCTTCCTCTACGGCATCGCCCTCGTCTTCGGCGCCACCGGCTCCACCAACATCCTCGCCATCGCGCCTGGGCTCGCCGTCACCCACACTCCCGCCCTCGCCTTCCTCGCTGTCGCCATGATCCTCATCGGCCTCGGCTTCAAGGTCTCGGCCGCCCCCTTCCACGTCTGGACCCCCGACGTCTATCAGGGCGCGCCCGCACCCGTCGTCGGCCTCATGTCCACCGCGCCCAAGGCCGCCGCCTTCGCCGTTCTGCTCCGCATCCTGTTCAACGGCTTCCCTGTCATGGAGCATCGCTGGGCCGCCCTCATTTGGATCCTCGCCGTCCTCTCCATGTGCATCGGAAACCTCGGCGCTCTGCTCCAGCGCGACGTCAAACGCATGCTGGCCTACTCCTCCATCGCGCACGCCGGCTACCTTCTCGTCGCCTTCACCGCCTTCCCGCAGGATGGTGTCGCCGCCGCCTGCTTCTACACCGCCGCCTACGCCGCCATGAACGTCGGCGCCTTCGCCGTGCTCACCCAAATGACCGGCTACGACGAAACCTCGCGCTCGATCGAAGACTTCACCGGCATGGCCGCGAAGCGCCCAGTCCTCACCGCCCTGCTCGCCTTCTTCCTGCTCTCGCTCATCGGTATCCCCTTTACCGGCGGCTTCTTCGGCAAGTTCTACGTCTTCGCCGCCGCCCTCCGCGCCGGCAACGTCTGGCTCGCCGTCATCGGTCTGCTCAACTCCGGCATCGCCTGCTTCTACTACCTGCGCCTGCTCGCCGCCATGTACGCCCGACCCGCCGCAAGCCGTGAAGGCGCTCCCGTCTCCACCCCACTGCCATCTGCTGTCCCCGTCCCTGCCGCCATCGGCCTCGCCCTCGCCGGCCTCGCCACCCTGATCCTCGGCATCCTTCCCGGTCGCGCCCTCGCTCTCGCCCAGGCCGCCAGCACAGCCAGCGCCCGACCCGCTGCGTCGCCCTGCGAACTACGCGGCGAGCCCTG
>CAXSEC010000148.1:0-9308 GCA_964236325.1 uncultured Acidobacteriaceae bacterium | reverse complement strand
CCGCGCCGTTCACCATGCAGGCGATCGAGCCATCCAGCTTGATGTAGTTCAGCGCGTACTTGCTGGCCTCCACCTCGAGCGGGTCTTCCTCCGCCAGATCGCGCAGCTCCTTCAGATCCTTGTGCCGAAACATCGCGTTGTCGTCAAAGTTGATCTTGCAGTCGAGCGCCAGCAGCTTGTCATCCTTGGTCGTGATGAACGGATTGATCTCCATTAACGTCGAGTCGGTATCTACGAAGGCTTTGTACAGCCCCTGCATAAACGCGACTGCCTGATTCACCTGCGTCGGCTTCAGCCCCAGCTTGAACGCCAGTTGGCGCGCCTGGTACGGCTGGAAGCCGACTGCCGGATCGATCGCCTCCTTGTAGATCGCCGCCGGATCCTTTGCCGCAACCTCCTCAATCTCCATTCCGCCCGCCTGCGACGCCATAAAGACGTACTTCGCCGCCGCGCGATCCAGCACCAGCCCCAGATAGAGCTCGCGCTCGATCTGGCTCGCCTCTTCGATCAGCAGCCGTTGCACCTTCTGCCCATCAGGCCCGGTCTGGTGTGTGATCAGCTGCATGCCGAGGATCGCCTTCGACGCCGTATTGGCATCCGCGAGCGACTTCGCCACCTTCACGCCGCCGCCCTTGCCCCGGCCGCCGGCGTGGATCTGCGCCTTCACCACAACCGCCGCGTTGCCAGCCGAAAACAGGCTCTTCGCCGCCGTGTCGGCCTCTTCGAGCGTGGTCACCATCTCGCCGTTCGGCACCGGCACGTTGTAGCGGCGGAGGATCTCCTTCGCCTGGTACTCGTGGATCTTCATCTCTCGAAAGCCTTTCGCGTGGTCGCGCGCACATCAATATAAAACAGAGCGGTGCGCGAAAAGTGTAGCGGAGCGCGGAAGCGATCAGCAAACTCCTCGCACAGATGTTCGGTTACCGCGCGACGCAGTCCCCTGCCATCGAACGAGAAACATCGCCTGCTACGCTCTCCAGCATGGCTCTTACCGTTCAACTCAAGCGCCTGATGGAGGTCCGTCAGCCGCTCGACCGCGCGGAAGCGCGCTTCGTCATGCAGCAGATCCTCGCCGGCGCGCCCTCTGACATCGAAGTCGCCGCCCTGCTCGGCGCGCTCGCTGCCCGCGGCGAAAGCGCCTCCGAGATCGCCGGCTTTGCCGAAGCCATGCGCGGGGAAGCGCTCACCCTGCCCCTCTCCGCCGACGAACGCGCCACCCTCGTCGACACCTGCGGCACCGGCGGCGACGCCAGCGGCACCTTCAACATCTCCACCGCCGCCGCCCTCGTCGCCGCCGCCGCCGGTGCCACGGTCGCCAAGCATGGCAATCGCGCCGTCACCTCCAAGTGCGGCTCGGCCGACGTCCTTGAAGCTCTCGGCATCCCCGTCGACCTCACCCCCCAGGCCGCCGCCGACGACCTCCGCCGCCACCGCTTCGCCTTCCTGCATGCATCTGCCCTGCACCCTGCCATGCGCGCCGTCATGCCCATCCGCCGCGCCCTCGGCGTCCGCACCCTGTTCAATATCGTCGGTCCCCTGACCAATCCCGCCGGCGCCGCGCGCCAGGTCATGGGCGTCTTCGCCCCGCATCTCGTGCCTATCGTCGCCGAAGCCATGGCCCTGCTCGGCACCCGCCGCGCCCTCGTCGTCTACGGTGAGGCCCCAGGCGATGGTGAGGCTCCGGCCGATGGCGGATCCTTCGCTGAAACCTCGAGCCACGTCGCCCCAGGCGCAACTCTCGGCCCAGCTCTCGGCATTGACGAGCTCTCCATCAGCGGCCGCAGCCACGTCGCCGAGGTCCGCGGCGGCACCGTCGCGCACTGGACGCTCACTCCCGAAGACCTTGGGCTGCGCCGCGCCCCGCTTACCGCCCTGCATGGCGGCAACGCCGCCGAAAACGCAGCCATCCTCACCGCCATCTTCGCCGGCCAGACAGGCCCGGCTCGCGACGTCGTGCTGCTGAACGCCGCCGCCGTCCTGCTTACCGCCGAAGTCGTCCCCGATCTCCCCACCGGCCTCCGCCGCGCCGCAGCTTCCATCGATTCCGGCAAAGTTTCCTCGCTTGTATCCGCTCTCCAGCGTTAGAATTCCGCGCAAGGAGCAAAGTATGGCGCGAGTCACCGGCATCGGCGGAGTCTTCCTGCGAGCACGAGACCCCAAGGCGCTCGCCGCCTGGTACGTCGATCATCTCGGCATCAAGCTGTCCCCTTACGGCGGGGCCACCTTCCTCTGGACCGACGAACAGCCCGCCGGCACCGGCAGCACCACCTGGTCCACCTTCCCGCAGGACACGACCTACTTCGGTCCAGCCGACGACGCGCGCGGCCCGCAGACCGTCATGATCAACTACCGCGTCGACGATCTCGACGCCCTGCTCGCCCAGCTCTCGCAAGCCGGCGTGCCGATCGACCCGAAGCGGGACGACTATGACTTCGGCCATTTCGCCTGGATCACCGATCCCGAAGGCAATCGCCTGGAGCTCTGGCAGCCGCTCGCTGACGCGCCAGCCGAAGCTGACCCAGATTCAGCCTAAGTACCGGGCCCCTCTATCCACGCTCGACCCTCTACCATTACCCATGGACGCCATCCACCCAGGCCGGCTTGAGGTCATTACCGGCCCCATGTTCTCCGGCAAGAGCGAAGAGCTCATCCGCCGCCTCAAGCGAGCCCGCATCGCCCGCCAGCGCGTCATCTGCTACAAGCCCGACATCGACCTCCGCTACCACCGCACCGCCATCGCCAGCCACGGCGCCCAGACCCATGAGGCCTCGGCCGTCGCCACCGTCGATCGCCTGCGCGAAGATCTCCTTCCGCAGCTCGACCGCGTCGACGTCATCGGCATCGACGAGGCACAGTTCTTCGACCACACCCTGCAGCAGCTGGCGATCGATCTCATCCATCAGGGCAAACGCCTCCTCATCGCCGGTCTCGATACCACCTACGCCGCCGAGCCGTTCCACCCCATCCCCAACCTCATGGCCATCGCTGACGAGGTCACCAAGCTCTTCGCCGTCTGCACGGTCTGCGGCGCGCCCGCCATCCATACCCAGCGCCTGGGCTCCAGCCAGGAACTCGTGGTCGTCGGCGCGATGGGCTTGTATGAGGCTCGATGCCGGTTGCACTTCCGCCCCTACCTCGCCGAGCTTGGCGAGCCGGAACAGCTCCGTCTGGGCGCTTTGCCCCCAGCCTGAGCGTTCGACCCCAATCCCGGGACTGCCCATCCTCTGGCCGAGCGGTTGAACCGGCCGCAGAACGAATGCGTATAGCTCTCCATGGGCGTCCTTCACATCGCGCTTCCGGCTTCCACCTCGATGCTTCCGGCATCGCTCTCGTCCGTTCCTCAGCCCGGTCCGGTCCGTCGGCGACTCCGGTCTGCCGCGCTCCCGGCTCCATCCCGTGCCAGCTCGCGGCTTCCGTCGCCGCTCGTTGCGCCAGCCCTTGCGCCGGTGATTGAGGCCCCTCGCGATACACTGCATCCGCCGCAACATTCCTTTGAGGGACAGTTGGAGAAGACGCCCGAGCAGATCGCCGAGCAGGAAGCGCTCGCCCGCCAGGTCACACGTTGCCTCACCGGCGACGCCGAGGCCTGGCAGCAGCTCGTGCTCTCCCAGCACCGCCGCGTCTATGGCATCTGCTATCGCTTCACCAGCTCCGCTCCGGATGCCGAAGACCTCACCCAGGACGTCTTTCTCAAGCTCTATCGCAACCTCTCCAGCTTCGACGGGCAACGCGGCAGCTTTGGGACCTGGATCACCACCCTCACCCGCAATCTTCTGGTCGATCACTTCCGCCGCACCCGCATGGATCGCGCCACCGACTCGCTCAACGCCAGCTTTGATGGCGAACCGGACTCCCCAACTCTGGCCGATCAGCTGGCCGACTCACGTCCCAGCCAGGAGCAGCATGTCGCCGGTCAGGAGCTCAAGCTGCGGCTCCAGGCGGCGCTTAAAGAGCTCTCGCCGGAGCTGCGCGAGGCTGTCATCCTGCGCGACCTCGAAGATATGGACTACAAAGAGATTGCCCAGGTCCTCCGCATCCCCGAAGGAACCGTCAAAAGCCGCATCAGTCGCGGTCGCGGTGAACTTGCAAGGCTTCTGCAACGTATAGAAGGACAGGTGGTTTCAAGTGGCCAAGTTTGACCAGTTCGGAAGCGTAGCGCCCGGCCAGACCGGCAGCCCTCGCGATTGCCTGCGCTACGAGGCGATGCTCGCCGATGTTCTCGATGGCACGCTCTCCGCCGAGGATCAAGCGGCCTTCGACCGGCATCGCGTGACCTGCGCCAGCTGCTCCGAGATGCTGGCGGATGCCCAGCGTGGCGCCGCCTGGCTCGCCCTCCTGAAGCCGCATCGGCCAGAACCCCCGGCCGGCCTCGTCGACCGCATCCTTGCCGAAACCAGCGTGCGCGCCGCCCAGGAGGCCGAGGCCGTGCGCGCCGCCCATCGCGCCGCCGCGGAAGCCGCCTCGCTCCTCGGTCCGTCCAGGCCTGCCGCCCTCCCTGCCGTCTTCAAAGACTCCGCCATCTCGGCCGTCAGCCTGTCGCCCGAGTCCGGCAAGCTGCTTGCCTTCCGCAGCCGCGTTCCCGCAGCCCTCCGCCCCGCGCTCAACACCATCCTGCAGACCCGCTTCGCCATGACCGCCGCCATGGCCTTCTTCTCCGTCGCCCTCACGCTCAACCTGACCGGCGTCCGCCTCAGCGATCTGCATGCCCGCGATCTCCGGCCCGCCAGCCTGCGGCGCAGCTTCTACGAAGCAAACGCTCATGTCGCGCGCTACTACGAGAATCTGCGAGTCGTCTATGAGCTCGAATCCCGCGTTCGCGACCTGCAGCGATCAGGTGAGTCGGAGTCACCCGCCCCGCAGCCCGCCGCCGATCCGGCCACTCGGGAGCCGGATCCGACAGCCAAACCAATCAGCCCCGCAAAGGCTCCCCAGACCAACAGTCCCCAGACGAACGCTCCCCAGCCCAAACCTGCGGGCAAGCCGCATAGCGGTCTATCGCACGGGTCCGAAGACACCGCCCCGGGCAGCAACTCCGGCCTCGCCCGCCGCCACTCCTCCTTTGCCCCTCCGCAAGGCGCAATCCTTCCCGTATCACTCTTCCATCTCTCGCCCGATCGGCAGAAAAGGGGTCTGGCATGAACTGTGCAAACCATCCTGATCGTGAACGAAAGGCCTTCTGCCAGAACTGCGGCAAACCCCTCTGCGTCGAGTGCGCCCGAACCGTCGGCCAGGCCGTCTTCTGTGAACCCTGCCTTGAAATCCGACTCGCCGCCGCCAACGCAGCTGCTGCTGGAGCCTCACCGTTCGCCACCGGTCCCTCGCAGCCGTTCGGCGCCGGCCCAACCTCCGACTCTGCCACCTACCAGGCCGTCCCCGGCGGCGGCTCCGCCTACACCCACACCAGCCCTGTTGAAGGTAGCCCCTACAACACACGCGGCGCTACCCCACTTCCCGGCACGCCCAATCCTGGCCTGGCGTTCCTTCTTGGCTTCGTTCCAGGCGTCGGCGCCATGTACAACGGCCAGTACGCCAAGGGTGTTGCGCACCTGATCGTCTTCGCCGTTCTTGTCTCGCTCTCTGACCAGAACAGCATCTTCGGCATCTTTGTTGCGGCCTGGATCTTCTACCAGGCGTTTGAGGCCCACCACACCGCGCGCGCTCGCCGCGACGGCACCCTTCTGCCCAACCCCTTCGGCCTGAACGACATCGGTGAACGCCTTGGCTTCGGCCGGTCCTGGCCCCAGAGCGCTGGACCGATCGGAGCCGCCGGACCCAACCCCGTTGCCGCCCCCTTCGCCCCCGCGCCTCCGCCCTACCCACCTCCGCAGGACCCAGCGGTGGCCTACGCTCCCTTTGCCTCCACGAACCCGGCCTTCGCGCCCGCGGCCCCGCCCTTTGCCGGGCAGGTACCACCCTTCTCCGAGCCAGCCCCCAACTGGGGCGCTCCAGCAGAGACCTACGCCGCAGCCGCTTCTCCGCTCCCCGCCGCCAGCCGCTTTCCTATAGGTGCCATCGTGCTCATCGGGCTCGGCGCCCTCTTCCTGGTTGGCAGCACGCAGACGTTCGTCCATCTTCCCATCCGCTATCTGCTCCCCGTCCTGCTGATCGGCTTCGGCGTCTACCTCTTCGTTCGCCGCATGACGACCACTGGCGTCGGCCTGGCAGATGATGGCAGCACGGGCTACCGTCTGCGTCTGGTGCAGGCGCTGCAGGGCTCCGTCTGGATCATTCTGGTCGGCGTGCTGTTTCTGCTGGATACGGTGAACATCTGCTCCTGGGGACGCAGTTGGCCGCTCTTCATCATCGTGGGCGGCGTCATGGGCTTCTTTCAGCGCAGTGTGTCTACCGCCGCCGTTCCGCAGATGCCTTACAACGGCTATGCCGCAGCCCCGCAACCAGCCTCCCCCGTTTCCCCCGCTCCCGACCAGGACCCCGGAACTTCCCTCATACCGCGTGACCGGGAAGGATCCTAGTCATGGCCAGCTATCCACCACCGTTCTCGAACGACCCGCGCACCCAGCGCCGCTATCTACGCGATCAGGCCCGCCTCCAGCGAATGCAACTGCGCGGCCTGCGGCGATCCTCAAGTGTCGGTCCCATCCTCGTCATCGCCGTCGGCGTGATCTTTCTTCTGGTGCAGCTTGGCCGTCTGCCGATCGCCGGCCTTTGGCTCTGGTTCGCTCGCTGGTGGCCGCTGCTGCTCGTGCTCTTCGGCTTTGTCCGTCTCTTCGAGTGGCTCCTCGATCAGCGCGCACGCTCCAACGCGAACGGTGCCCCCTCTCCCCAGCGAACCCTCGGTTTCGGGGCCAGTCTTCTGCTTGTCCTCCTTGTCATCGCAGGGATAACCAGCACCGTCGCTCGCAACAAGGCAGGACACCTGCTCGGCCCTGACTTCGAGATCAACCAAGACAATCTTGAGCGCTTCTTCGGCGACAAGCACGAGAGCACACAGACCCACGACGAACCCTGTCCCCCCGGTTCCTCTGTCACCATCAACAACGCCCACGGCAACATCACGGTCTCTGGTACCGCCGATGACAATCTGCTGCACGCAACCGCGGACAACCAGATCTTCAGTCGCTCCGACTCCGACGCCGCCGCAAAGGCCCGCCAGTTAAACCTCCGCATCGAACACGTTGGCAACCAAATCGTCGTCACCCTGCCCGATGTGGAAGGCGGCCGCGCCGACGTCAACATCACCCTGCCCAGCGGTACTCCGGTTACCGGAACCGTCAACCACGGCGACATTCAGGTCCACTCCCTGCGCGCTCCCGTCCAGGTAACGGCAAATCACGGGGACATCGATCTCAGCAGTATCACCGGGCCTGTCGCCGCGCACATCAATAACGCTGGTTCCTCGCTCTCGGCCCACAGCATGGGCGGCCCCTTCGCCGTCGAAGGCAAAAGCCTCGATCTCACGCTGTCCGACATGCAAGGTCCCGTCTCGCTGCAGGGTGACTTCTTCGGAACCACTCACCTCGAGCGCATCTCCGCACCGGTCAGCTTCCACACCAGTCGCACCGATCTACAGTTCCAACGCCTGGACGGAGAGCTTGAGATCTCGCCCAGCGCCGACCTGTCTGCCTCGCAGCTCCTCGGCCCGGTCGTCCTGAACACGCGCAATCGCAACATCAATCTGGAGCGAGTCTCCGGCCCACTTACCATCACCAATCGCAATGGATCGATTACTGTCTCGGTCGCCGAGCCGCTCGCTCCCGTCACGATCGAGAACCGGAACGGCGACGTCGAAGTCACCCTCCCCACCTCTGCTCAGTTCAATGTGCAGGCAGAAACCACGAACGCTGATCTTGAGAACGACTTCGGCCTGTCGCTCACCCAGGAGGGCGATCGCCCCAAGCTGATCGGCGCCATCGGGAAGGGTGGCCCGCTCGTCCAGATCAGCACCAGTCAGGCCGACATCTCGCTGCATAAAGGCTCGGTCACTCCAAACCCACCTCAGCCGCCAGCACCGCCTCGCCTCACCGAAGCTCCCGCAGAGGCAAAAGAAGCCCTCCGCGGCGCCCAGAAGGAGATCGAGAACGCTCGCAGAGAGGCCCGTGACGCCGAAAGACAAGGCCGTGATGCTGAAAAGCAGGGCCGTGCCGCTGAAAGGCAGGCACGGGATGCAGCAAGGAAGGCACCGCACGACAACAGCGACGATCAATAACCGACATCACAAGGCTAGAAACAAGAGCTCCATCTGGATCAAGCTATAGAGGATCGCCAAACGACCTGAAACGTGTGGGCAAATGGCTAGGCCCTTAGCATTCCATTTACCAGAGAACGTGGCCACCAGGCCGCCACCGCTGCACCCCTCGGCATTCCCCTGCTCAGCAACCGAGTCCCATCATTGGGCTACGACGGGCCTTGCTTATCCGTCAACGCTAATGCCTGTTGACCTTGCTTCCACAAAGCGTTTGGACGGCCACTTCATTAACCCGCCCCTGTAGGACCCTGCGGTGGAAGGCCCTACGTCAGAGCAAACAGGATCGCTGGCTTGACGAGTGAACGGGACGACGCCACCGCACGCAAGATGACTAATGGGGAACAATCATGATTGGGATCCGTCCGCGCTATGTGTCGGCACTTGCAAACGATGTCTTGTCCACCAGTGCCGATCCCACTCTGTGTTGCAGCTCAGCCAGCTCCGAGCGAATCATGTTCTAAGAAGTGATCTCAGTCGGCAGGTCATCCCAAGAACTCGTAGGGATACCCGTCGAAAGCTCAACGGCGGGACAGTACAGCCGCGGGATGGGTACCTTCTTCAAGACCCACGACCCGCGAAACTGGTCTCGGCGCCTCAAACGGCTCATTTGTAGGGATCCACAAACACAAAGGACCCCAAGAACATCTCTTGGGGTCCTTCAAAGAATATGCCGGCGATTACCTAATCTCCCACACACTTACGCGTGCAGTACCATCGGCCCGACGAGGCTTAACTTCCGTGTTCGGGATGGGAACGGGTGTGACCCTCGCGGTAAACTCACCGGCAAACTTCAGAATCTCGCTTACGCGATCTTCCACAACTGAATAGATTGAGTAGACACATTACCTTGCGTATATAACTACCAAGCTTGTGTTGAGAATCCCTCAACAGCGGACTACGCTGCGCAGAGTAAATTCTATGGACAAGCCGAACGGGCGATTAGTACTGGTAAGCTACACGCATTACTGCGCTTCAACCTCCAGCCTATCAACCAGGTGGTCTTCCTGGGCCCTTCATTTCCCTTTTGGGTTGGGAGATCTCATCTTAGAGCGTGCTTCCCGCTTATATGCATTCAGCGGTTATCACAACCGAACTTCGCTAC
>CAXSEC010000147.1:0-9365 GCA_964236325.1 uncultured Acidobacteriaceae bacterium | reverse complement strand
AAAAACTAGAACTGGAAGTAGAGGAAGGAGGTGCTTTCGGCGATGAGCATGAGGGAGATGAAGAGGATGACGCAGAGGCTGGCGGCCCAGAGGACGTTTGGCTTCCAGAAGAGGCGGGGGAGGAGGCTGGCGTGGCGGCGGGCGCCTTTTTCGAGCTGGTTGAGGATCTCCTGGGTGTTGGGAAGGGTCCAGACGATGAAGAGGAAGAGGGCGATGCTGGCGAGGGCAGGCGCGGGGCTAGCGAGGAAGGCGGAGAACTGGGGAAGCTCGAGGGTGCTGACGCGCAGGGTGGGGCCGTGGCCGTGGATGCCGACGAGGGTTCCGAGGACGTAGAAGGCGTCGCGGGTGGAGTTGGCGCGGAAGAAGACCTGGCCGATGAGGACGCTGCCAAAGGTAAGCAGGACGCAGACGGGTGGGGGAAGGAAGCGGTGCAGGGGTGAGTCTTCGGGGACGAGGGTGCGGAAGGAGTGGTTGATGACGAGGTAGAGGCCGTGGACGACGCCGAAGAGGACGAACTGCAGGCCGGCGCCGTGCCAGATGCCGGCGAGGAACATGGTGGCGAGCAGAGGGAAGGCAATGGTTTGGGAGAAGCCTTCGAGGGTCTTCGAGGTGCGCTTGTTGTTCTTTTTACCCTGCCGGGTGCGGCGGCGGATCATGGCGAGGGCGATGGGGTTGTAGAGGTAGGCGCCCAGGTAGCGGGAGAGGGTCATGTGCCAGCGCTGCCAGAAGTCGATGATGCTGGCAGCTTTGTAGGGCGAGTTGAAGTTTACGGGGAAGGAGATGGAGAACATGCGGGCGAGGCCGAGGGCCATGTCGGAGTAGCCGGAGAAGTCAAAGTAGAGCTGGAAGGCGTAGCTGAAGAGGCCGACCCAGGTGCCGGCGAGGCCGAAGGCGTGGGGACGGGCGTAGAGGAGGTCGGCCATGGGGCCGAAGCGATCGGCGATGAGGACTTTTTTGCCGAGGCCGAGGACGAACCAGCTGATGCCGACGGAGAGATCGTCGCTGCGTAGACCGCGGTTCCGGTTGGCGGCGAACTGCGGCATCATCTCGCTGTGATGGATGATAGGGCCGGCGATGAGATGGGGGAAGAAGGTGACGAAGAGGAGGTAGGAGAGCGGGCCCTGGAGCGGGGTGACCTCCTGGCTGAGATCGATGAGGTAGGCGATCTGAGTGAAGGTGAAGAAGGAGATGCCGAGGGGAAGGATGACATCGGCGAAGCGATGCGCGCTGCCGCCGGCGTCGCGGAGGAAGTTGAGGACGGGAAAGAGGTACTTGAAGTAGATGAGGGCGCCGATGTTGAGGATGACGGCGGCGAGGACGAGGGTGCTTTTGTGCTGCTCCGCGGCGCGCGCGATGGCGACCGAGAAGAGGTAGTTGAGGAGGATGGAGCCGAGCAGGAGGAGGACATACTTCGGGTTCCAGAAGCCGTAGAAGTAGATGGAGACGAGTGCCAGCCAGGAGAAGAGGGCGACGCGGCCGAAGCGGCTGGCGATCTGGAAGCCGATGAGAGCGATAGGCAGGAAGAGGATGAGGAAGACGTTTGAGGAGAAGAGCATGGGTTAGGGTTTCTCCTCGGCTGGAAGGGGGTGCGCGGCGGGTTGGGCGGGGATGCGGGTGACGGCCTGGGGACCGGTCTGAATAGCGGAGGGGGTGGCGATTTGAGCGGCGACCTGGGCGGCGATCTCTTGCGAGAGATGCATTTCGCCTTCGGCGCCGAGGTGCAGACGACCGCTGGTGGTGTACCAGTTGACGGGATAGGTTTCGAGGTGGTTATCGATGAGGGTGTTGGAGGGGGGAAGTTCACGGCGGTAGGCGGGGAGGCCTGGATCGCAGGGAGGAACGGGGGAGACATCGATCAGCACGCGGGTTCCGTTGACGCCGTAGCGGGTGCGGAGATTGGCAAGCCAGGCGGGATCGGGTGGGACGATGCGAGCGGGCTGCAGCATGCATTGCTTGAGCAGGGGCTTGGGGTCGGGGAAGCGGCCGTGGAGGAGCTCGCGTGAATGGCGGACGTTGGTGGGCAGCGGCTTTTTGAGCAGCCAGGTGACGGCGTAGCGGCCGGAGATGCCGATCGAGGAGAGGACGTCTTCCGGGTGGCGAAGGGCCATGCCGAGGAAGTTGAGATCGGGGCGGTAGCGGGCGCGCAGCATGACGGACTCGAAGTTGCCGTCGCTGCGCCAGGTGGGGGCGAGATCTTCGGGTGCGAGGAGGATGAGGAGGGTGCGGGGCCGGGGATTGTTGGCGAGATAGGTGTCGAGGATCATGGTGCCGTTGAGGCGCATCATGCCGGCGAAGTCGGCGATGTTGCAGACGGTGGTGTGGGTGGCGGCGCTGACGGTGGCGGGATCGATGCCGATCATGGCGGAGGAGTCGCCGTAGATGAGCACCTGGCAGTCGGCGTTGTGGAGGGTAAGGCCGTAGCCCATATTCGCAAGGTAGGCGTTCTGGGTGTGGCGCAGGAAGACGTTGCTGCGCAGGAGGAAGAAGCAGGCGGTGAAGTAGACCAGCGGCGCGAGCATGAGGGCGGCGACGTAGAGGCGCAGATGGGATGAGGGCGGGGCGGGCTCTTCGTGGGGCTCTGTGAGGGCGATGCCATCGGGGCCGACGTTGAGCTCGTGCGGATCGTCGGAGAAGGGCGGGTCCGCGGGTTTGTTCGAAGCTAGCATCGGCAGCCTTTTGGGGTTAGTGGGGCGTTGGAGCAAGTTACCCGGAGGTGTGCCGGTGGAGAAGCAGATCCCTACAGGATGACAACAAGAAAGGCAACGGCAAGACAGGCATTGGCGATTCGGGGGTGTACCTCCCACCCTTCGCGGTGAAACTGCGAAGAATGGGGCACCGGAGGGTTGGTCGCCTGTTGGGTGTGAGAAGAACAAGCAACGACAAGGGCGAAGTACGGGGACCCTTCCCCGTTCGACTTCGCTCAGGGTCAGGATGACAACCAAGAAACAACGGCAAGGACGAGGGCGGCAGCGAAGACGAGAGCGGCACGCGGAGGAACGATGCTGCATGAGCTCAGGAAGGCGTGCTTCAGGCGGTCTTTTTGGCGATGAGGCGGGCCATTTCGCCGACGTCTTTGAGGGACTCGAGCTCGGCGGTTTTGAGTTTGATGTGGAACTCTTCTTCGATGGCGACGATGAGGCTGATATGGGCGGCAGAGTCCCAGCCCTCGATGTCGTGGGCGGTGGTCTTGGGGGTGAGGGTGATGCTGTCGTCGTCGAAGTTGTCGCGGAAGAGGGTGGTGAGACGGGGGTAGATTTCAGATTCCTGCATTGGGGCCCTTTAAGGTGTGGCTGTGGCGGGTTGCGGTCGACGAAGGGGAGCAGGCGAACCTGGTCCGTGGGAGATCGGGCCGATGGCGTCCTGGGACGAACACCAAGTCGGAGGCGGGTGGTTTTTTACTGATGGGCTGGTTCAAGAGATGCAGCAAGGGTGTCTTCGAGGTGCATGGGAACTTCGGCGGGCTGGTAGGTGGCGAGGGACAGGGCGAAGTGCTGGGCGTTCGCCGCGGCGTCGGCGGGCGGGTCGATGGCGGTGAAGCCGAGTCGGGAAAAGAGATCGCGCACCATGCTGTTTTTCTCGGTGGGCTTGTAGACGCCGACGAGGCGATGGATGCCGCGGGCCTGGCAGTCGGCGACGAGGGCGTTGAGGCAGGCCTCTTCGACGCGGCGGCCGAGGACGCGGCAGCTCATGAGCCAGGTATCGATGGTGGCTTCGGCGTCGGCGGAGGGGCGGACGATGAGGATGGCGATGGTGCCGTTGTCGCCGAAGCGATCGGTGAGGCGGACCTGCAGGGTGATGATGCCGGGGTCGGCCATGACGGTGGCGATCTCGGGATCGGTGTAGCGGCGGGTGGTGAGGTTGAACTGGTTGGTTTTGTTGATGAGCTGGGTGATGCGAGGGGCGTTGGCGGTGTCGAAGGGGCGGATGGTGCAGTGCATGGCGAGCGAGGTGAGATAGCCGGCCATGTCGGTGACTTCGTCGCGCATGCGGTTGCGCTCGGCGTTGGCCTGGTACTGGCGGCTGCGCTCTTCGTCTTCGGCGGTGATGCGGAGGCCTTCGAAGTAGCCGGCGCGGGCGATGACGTCTGTGTAGGTGGCGGGGTCGTCGGTGAGCTCGGGGACCTGGACGGCGGGGAGTTCCTGGCGGATGAGGGCGCGCTCGGCGGGGTTGTCGTCGGCGAAGACGAGGGAGTCGAGGCCGATGTTGAGGCGGCTGGCGATGTCACGGAGGTTTGAGGCTTTGTCCTGCCAGTTGGCGACGAAGCAGGCGATGTCGGACTCGCGGAGGACCATCTCGGGATGCTGCTGGAAGGGCAGGCGGGCGTTGGCCTCGTCGTTTTTGGAGCAGACGGCGAGGATGACGCCGCGTTTGGTGAGGGAGAGGCAGAAGTGCTGGAAGCTGACGTGGGCTTCGCCGACGGCGTTCCCTTGGCCGAGGGCGATGCCGGCGAGGCCATCGTCGCCGATGACGCCGCCCCAGAGGGTGTTGTCAAGGTCGAGGACGAGGCATTTGGACGAGAGGCCGCGGAGGGCGGCGAGCTCGCGGGCGACCTGGTCGCCGTAGACGATGGTGGCCCGGGGGTGGACTTCGTGCTTGGACTTGTACCAGAGCGAGGGCTCGTACCAGGCGGCGAGGCCGGCGGGCTGGAAGAACTGATCGAGCGCGAGGAGATGGACGCCGGCGAGGTCGGCGCGGGCGGGCAGGGCGGCGTTGATGGCGGTGACGATGGCGGCGGGCGAGGCGGCGAGGCGCTGCTCGTTATTGCCGAGCAGGGGCGGAAAGACGGGCAGAACGGTCTGCTGGAGGACGGGGCAGCGGAGGTTCTGCGCGGCGAGGGCCCAGCACTGCTCCATGAGCGAGAGGGCGCTGGCGGCGGTGGCACCGGCGGCGCCGGCGAGGTGGTGGGCGTCGAGGGCGAGCAGAAGGACGTCGGGCTTGAAGGCGTGGAGGGCCGAGGTGGGATCCATGAGCTCGGGGCGATAGAGGCCGTAGTCGCCCTCGTAGACCGTGACCAGCAGACCGCGGCGAAGGGCGGCGACGCGGATGCCGGGGGCGAGGTGCGAGATGGTGGCGGAGCCGAGGATGGCCAGGCGCAGGTGCGGGAGCGAGGCGGCGGCGGGATCGCTTTGCTGTTCTTCCAGGGCGCGCAGGACGGCGCGGTCGAGCTTGCCGAGCTGGGTGAAGGTGAGGGCGGCCTGCGAGAGACCGCGGAGAGCGGTGAGCAGGGTGGAACCTGACAATGACTTTGTCTCGTTAAGGCGCTGCGACCAGTCCTCGACTACGGGCAAGAAATCTAGCGTCATGGCACCAACATAAACCAGAAGTGGGGTGGATCGAGCAGAATGCTTCCAAGTCGTTAGGGACGGTGGGTTGACCCTTGGTGTCGGGTGAGGGTTACTGGTCGAGCAGCAGATCCCGTGCGGGTAACCACAAGAGACGCGGCACGAAGAGACAAAGGATGAGGGCTGAGTGGGCTGCGGTTCGGTCGATACCGGTTCGAATACGTGGCGCGTGGGTTAGAAGAAGAGTTTGGCGGAGACCTGGAGTTGGCGGGGGCCGTAGAGGACGTTGTTGGTGCCGTTGACGGCTCCGAAGGCGTTGACGCCGGTGCCGGTGTAGGGGGAGATGCAGCCCTGGACGGGGGCGCCGGCGGGGGCGGCGGAGTTGGTGGCAGAGCTGCAGGCGGGGTTGGGGGTTTTGGCGGTGGGGGCGGTGAGCGCGGTGTATTGGGAGTAGGTGCCGGCGACCGAGGTGGCGATGGTGTGGTTGAGCAGGTTGAAGGCTTCGCCGATGAACTGGAGCTTGACGGACTCGTGGAGGGGGATGTCGCGGGAGATGCGGAAGTCGAAGTCGTTGAAGCCGGGGCCGACGATGGAGTTACGGCCGATCTGCGGGGGCCGGCCGGTGGTGGGGGCGCCGGTTGAGGAGCTCATGGCGCCGCCGTAGATATTGCCGTCGGCGCCGTAGCTGGTGGGGCCGCCGTTGTAGACGGTGCCGCTCATGCTGGCGACGATGGGCTGGCCGGCGGAGGCGATCTCGGTGCCGGAGAAGAGGAAGCCGTCGATGGCGGACTTGAGGAAGCGGTTTTCGTCGAAGAGATGGGGCTGGTAGACGAAGGTGACGACGAAGCGATTGCGGACGTCGATGTCGGACAGACCGTTTTCGGCGCGGAGGTTGTTGGGGTCGAGGACGGGGTTGCCGCCGAAGAAGGTGCCGAAGGCTCCCTGGCCCTGATCGGTATCGCTGGCGTGGGCCCAGGTGTAGTTGGCGATCATCTCGAGGCCGTGCTCGAAGGGGTGCCGGACGGTGACGGCGAGGGAGTTGTACCAGGAGTTCGCGGCGGAGAAGCCGGTGTTGTAGCTCTCGAGGCGGGTGTCGCGGCGATCGGAGGGGAGATAGACGGGGACGGTGAGCTGACGCTGGATACTGCCGTTGGCGTTGAGCAGGTTGTAGCTGCGGGAGCCGTGGGGGGTCTGGCCGAGGAGGTTGGCATCGAGGAAGACGGGCAGATGCAGGGAGCGGGAGCCGACGTAGCCGACGGAGAGGGTGGTGCGGCCGGGCAGGAGCTGCTCGATGCCGAGCTCGGCCTCATGCGCGAGGGGCGGGACGAAGTTGGGATCGAGGCCGTGGAAGCTCTGGGTGCCGAGGAGGGTGGGGCCGCCGACGGTGACGGGGGCGCCGCCGACGGGGATGAGGCTGCCGGTGATGGAGGGGCCGGTGGGATTGAAGGGGAGGTTGGGGTAGGCGAGGTTATTGAGGCTGGTGCTGGCAGGGCAGGTGGCGGCACCGCAGCCCTGGTAGTTGTAGTTGACCTGGACGACGCCGTTTTCGACCCGCATGGCGTAGTAGGTGCTGCCCTGATTGAGGGCGGAGAAGAGGCCGTAGCCACCGCGGACGATGGTGCCGGGATGGGTCTCCCAGCTGAAGCCGATGCGGGGCTGGACGCGGTCGCTGACGTTCTTGATGGTGCTGGAGTAGAGGGTGGAGAGCGGGGCGTAGTTGGTGTTGTTGCGGACGGGCGGAGGGGTGAGCTGATAGTCGTAGCGGACGCCGACGTTCACGGTGAGGTTCTGGCGAACCTTCCAGGAGTCTTCGAGGAAGCCGTCGAAGATCTTGAACCAGAAGTCATCGGCGCCGGCGCGGTTGCCGGTATTGAGCTGATCGACGGTCTGGACGAAGGAGGTGTAGTGGAAGCCGGCGAAGGGGTCGGTGTCACCGGGCTGGCCGCGGAAGGAATCCTGCGCCCAGGACTGGAAGTTGGCGAGTGGGGTGCTGCCGGCGTAGCTGTAGACACCGCCGCCCTGGAAGAGGTTGATCAGAACCTCGTGGACGAGGTTGGCGTCGCCGCCCATTTTAAGGGCGTGGCGGCCGCGGACGGTGGAGAAGACGTCGGTGATCTGGATGCGGTGCTCGTCGGGCTCGGCGATGCGGGGGAGGGCGTTGGGCTGGCCGTAGGTGAGGAGGTTCGAGAGGCCTACCGAGGGCCCAGGAGCGTTGGAACCGGCGGTTTCGAGATCGCGGCCGTACTGGAAGTGGACCTGGTTGACGGAGCGATCGGAGATGGCGGTGGTGAGGCCGGCGATGAGGAAGCGCTCGTGGTAGCTGGTGGGGCCGTTGGTCGAGGGCGAGCTGTTGGTGAAGGTGGGTGCGGAGCTGTAGCCGTAGGTGGAGTCGAAGTCGGCGAAGTTGTAGTTGACGAAGGCGTCGTTGTGGCGGTTGAGGTGGGCGTCGATGCGGGGGAAGAAGATGTTCTCCTTGGCGAAGCGCGAGGGTGGGGCCTCGACGGCGCCGGAGTTATTGAGCAGGAACTGGATGGCGCTATAGCACTGGGTGCCAGGTGCGCCGGCGGAAAGATCGCCCGGAGACTGTGGCCCGCCCGTGATGGTGGTGGGGCACTGCGAGGGGGTGATGGTGGTGGTGATCTTTGGATCGATGACGCCGGAGGGCGTGAGCGAGATGGTGTTGGTGTTGGCGTAGAGGGCGCGGCCGACGCGGCGGAAGCCATCGTAGGTGAAGAAGTAGAAGAGGCGATCCTTGAGGATGGGGCCGCCGACCGAGCCGCCGAACTGCTGCTGCTGATGGATGGGCTGGGTGAGCAGGAACTGGTTGCCGCCGGTGTTGAGGGCGGAGTACTTGCTGAAGGGGTCGAGGGCGTTGAGCGCGGGGTAGCGGAGGTAGTAGAAGAGGTCGCCGTGGGTGGCGTTGGTGCCGGACTTGGTGATGGCGTTGACCTGCCCGCCGGCGGCCTGGCCGAACTCGACGGAGTAGTTGGAGGTTTCGGCCTGGAACTCCTTGATGGAGTCGAGCGAGTAGACGTAAGGGGCGCCGGACGAACGGCCGCGGGCCTCCGAGAAGAGCATCTGGTTATTGTTGGCGCCGTCGACGTAGTTCTGGTTGTAGAGGCCGGAGATGCCGTGGAAGGAGACCAGGCCGGTGCCGCCGTCTTGAACCACATTCGGGGTGAGGAGGACGAAGGAGCTCCAGTTGCGGCTGTTGACGGGGAGGTTGGAGATGAGGGTCTGGTCGATGGTTTGCGAGACTTCGGTCTTTTCGGTGTCGAGGAGCGGGGTGTCCGAGGTGACGACGACCTGGGTGGCGACTTCGCCGGCGGTGAGCGCGGCGTCGACGGTGAGGTTGGAGCCGACGGTGAGGGTGAGGTTCTGGCGGTCGACCTTGCCGAAGTTGGGGCTGGTGACGGTGACCTCATACTGGCCGGGCTGGAGGAAGGTGGCCTGGTAGTTGCCGCTGGCGTCGGTCGAGAAGGTGCGGGTGGCCTGGGTGCCGGAGTTGATGACGGTGACGGTGGCGTTGGGGATGGCGGCGCCGGAGGTGTCGGTGACGGTGCCGGAGATGTTGGCGACGCCGGAGGTCTGGGCATAGACGGGGGCCGCGATAAGGAGGCAGGCGGCAAGGGCGAGGCGGTGGTTCTGAAGCGGGATCATGCGGGGAGAGACTCCTTGCGGATGGGGCGATTTCAGGGCGAACGGGGACGTGAGAGGACGAGCGGAGAGCGTTGCTGAGACGGAGCTTGCGCCGGTGGCGCCGAAGCGGTTCAGGAACTGTGGGGGAGTTTTCTGTGTGACCTAAGGGTGTAGCAGGGCGGGGGCGAAGTCAACGGGAAAAGTGTGACGGGAGGGTGAATTGATGAGCGAGCGCGTCGCTTCGCTCCGTCGCCAAGAGCCAATGCGGGGGTTCCTCGGCTTCGCCTCGGAATGACAACTAAAAATTGCGCTCGGTGGCTAATAAAAGGTTAGAGGCGCAGTGTGAGTGCGTGACCGGTGCGGGGAGTACGGAAGCGGCGTTGCCCGTGCTAGTGGATCTGGTCGGGGATGACGGCGTGCTGGATGAGGATGTCGAAGGGGATG
>CAXSEC010000146.1:0-9487 GCA_964236325.1 uncultured Acidobacteriaceae bacterium | reverse complement strand
CGCCGACGCCGGTGGCCGCGCCCTGGTAGGGCTCGATGTAGCTGGGATGGTTGTGCGACTCTATTTTGAAGGCGCAGGCCCAGCCATCGCCGACGTCGATGATGCCGGCGTTTTCGCCGGGGCCCTGGACTACCGCGCCGGGGCCGGAGGTGCGGGTGCCTTTGGTGGGCAGGCGGCGGAGATGGACGCGCGAGCTCTTGTAGGAGCAGTGCTCGGACCACATGACGGAGAAGATGCCGAGCTCAGTGAGCGAGGGGGTGCGGCCGAGATGCTGCTCGATGGCGGCGTATTCGTCGGGGGTGATGGAGTGCTGCTTAAGCAGGGCGGGGGTGATGGTGCAGGGAGATGGAACGGTGTTCGGAGAAGAGGTTGCTGCCGGGGTCTGGGCTGGAACAGTAGACATGGCTTGGTGAATCGATTGTCGCATGTTGGGAGGTGGACCATGCCCTGGAGATAAGGCAGATGCGAGCGATTTGGTGGACGAGTCGTCAGCAGCCGGTGAAGGCCGGGGTCAGCACCTTTGGGGGATTTGGGAGTAAGAGCGTTCTCGATAGGATTGGGCTGCCTTCTTTCAGCTGCACGGTTGCGGCGAGGTATTCCGCAGTCGAAAAGTTTTTCGCCGCAATGCGAAGAACGGTTGTGCCGGCCCTTATCAGAGGCCAACACAACCGATTTCACTGAAAGGAGGTGCTCTATGGACTCTGGAAAGTCCTGGTGCCGAGTTCGAGTCTTCGTCGACTGGCGACTGTTACTCGCTCTCGGAACCGTGATCAAGCTGTTGCTTTACTTCCGGTAGTTCGTTCAGAGCTTCAACAACCCTCGAGTGGTCTGCAGCCACTCGGGGCTATTCACCGGAGGTGCAACACCGGTGAGCATGCGTAGTGTACTGAAGAGGTGGGTGAGAAGGATAGAGAAAAGTGGTTGTGGGGCCACAGATAAGTAGGTTGCTAAGTGGTTCGTCCGCTGGTATAGGAGTGTCGATCACTAAGGGACAGTGAGCGTTAGTGCGAACTAATGTGGCGGGCATTAGCGGCCGGTGGAGCCGAAGCCGGCGGCGCCGCGAGGGGCTTCGGCGAGGGTGTCGGTCTCTTCGAAGGCGGCCTGGATGCGTTGGACGAGGCGGAGCTGGGCGATGCGGTGGCCAGGGGCGATGAGGTGGGGGTCGCGGGCGAGGTTGGTAAGGACGATTTTGAGCTCGCCTCGGTAGCCGGGATCGATGACGCCGGCGAGGGTGGTGATGCCGCGGAGGGCGAGACCGCTGCGATCTTCGACCAGGGCTCCGTGGGTGGAGGGGAGTTCGAGGGCGAGGCCGGTGCGGATGGCCTGGGTGGCGCCGGGCTCGCCGATGGGGGCGAGGGTGAGGGCTTCGGCGGCGAAGAGGTCGGCGGCGAGGTCGCCGAAGGGGCCGATGTGGGCGTAACGCGGAAGCTGCGCGGAGGGGAGCAGGCGCTGGACTTTGACGATGGGGCCGGAGGGGGTGTCGACGGGCATGAGGACTCGGATTCGGGTTGCGATGTGGGTTGGAAGGTGTCGATGTGCTGTGTGCGGGGCTTGAAATTTTCGTTAAGTGGTTCGGGTGGAGGGATGCAGTCTGGCTGTTGTGTCGTGAAGGGAAGACGGGATGATTTTACGGTGCTCCACGGGGGGCGGGTCGATCAGGAAGGTCAGTGCATCCAAACTCGCAGCAACTCAGACCAAGAACTACTAGGAGTGGCCTTTTGATTTTGTCCTCTGCACGGCGAGGCAAAGGTGAGCCTGCGCTGGTGATGATGCCCTTTTTGGGTGGAAGCCGACGCGAGTGGGAGCAGGTGATTGATCTGCTGCGGGAAGATTCGGTGTGTATTGGCGTGGATTTGCCGGGGTTTGGTGAGTCGCGCGACGTGCCGGGGTACACGGTGGAGGAGATGGCGGAGAGCCTGATCGAGACGATTGCGAGCCTGGAGCTGGAGCGATTTGTGCTGGTGGGGCACAGTATGGCGGGGAAGGTTTCGGCGGTGGTGGCGCGGCGGGCGGCGGATGGTGAGGCACGGGTGAAGGGGTTGGAGGGGCTGGTGCTGGTGGCTCCGTCGCCGCCGGGGCCGGAGCCGATGGCGGACAAGAAGCGATCGCAGATGCTGGAGGCGCTCGGCGGTGAGCCGCGGGCGGCGGATCGGGGAGAGCGGAAGGATCGGGCGGCGGCGGAGGTCTTCATCACGGAGAATGCGGCGGGCGACATGGCGCCTGCGGTGTTCGAGATGGCGGTAGAGGACGTGCTGGGGATGAACCGGGCGGCGTGGCGGGCGTGGCTGGAGAGCGGCAGCAGGGAGGACTGGTCGGAGCGGGTGGGGGTGCTGCGACTACCGGTGCTGCTGGTGGCGGGGGACAAGGATGGATCGATGGGGCCGGAGGTGCAGCGATCAGTTTCGATGCCGCACTGGCCGAACGGGCGGCTGGCCTCGTTGCACTCAAACCATCTGCTGCCGATGGAGAAGCCGAAGGAGCTGGCGCGGCTGATTGCGGGGTTTGTGCAGGAGCTAAACGGGAGCAGTGCGCGGGCGGCGCGGCCGGAGGAGGGTGCGGGGGTGCCGGTGGATCCGGCGTATGTGGCGTTGATCCTGTCGGATCGTGTGAGTGTGGCGACGCGGGAGGCGCTCGAGCGGCGGGCGGTGGCCGACGATCCGGCGTATGAGCCGCAGGCGCTGAGCGTGACTGAGCTGGCGCAGATGCGGGCGCTGGTGGATCGGGTGGTGCCGCAACGGGGAAACGTGTGCATTGACCTGGGAGCGCGGATGGATAAGCGGCTGGGGAGCGGCGCGGGCGATGGCTGGCGGTATGCGGTGCTGCCGGAGGATGCGGCGGCGTATCGCGCGGGGCTGGCGACGCTCGAGTGGCATGCGCAGGAGCAGTTTGAGGTGGGATGGCTGGCGCTTGATGGAGAGCTGCGGGACGAGCTGCTGGCGAAGACGGCCGCGGGCAAGCTGGAGCGCGGCGGTCTGGCATCCGGGCTGGGACTGGCTTCAGGGTTGGGACGAGGGCTGCTGGCGCGGATCGAGGCGGTGGTTGGCGCGGCGAAGGAGAGCGTTGGGGTGGGCGGACCGGCGCTCGATGGCGAGCAGATGCGGCGCTGGTTTGAGGAGGTGCGAGCGGATGTGACGAAGTTGTATGTGGCGCACCCGGCGACGCTGGCGCGCATGGGCTACAGCGGCATTGCCGATGGCGCGGACAGCGAGCGGCAGGCCGGCTTTGTGTTGATAGGCGAAGGGGAACGCGAGGCGTGGGAGCCGCGGCCGAAGGGTATGGGAGTGATGGGAACGCGATGAATCTGGACAGGATGAAGCGGTACGGATTGGACGAGATCGTCGATGCGGTGGTGATTGGAACGGGTGCGGGCGGTGCGCCGATGCTGGCGCGGCTGGCTTTGGCCGGGTTGAAGGTGGTGGCGATCGAGGCGGGACGCAACTGGGACCCGGCGACGGAGTTTGCCACGGACGAGATGGCGCAGGGCGGGCTGTACTGGTCGGCAGAGCGGGTGAGTGCGGGCGAGACGCCGGTGGCGTTTGGCGGCAACAACAGCGGTACGGGCGTGGGTGGATCCATGCTGCATTGGGGCGCGTATGTGCCGCGGGCGGATGCGCGGGACTTGAAGATGCGGACGGAGTTCGGGCTGGGGACGGACTGGCCTTTGGAGTATGAGGATTTGCGGCCGTACTACGAGGAGGTTGAGGAGTTTCTGGGGGTGAGCGGGCCGGAGAGGTATCCGTGGGACGAGAGCCGGCGATATCCGCTGCCGGCGCTCGCGCTGAATGCGCCGGCGCAGGCGATGCAGCGGGGGTGCGCGGAGCTAGGAGTGACGACGGCTGAGGCGCCGATTGCGGCGGTTTCGCGCGACTACGAGAGGCCGGGATATCCGCTGCGGCATGCGTGTGTGAATCGTGGGTATTGCCACCAGGGATGCCGCAATGGTGCGAAGGCGAGCATGGATGTGACGTATCTGCCGGTGGCGGTGGGGGCGGGCGCGGAGATACGGCCGGAGAGTTTTGTGCATGGGTTTGAGCGGGACGCCGCGGACCGGATTACGGCGGTGATCTATCGCGATAAAGACGGGCAGGATGTGCGGCAGCGGTGCCGGGCGGTGTTTTTGTGTGCGGGGGCGGTGGAGACGCCGCGGCTGCTGCTGCATGCGGGGTTGGCGAACTCGAGCGGGCAGGTGGGGCGGAACTTCATGGCGCATGTCGCGACGCAGGTGTGGGGGACGTTTGACCACGAGATGCGGATGAACAAGGGATTTCCGGCGTCGCTGATTACGGAGGACATGATCCGGCCGAAGGAGGTGAACTTTGCGGGGGGCTACCTGGTGCAGCCGCTGGGTGTGGTGCCGGTGACGTGGGCGTCGCAGCTGGCGCGGGGGCGCGGGCTGTGGGGACAGGCGCTGGTGGATCAGATCGATCAGTACAACTACGTGGCCGGGATCGGGATGAACGGGGACTGTCTGCCGGATGAGAAGAACTTTCTGGAGCTTTCAGACGAGCCGGACCCGGCGGCGCGGGGAACAGGGATGCGGAAGCCGCTGGTGCACTTCAGCTACGGCAAGCATGAGCTGCGCATGAGCACGCATGGGGAAGACCTGATGACGGAGGTGTGGAAGGCGGCGGGGGCGCGCGATGTGTGGACGTTTGAGCGGAACGCGCATGTCATTGGAACCTGCCGCATGGGTTCCGAGAGCCAGACCAATGTGGTGGATCGGGTGGGGCGGAGTTATGACGTCGAGAACCTTTGGATCTGCGACAACTCGGTGTTTCCGAGCGCGCTGGCGGCGAATCCGGCGCTGACGATTATGGCGCTGAGTCTGCGGACGGCGGATGCATTTCTGGCCGGGGCACGCGAAGGTTAGAGCTCCGAAGCCAGGACCAGCGCGGCGACATTACAATGTGGGATGCCTGAGGCTCTGCAAGCTGAGATGACGCGCGCGTTACCGGTGCGCGAGTGGGGCGATGGGCTGCGGCGATTTTTGTCGTACCAGCCGACAGGGGTGCGGGCGCCGTGGCGGATCTTCTGGGTGGGATTTGCGGTGCGGGTGCTGTACATGACGCTGGCGCACACGTGGAAGATCCGGGTGCTGATGGATCATTTTCAGTTTGGCTGGGAGCTGGGACGAATTGCGCGGTCGGTAGTGCTGGGGCAGGGGTATGGGAACCCGTTTCTGGGCCACACCGGGCCGACGACGTGGATTCCGCCGCTGTATACGCTGCTGGTGGCGGCGGTGTTCCGGGGGTTCGGGATCTATACGGCGCAGTCGGCGTGGGTGATCTTTGCGGTGAACTCGGTGTTTTCGGCGGGGACGGCGCTGTGGGTGTATGAGATGGCGGCGCGCTGCTATGGAAGGAAGGTGGCGCTGTGGTCGGGGTGGCTGTGGGCGCTGTATCCGGCGGCGATGCAATATGCGGTGCACTGGGTTTGGGATATGAGCCTGACGACGTGGCTGTTTGCCGGAGCGATGGTGCTGGCGCTGCGGGTGCGCGGGGTGGACGTTGCTCAAACAGGAGATGCGGAAACGGCGGTGGGGGATGGGCCGCAGGTGCGGCGATGGATTTGGTTTGGGCTGGTGTGGGGGCTGATGCTGCTATCGAATCCTTCGCTGGTGCTGGCGCTGCCGGGGATGATGCTGTGGATGGTGTGGGGTGGGCGGAGGTCTTTGGCTCTGCCGCGGCAAAGCCCGGCGTTCCAGCTTGAGCATGCGGTGCGTGGAGCGGCGGTGAGCGTGGTGGTAATGGGGCTGTGTCTGGCGCCCTGGGTGAGCCGCAACTGGGCGGTGTTTCATGTGTTTATTCCGACGCGGGGGAACCTGGGAGCCGAGTTGTACCAGTCGACGCTGGAGTCAAACAACGGCTTTCCCTGGGGAGCGACGCTGCCGATGGCCGAGGCGGACCCGATGATGCGGCGGTATGCGGCGATCGGCGAGGTGGCGTATGTGCGGGAGCAGGGCGAGGCGGCGAAGCAGCGGATTCGGGAGAACCCGCGGCGGATTGCGGGATGGGTGATGAAGCGGGCGTACTTCTTCTGGGCCGGGGTGCCGCATCCGCTTGATGGCAAGCCCTGGGTGGAGTACACGCGGGAGCTGAACTTTGGCTTTCTGACGGTGACGGGATGGCTGGGGCTGTGGCTGTCGCTGCGGCGAGGTGTGCCGGGGGCGAGGATGTTTCTGGCAGTGTTTGTGTGTGTGCCGCTGATCTATTACGCAGTGACGGTGCAGGCGCGGTTTCGGCATCCGCTCGAGCCGATGATCTGCGTGTTGACGGTGTACCTGTTTCAGGCGGCGGAGCGGGGGCGGGTGTGGTCGCGATGATGGGAGGCGAGGGCAGGCGGATGGTAGACGAGGGCGTTGTGATTCGGGCGTATGTGGCGGGAGGCGAGGATGCGGCTGCGTTTCGCGCGCTTAACGAGAGTTGGATTGTGCAGCATTTTTCTCTTGAGGAGAAAGATGAACGGACGCTTGGCGATCCGGACGGAACCATTCTCGCGAAGGGTGGGCGGATCCTGATGGTGGAGGAGCGGGGGACGGCGATGGGATGCGTGGCGCTGATTCCGATGGGTGACGGCGTGGTGGAGCTTTCGAAGATGGCGGTGTCGCCGGAGATGCGCGGACGCGGCGTTGGACGGCGGCTGTTGCTGCGAGGGATTGCGGAGGCGCGCTCGATGGGGATGCGCCGGATCTTTCTGGGAAGTAATACCAAGCTGGCGGACGCGGTGCATTTGTATGAGTCGGCGGGCTTTCAGCATGTGCCGCTCGAGCGGCTGCCGGAGATGCCGTACACGCGAGCGAATGTGTTTATGGAGATGGGGCTGTGATGACGACGGTGCTGGTGACGGGCGGATCCGGGTTCTTTGGTGGGGTGCTGAAGCGGCGGCTGCTGCGGGAGGGGCATCGCGTGGTGAACATCGACCTGGTGGCGGATGTGGATACGCACCGGAACCTGCGCAGTGTGAAGGGCGACATCCGCGATGAGGCGTTGCTCGAGGTGCTGTGCAAGGAAGAGGGGTTTACGGCGGTGATGCACTGTGCGGCGATGCTGGCGCACGAGAAGATTGCCGAGGGCGAGCTGTGGGGCTCGAATGTGGACGGGACGCGGGTGGTGGCGGAGGTGGCGAAGCGGTTCGGGATCAAGACGCTGGTGTTTACGTCAACGAACTGCCTGTGGGCGGAGAACTTTGGGCGCGAGGTGCGGGAGGACGATGTGCCGGCGCCGGTGGAGTTGTATGGGCGGTCGAAGTGGGCGGCGGAGCAGGTGCTGGAGGAGTACAAGGACGATCTGAACGTAGTGGTGATCCGCTGTCCGACGATTATTGATGGCGGGCGGCTGGGATTGCTGGCGATTCTGTTTGAGTTTGTCGAAGAGGGCAAGCGGGTGTGGGTGGTGGGCGATGGCGGGAATCGCTATCAGTTTATCTATGCCGAGGATCTGGCGACGGCGTGTCTGCAGGCGATGGAGTATGGGAAGAGCGACGTGTTCAATATCGGGTCGGACGACGTGACGAGTCTGCGAGCGGTGTATGAGGCGGTGATTCGGGCAGCGGGAACAGGGGCGCGGGTGACCGAGCTGCCAGAGAGACCGACGCTGCGGGCGATGCAGCTGGCGCATCGGTTGGGAGTGTCGCCGCTGGGGCCGTACCACTACCGGATGATCGCGGAGGATTTTGTGTTTGATACGTCGCGGATCAAGGAGCGGCTGCGATGGCAGCCGACGGTGACGAACGAAGAGATGATGGTGAAGGCGTACCGGTACTATGCGAGCCGGAAGGTGGAGATACAGGGTCGGCGGAAGGGTGCGGGTGGGGCGGAGGTAAGTGCGCACTCGCGGCCGGCGGCGATGGGGGTGATCCGGCTGCTGAAGTGGATCTCGTAGGCTGCGGCTGTGGAGGAAGAGGACAGCAGGCGCGATGTTGAGGATTGACCCTGTCGGCTGGAGACGATACACTTTGTAAGTTTGGCGATGAGCCCCAGGAATGCGGGCCGGGGCTGATGATTCCGGGTGGCGATCAAGGCTGCGCGCGGGATGGGTAGGCGGAAGCGCCCACACAGGATATTTGAGAAGAAGAGCGATCGCGGTTTGAGCGCGTCGCGAGGGGTTTTGAAGCTTATGTACGCAGTGATTCGCACAGGTGGCAAGCAGTACCGGGTAACGCCGGGCGATACGTTGAAGATTGAGACGACGGCGCACGAGAATGGCGCGCTTGAGTTCGCGGATGTGCTGGCAGTGAGCGGCGAGGCGGGTCAGTTTGAGCAGGAGCTGGGCGGCGCGAAGGTGCTGGCGAGCGTGATTGGCGAAGGCCGTGGCGAGAAGATTCTGGTGTTCAAGCTTAAGCGCAAGAAGCAGTACAAGAAGATGCAGGGACATCGGCAGAACTTCGTTGAGGTGAAGATCAACGAGATTCTGGTGAACGGCAAGAGCTTTAAGGAAGAGCAGAAGTAGCTTCCGGCGTTGGTTAGCGGATCGACTTGATTGAGCGTGGAACGCCTGAGGGCGGCGCGAAAGAGGTAGGCAGATGGCACATAAAAAGGGACTCGGATCTTCAAAGAACGGTCGCGATTCAAATGCGCAGCGGCTGGGCGTGAAGCGGTTTGGCGGCGAGACGGTGACGGGCGGATCGATTCTGGTTCGGCAGCGTGGAACGCCGTTGAAGCCTGGGCTGAACGTGGGTCGGGGCAAGGATGACACGCTGTTTGCCAAGGTGAGCGGAGTGGTGCGGTTCCAGGATCGTGGGCAGATTGGTCGGTTTGTTTCGGTGGATCCGATCGCCGCCGCCTAACACGTGCCGCTCGTCGAGCAGCAGTTCTGAAAGCCCCGCCATGTGCGGGGTTTTCTGCGTTGGTGGAGCGCCGCTGCCGGCGGGAAGGAGTCGAGAGATATGAGACCAGGTCGAATCGTGTTGCTGAATGGCACGTCGAGTTCGGGCAAGACCACGCTGGCCCGCGCGCTGCGGGCGAGGCTCGAACCGCAGTTTTGTTACTACGCGTCCGATCAGCTTGCGGATGCAGGGTTCCGGCCGATCGAAGCAGAGGCTCGATCAGCCGGTAGGGAGGCGTTCTTCAGAGGCTTCCATCGATCGATCGCGGGCTTTGCGAGTGTGGGACTTGATCTGCTCGTCGAACATATCGTCGAGGAGCAGAGCTGGGCCGACGAACTGCGGGATCTGCTAGCGCCATTCGAGGTGTTCTGGGTGGGTGTGCACGCCGAGGTGAAGGAGCTGCAACGGCGAGAGCATCTGCGCGGCGACCGGCAGATCGGCGAGGCGGTCTATCACCTGAAGACGCACCGCTTCTGCCGCTATGACCTCGAGGTGGATACAGCGCTGCCAGTTGCGGAGGTGGTGTCGAGGGTGGTCGAGGCGTGGCGTAGTCGCAGCATGCGAGTCGCTGCCGAGTGAAAGCGCTGGCCGACGGTTAGACGGTGTCGCCGGGCTCGGTTTTGGGGGTGGCGGGGTTGGGTTTGGTGGGGTATGGAGGGCCTTT
>CAXSEC010000145.1:0-9487 GCA_964236325.1 uncultured Acidobacteriaceae bacterium | reverse complement strand
CGTATTGGTCTTCGCTTCGCGGCCTGGACCCTAACCGTCCTCCAGCAAGCTCTGAAGTTCACTCGTACCGAAGCGTTCCCCACTCCGCTCGCAAAACCTCGCGACGGAGTGGGCTTTCATTCCTCCCCACCTTCCTAGCCCTTACCACCCACCAGCATCTATACCCAGCATGAAAGCTGTCGGCTACCAGACACCCTCCTCCATCGACGCTCCCGACTCGCTCCTCGACATCACCCTGCCCGAGCCCTCAGCCTCCGGCCGCGATCTCCTCGTCGAAGTCCGCGCCGTCTCCGTCAATCCCGTCGACACCAAGGTCCGCTCCTCCGCCAAACCCTTCGACGGCGACCAGTACAGGGTCCTCGGCTACGACGCCGCCGGCATCGTCCGCGCCATCGGCCCGGACGTCACCCTCTTCCAGCCCGGCGACGAGGTCTTCTACGCCGGCTCCATCGCCCGTTCCGGCACCAACGCCGAGCTCCATCTCGTCGACGAGCGCATCGTCGCCCGCAAGCCCGCCACGCTCTCCTTCGCCCAGGCAGCCGCCCTTCCCCTCACCTCCATCACCGCCTGGGAGCTGCTCTTCGACCGCTTCAACGTCCCCCACGTCAGCAGCACGCCGGCATCGCACAACCTCGTCGCCGCCCGCCTCCACGCCGCCCCCAGCAACCCCTCCGCCCCCAAACCATCCGCAATCCTGGTCATTGGCGGTGCCGGCGGCGTCGGCTCCATGCTCATCCAGCTCGCCCGCCAACTCACCGATCTCACCGTCATCGCCACGGCCTCCCGCCCCGAAACCCGACAGTGGTCCAGCCAGCTCGGCGCCCACCACGTCATCGACCACTCGCAACCCATGGGGCCGCAGCTCGACGCCATCACCATCCCCCAGGTCGAGTACATCGCCAGCCTCACCGCCACCGCCCAGCACTACCCCGGCGTCGTGGACCTCCTTGCGCCCCAGGGCAAACTCGGCGTCATCGACGACCCACCCACCCTCGACGCCAAGCCCCTCAAGCGCAAAGCCGCCAGCCTCCACTGGGAGTTCATGTTCACCCGCCCCGTCTTCGAGACACCCGACATGATCGCCCAGCACCACCTCCTCACCGAGGTCGCCGCCCTCGTCGACGCCGGCATCCTCCGCTCCACCCACACCGCCTCGCTCGGCGCCATCAACGCCGCAAACCTGAAGCAGACACATCGCCTCATCGAATCCGGCAAAACCCAGGGCAAGCTCGTCCTCGAAGGCTTCTAAACCTGGGTCTCGCCGCTATTTGTAGTTGTCATTCCGAGCGAATTGAGGAATCCCCGCGCTTGCCTTTGACGATGGAGCAAAGCGACGTACCGCTTTTAGTGGAAGCCTTGTAAACCACTTACTCCAGACATCCCAGGCCACCAAAGGCTACGCCTACCTGTACAACCTTCTCCACGCCACCCTTGTTTCGCATCAGCTCTAGTGATATCGGCAGCCCGAGCCAGCCTCGCTCCTACAATAGAACTGCATCGCAACTCTCGGTCCCGCCTTCTTATGACCAGCCTTCTTATGACCATCCTTCTATGACCAGCCTCCAGGACAAGCTCGACGCCATCACCGCTCGCACCCGCCACCTCGTCCAGGCCGATCGCCTCGCCGTCTCCGAGCGCGCCACCGAAGAGCTCTTCGCGTCACGCATCGAAGACCGCCTGCTCCCGGTCGGCGCCATCGCCCCCTCCTTCAGCCTGCCCGATGCCACCACCGGCAAGCTCATCCACTCCGCCGATCTCCTCGCCCTCGGCCCGCTCGTCCTCAACTTCTTCCGCGGCCGCTGGTGCCCCTACTGCGTCACCGAGCTCGAAGCCTGGCGCGATACCCTTCCGCGCATCCGCCAGGCTGGCGCGCTCGTCGTCGCCATCTCCCCCCAGACACCGCGGCAGAACAGCTTCGCCGCCGAGCAGCACCAGCTCCCCTTCCCTCTGCTCACCGATCAGCACGCCGCACTCGCCGCCCAGTTCGGCATCACCTACACCGTTCCCCCCGAAGCCCGCGCCTACTTCCGCTCCATCCTCGTCAACATCCCCTTCGCCAACTCCGGCCAAAGCTACGACCAGGCACCCGAAACCGCCTGGCGACTCCCCCTGCCAGCCACCTTCCTCCTGCGGCAGGATGGCTCCATCGCCTTTGCCGAAGCCCACGCCGACTTCCGCGTCCGTCCCGAGCCGCTCGACCTCCTCGAGGTTCTCCGCACCCTCTAAACTCGACCTCCCGTCCTCCATCTCATCAACCATCTCTCCTCCCGCTTCGGCGACATCATCGCAGTCGCAGCATTCCTTGCTCGGTTCAACCTGTGCGTTTATCGTAGTCACCAGGCGACTATCGAACGACGTCTCTTTCCGCGTCGTGCACCCTGTCGCTCCGCAAAGGCTGACTCCATGACCGCCCTTCCCACACGTCCGCTCCCGCCGGCCTCCCCGGAACCGGCCATCCCCGAGCAACATCCTGCAGCCACCCTCGCCGCCCGCATCCCCACCGCCGCCAGTCTCGACGCCTTCGCCGGCGATCCCAACTTCATGATGTCGCTCGCCCGCGGCCTCAACGTCGTCCAGGCCTTCACCCAGCAGCACCAGCAGATGACCATCTCGCAGCTCAGCGTCAAAACCGGCCTCTCCCGCGCCGCCGTCCGCCGCTGTCTGTACACCCTCGCGAAACTAGGTTTCGCCGGCACCGAAGATGGCTCGCGCTACAGCCTGCGCCCCCGCATGCTCACCCTCTCGCACTCCTTCACTGCCTCGAACACCCTCTCGACCGCCGCTCAGCCCATCCTCGAGCGCCTGTCCGCCCAGCACCACGAAAGCTTTTCCGTCGCAACCCTCGACGGCGACGACATCGTCTACGTCGCCCGCACCACCGTCGCCCGCGTCATGAGCGTCGACCTCCACATCGGCTCGCGCCTGCCCGCCTTCTGCACCAGCATGGGCCGCATGCTGCTCGCCCACCTCCCGTCAGACCAGCTGGAAACCTACCTCGCCCGCGTCGATCTCGTTCCCCACACGCCACGCACCCTCGTCTCCGTCGACAAGCTCCGCGTCATGCTCCGCAGCATCCGCCGCAACGGCTGGGCGCTCTGCGATCAGGAGTTCGAAGTCGGCCTCCGCTCGCTCGCCGTCCCCGTCCACGCCCCCACTGGCCGCGTGGTCGCCACCCTCAACCTCTCCGGCTCCGCCCCCCGCCTCTCCACCCTCGACATGCAAACCCGCTTCCTCCCCCACCTGCGCGCCGCCGCCAACGAGCTCAGCGTCTTCCTCCGCTAAGCTCACCCTGTCAGCCCAACCGAAGGCGGAGCCGCCCTGGCGGGACCCGCTTCTCGCTCACATCACGACCATCACCGCCACCGCACTACGGCCGCTCCTCGCCTGCAATTTCTGGTTGTCATTCCGAGGCGCAGCCGAGGAATCCCCGCATTTGCTCTTAACGACGGAGCGTAGCGACGCAAATACCTCCCCGCATCCGCGCCTCACGACCCGTCCGCCATCCTGATCAGCGTCCGCATCGTCCTCAGGTTCCGAACTGTCCCCACCGTCTTCAGCCGCGAATCAAAGTACGCCGTCGTCATCTTCGACCGCCCTTGCCCGTTCGGCATATCAAGATAGATCTCTCGCCCAACAACAGAAAATCGCTCCGGCAGAAACCGTTCTGTCTCCAGGCAAGCCAAGGCCTCCGCCGTCGGCCGATCCCGCAAAAACATCACCGCCACCCGCTCCTCCGCAACCTCCGCAAACGGGTTCGCCCGCAGCGCACCCTCCATCTCACCCGCCGACCGCACCACCACCGGCACCGCAAACCCGAACCGTCCCGCAATCGCCGCCACCAGACGCTCCTGCAACTCCGCATCCGACAGCCCCGACCGAAACACCACGTTCCCGCTCTGGATGTAGCTCTCAGCCTCCGTACACCCAGCCGCCTCAAACACTTCGCACAGCGCGCCCATCGCCATCTTGTTCTTACCGCCAACATTCACGCCGCGCAGCAGCGCGATCCTTCGCGACTCGCCCATTCCTGCCCTCCACACCGGCTCGCACCAAAAGATGCTCTGATAAGGTACGACACCGCAAGCGCAAGGCTTCAGCCACGCCGAGTAGGCGTCGTCTCCCTGTGACCTTCGCCGCTGAGGTCAGCTCGGTCATACTTCTAGGGCTCATTACAATGTCTCGGATCATCGAGCGAAGAGAAGCCGCGCGCCAAACTCCACCACGAGGTCCCGCTTGCAACCTATGGACATCCCTGCCGACATCCCCGAACCCGCGTGGCTCAGCCGCACCAAATTGGCTCTCGCCCTGTGGCTGATCGGCCTCGTCCTCGCCGCTCTCGTCCTCACCCGCAACTGGCCCCTCGTCAACGACGGCGCCCTCCAGCATTACATCAGCTTCCTCACCGATCACGGTCTCGCCCCCTATCGCCAGATCGCCGACATGAACCTGCCCGGCTCGCTCATGATCGACTGGTCCGTCATCCACACCCTCGGCCCGGGAGCCCACGCCTGGCGTGTCTTCGACGCCCTCGTCATGCTCCTCGCCAGCGCCGCCATCCTCCTCATCAGCCGCCGCCATCAGAGCTTCAACGACCGCTTCGCCGGCATCGTAGCCGCCAGCCTCTTCTGGCTGCTGCACGCGCGCGACGGCATGGGCCAGACCGGGCAGCGCGACCTCATCGAAGCCGCCCTTCTCCTCACCCTCCTCGCCGCCGCCTTCCATGCCATGCGCTCTGGCAAAAGTTGGCCGCTCGCCGTCGCCGCTCTCTGCGCCGGCATCGCCGTCACCATCAAGCCCGACTCCGTCGTCCTCTCCGTCATCGTCCTCACCCTCGCTGTCCGGAAAAGCTCCCAGCCCACCCGCGGCATCACCCTCGTAGCCCTCGCCTTCCTCGTCCCCCTCGCCGCCGCCACCGCCTTCCTTCTGCACCACCACGCCCTGCACGCCTTCTGGCTCTCGCTCACAGAGGTCACACCGTTCTACGCCAGCCTCGGCCGCCAGCCCTTCCCGGAGCTTCTGCGCGACTGCCTCTCTACCCCCATGCGCGTCCTGCTGGCCCTTGCCGTCCTTCTCGCAACCCTCAACCGCCCCCGCTGGACCCAGGAAAAAACCATCCTCGCCCTCGCCACCGCCTGGGGCCTCGCATCCTTCTTCCTCCAGGGCAAGGGCTACCTCTACCACCGCTATCCCACCCTTAGCTTCCTGCTCGTCTGGGCCGCCATCGAGTGCACCGACGCCCTCCGCTCCTCGCCCAGACTCCGCATCCTCGGCGCCGCCGGCCTGCTCTACGCGAGCCTGTTCATCGCCCCGCTCAGCCTGGTGCGCGCCGCCCGCGCCACCTGGAACGACTCCCTCCTCACCGCACTCCAGACCGACCTGACCCATCTTGGCGGCGCCAGCCTGGCCCACAACATCCAGTGCATCGACTCCATCTCCGGCTGCAACGTCGTCCTCTACCGCATGCATCTGCCGGAAGAGACCGGCATGCTCTCGGACTTCCTCCTCTTCGGCTCACCCGACCAGCCCCTTGATAATCAAGCTCCCGTCCAGCCCGCCGTCCGTCGCGCCCGCGCCACCTTCTGGCAGCAGATCAACGCCCGGCCCCCGCGCGTCTTCGTCATCACCGGCTGGCTCCATCCCGCCGGCCTTGATCACTACCAGAAGCTCGCCCTCTGGCCAGACTTCGCCACCTTTCTCGCCGCGCGCTACACCCTCGCCGAGCAGCGCGACTTCGCCCCCGGCCAGAACGGCCCCCTCTCCTACCGCATTTACCTCCTGCGCTAACGCGGCAAAGAGGCTATCGGCAGAGCCTCGAAACTTCCCGGCTGCGCTCGATCCAATGCCGCCGCGATCTCCAAGAGCATCACCGGTAATCGTTTGAGGATGCTCCAGTCGATGGTAGGCAGCACGACTAGAGCAAGGGTGCGGCCTTTGAGGTTCTGCTGATACGACAGGTTCTTGTCCCCTGTCACCATGACCTGAAAGCCCCCTTGCTCTGCCGCTGCCAGAAGATCGCCGTTTTCTAGCTGGTGCCAGTCCATCTCCTGAGCTGTATCAACTGTGTGCCCCGTCAATCGATGGCGTAGTGGTGCAGGCACATTGTTGTCGAATGAAATACTCACGGCTTAAGCGCAGGGTTCTGCTTCACGGCGTAGGCAAGCAGTCGCTTAACACCCTCTGCTGGAAGCTGGAAGACTTCTGCGATCTCGTCCGGCGGCAGACCACTTACGTAGTTCTCTACAATCGCGTCCGCCGGCATCCGCGAGTGTTTGAGGATGGGCACACCGCTCACCTTGCCGGGTACAGACTCGACATCGGGGCAATCTGTCCAATCCATGACGGGGATGTTCGATGGAGCGTCCATGACTCCAGCATAGGCGCGCTCCGGCCGGAATGAAAAGGGTCTAGACGCGAACCAGCCATCTACCTCGGTGCCATGCATCGCGCAAAGCTCACCGCACCCTGAGTCGCCCGAACGGTAACCTCAGTGCCCGCCGGCACCACCACCGCCGACGCCTTCCTCAGCTCCACAACACCCGCCTCCGACCGCACCTCCGCCGTCCCCGCGAGCCCCACCAGGCACCCCGGCCCGTCCATCGTCACCGTCGCCTCGCCCGTCGCCACATCAAACCGATCCACCGCAAAATACTGCTCCTCAATCAACCGCGTAAAGCCGTTCATCGCCCGCGGCGCCACCTTTCCCGCCCGCGTTGTCAGCTTGGTCACCCCAATGCCCTGCTCCACATGCAGCTCCCGCGGCCGCCCATAGTCAAACATCCGGTACGTCCGGTCGCTCGTCTGCTGCGTCTCCAGCAGCACCACCCCCGGCCCAATCGCATGCACCGTTCCCGCATCGACAAACAGCATATCCCCCACACTCACCGGCACCATCGCCAGCTTGTCTTCAAGCGATCCGTCCGCAATCGCCGCCCGCACGCCCTCGAGCGTCACTCCTTCCTTCAGCCCCAGCGCCACCACCGCGCCCGCCTCGGCCTCGAGCACATACCAGCACTCCGTCTTGCCGCGCGGCTCGCCAATCGCCTGCGCCTGCGCATCATCCGGATGCACCTGCACCGACAGCTTGTCGGCCGGAAACAAAATCTTCACCAGCAACGGGAACGCCTCCTCCGCCGAGTCCTCCCCCAGCACTGCCGCCCGTTCCTTCGCAACCACCGCATCCAGCCGCTCGCCCGCATACGGCCCGGTCTCAACCACCGACTGCGGCCCGGTCAGCCACGCCTCGCCGACCAGCTCGTCCGTCCCGGTCGCTTGAAACCATGGTGCCAGGCTCTTCTTTCCCCACACCCGCTCGCTGAAAAACGGTGCTAGCCGAAACGGCGCCACCGCGCGCGTGCCCACTGTCTTCGCCACCCCTACCGTGCCTGTCGTCCCCGTCATCTCATCCCCCTGCATAGCTCGCCGCCGCAACCTTCCCGGCCTGCAACACCAGACTCCTGCCATTATCCCGTCTGCTTCCATCCGCCGCTACAAAAGAAGCCATCCCGTCACCCATTCGGGGAGCATTACAAAACTCTTACACCCCCCCCGCCGCCAAGCTGCTAGCGTCAATCTCAGCAGGAAAAGGATGGATACCAGACACATGACACCCTCGGTTCTCGACTCCCCCCAGGCAGATCTCAAGCCCGAAACACCCTTCGACTCCGCCGCCGCCTCCGACCACATCCACGGCGTTGCCGCACCAGGCTCCAAGCTCGCCGTCGCCCAGGAGACCGCGCGCAAGATCAAGCAGGATCTCCGCATGGGCCGCGAGCACCAGCAGGGCCGCATCAACTGGATCACCTCCATCGCCATGGGCGCGTTCCACGTCGGTGCCATCGCCGCGTTCTTCTTCTTCTCGTGGAAGAACCTGGCCGTCTTCGCCGTCATGTACTTCTTCTCCATCAACGTCGGCATCGGCATGGCCTACCACCGCCTGCTGACCCACCGCGGTTACAAAACTCCCAAGTGGGTCGAGTACTTCGTCACCGCCTGCGGCTGCCTCGCGCTCGAAGGCGGACCCATCTTCTGGGTCGCCACCCACCGCGTCCATCATCAGAACTCCGACCACGCCGGCGATCCGCACACCCCGCACGACGGCACCTGGTGGGCCCACGCCGGCTGGATCCTCTCCGGCCGCGCCCTCCACTCGGAAACCGCCCTGCTCGGCCGCTACGCCCCCGATCTTACCCGCGACAAGGTCCATGTCTGGCTCTCGAAGTACCACTACCTGCCACTCGTCGTCACCGGCCTTTTGCAGGTCGCGCTCGGCGCCGCCCTGTCGCCCGGCCATCGCGCCATCGGCGCCTTCAGCATGGTTCTCTGGGGAACCTTCCTGCGCACCACCCTCGGCCTCCACGCCACCTGGCTGGTCAACTCCGCCACTCACCTCTGGGGCAAGCGCCGCTTCGACACCAAGGACGAATCGCGTAACAACTGGTGGGTCGCCCTGCTCACCGGCGGCGAAGGCTGGCATAACAACCACCACGCCCACCCCGTCAGCGCCCGTCATGGCCTAGCCTGGTACGAGTTCGACGTCAACTACTACGGCATCTGGCTCCTCGAGCAGGTCGGTCTCGCCAAAAAGGTCCAGGTCGCCAAGTTCGATCGCCACAACCCCAAGCCAGCCGGCGCCAACTAACCCCGATCTTCATCACTTCCCCTGCCAAGCGGCGCGAGACCACACCTGGTCCGCGCCGCTTGTCGTTACGCCGAACACAATCGACCCTGCTAAGTAGGTGCAGAGAAGCATTGTCCCGAACCCATCCAGCTCACCGCTACATCTGCTTTTCTCGCGCCTATGTTCAGCGTCGCTTCACGCTGGCCGTAAAGCTCCTGAACGCCTCGAGATGTTCCTTCGCAGCCACTCCAACTCCCTCAACATACAGTGACAACAAATCTTTTCCCGTCATGGTTAGGTATTCAGAGAACACACGACCGGTGCCTCGCTCCCCACCTGAATAGAGAAGCGAGAAGGTCTCACCATCTTTCGTCGGCTCTGGCGACTCGGGAGAGATAAAGCCGTCCTGCAACTCCCGCCTCTCTGCTTCAAGGCGGTGCCAACACAAGCTGCGAAAGTGTTCAGGTGAAGCGGTTGAATCAAACTTGGTGACACTCAGGGTCGCCTGTTGATGGTCGTCAGAGGAGCGGAGGACCAGTTTGACCAGCGTCCCTCTTACTTCATGCCAACCGGCGGGCGCCGTGACCTCATAGTTCGCAATCTTGAAGAGCTGTTGTGCCGGAGCACTCGCACCGACGCTTAAAGATGCAGCAGCCGCGATAAGCAAACTCTTTAGGTTCATGCCTCCTTGTAGCATCCACTTCCTCTAAGCGCCATGCCACCATCGCAATCTCTCACCAGGAAGTCGTAGATGGAGACGTAGTAAATTCCTCCACGACCGCGAGTACACCCACCCAACTCACCGCCGCCAGATCTGCCCCAGATCCTCCACGTCCGCATCCTCCCACCGCTGATCCTCCTCACTCATCC
>CAXSEC010000144.1:0-9504 GCA_964236325.1 uncultured Acidobacteriaceae bacterium | reverse complement strand
TACTGCCACTCCCGCACCGGGCCTACGTCTACATGAACGAAGTGGCTCGTCGGGTAGTAGCCCACCCCGCCCGCGCCGATCTCGAGCGCCGCATCCCGCAGCGCTGAAGTCGCCACACCCGGCACCTGGATATCGATCGCCTTGCCCAGCATGTGCTGCGAGTGCTCCGCCACGCCCGTCTCCGTCGATCGCGTCCGCAGATACTCGTTCGACTCCGGCGTTCGGTAGCCGCACACGATATCAATCACCCCACCCGGCCGCCGCAAGCGCGCCATCACCGCGTGCAGCAGGTCGAACTCCTGCGGATCGTAGTCCGTCGTATCCTGCGTGCGATGATCCCGCAGAAAGTAGTTCAGCTTCTCCACCGCCTCCGGCAGGTACGTATCCCCGATCCGGTACACGATGTCGATATCCTCGCCCGTGTGCGTGTGGTGCAGGTGCAGCATATAGCGTTGGCTCGCCGCCGCCAGACCCGTCCGGCCCGCTCCCATACCCGCTGCCGCTGCCATGCCGCGTGTCCCCATCACACCCATCGGCGGCATCCCGTTCGCCCGCGCGCTCCGAGCCATGCCCGCCATCAGCCCTGCCAGCACCATCACTCCGATAGCCGCCTTGCCCACTGTCGTCCTGCCCAGTCGCTTTAGACCGTCCAAGCCCATCCGTCACCCCCGTGCGCCGCAATGCGACTGCCGAATCAATATCGGCAACTCCGATTCGCGTTCTCTCATTCTACGCAACTCCAACCCACTCCGGATCGCTTCCCGGCGACTGCGCCTGTAACTTTCGTGGCAGAGTCTCTCCCTCGCCACGTCTCCTTTTGCACCATCACCGGTGCAACTCGGCCTCCGGCAAGCCCCCTGTGGCAGCCCTCCTGTGACATCCTGACGCCATGCATCTCTCTCCCCACGAACTCCGCGTGCTCGGCGCCCTGATCGAAAAAGAGATCACCACCCCGGACCTCTACCCGCTCTCGCTCAACGCTCTCCAGGCCGCCGCCAACCAGCGGTCATCGCGTGACCCTGTCCTGGACCTCACCGAGGACGACCTCCGCCAGGCCCTGCACTCGCTTGAAGATCGCGGCCTCGCCGGCCCGGCCCGCGGCGGCCTCTCCAGCACCGGCTCGCGCGTCACTAAGTACGAGCAGCACGCCCGCACCGTGCTCAACCTGCGCCGCGACGAGACCGCCCTGCTCTGCCTGCTTCTGCTGCGCGGCCCCCAGACCCCCGGCGAACTCCGCTCCCGCGCCGACCGGCTCTTCGCCTTCGACGATCTCTCCGCCGTCACCTCCGCGCTCGATCGCCTCGCCTCCCGACCCGTTGACCCGGCCCAGCCCGACGTCTCCGGTCCGCTCGCCCTCCTCCTGCCGCGCCAGCCCGGCTCCCGCGAGGCCCGCTTCGCCCATCTGCTCGGCGGCCCCGTCACCATCGCCGCCGCCCCGCAGGAAGCCTCGCAGCCAACCACCCCCACCGGTCTTATCACCCTCCACGACCGGATCGCCACCCTCGAAGACCGCATCGCCACCCTCGAAGACCGCATCGCCACCCTTGAAGACCGCCTGCGTCTGCTTGAAGCGACCTCGCCACTCACCTCCAGCGCAGACACCCGCGTACTCTAATCTCAGCCTGTCCAGCCCGTCTTCAAGGACCTCCCCGCGTCTCATGTCGGACACCGCTCGCCAACCTTCGCAACTCGACCCTCCCGCCAGCAGCATCGGTCCGACCGAGGCGCCAGCGCTCCCCTTTGAGATCCTCGCGTCCCTTCCCGAGGCCATCCTCTGCTTCGACAAAGACTGGCGCATCACCTGGGGTAATCCCCTTGCTATGCGCATCAGCCGTCTGCGCCCGCAGGATCTCGGCCGCGATCACTGGGAGGTCTTTCCCGAGACCCGCGGCACCGAGATCGAGCAGGTCTACCGCCGCGCCATGGACCAGCGCACCCGCGAGCACTTCGAGTTCTTCTACCAACCCTTCACCTGCTGGTACGACCTCACCATCGTCCCCGAGAGCACCGGCGGCCTCATCTTCTACTATCGCGACACCACCGAAAAGAAGGCCGCCGAAGCCGCCCGCGATACTGCCACCCGACAGCTGCAACAGGTCTTCGAAGCCTCCACCGACAGCATCCTCGTCGTCGACCGCGAGTGGACCTTCTGCTTCGCCAACCAGCAGGCCATCGATCTTCTCGGCGCCGGCCCGCTCGTCGGGAAGAACCTCTTCGACCTCTTCCCCAGTAACCACCTCGAGCCCTTCTCCTCAAACTATCGCCGCACCATGCTCGATCGCGTCGAAACCCAGTTCGAAGCCACCTTCCCCGTGCCCGCCCGGCCATCGCAAGACCTCTGGTTCCGTATCCTCGCCCGCCCCTTTGAAGCCGACAGCATCATCCTCTTCTTCAACGACATCACCGCGCGCAAGACCGCCGAAGCCGCTCGCGATCGCACCCTCGCCCAGCTCCATCAGGTCTTTGACACCATGGCGGATGGCGTTCTCTCGATCGATCGCAGCTGGACCATGCGCTTTCTCAACCGCCGCGCCCGCGAGCTGCTCTCCCCCGCCGGAGACATCCTCGGCCAAAACCTCTGGCAAGCCTTCCCTGAAACCATCTTCGAGGGCTCGCCCTACCTCGCCATCTACCACCGCGCCATGGACGAGCGCATCGCCGGCAGCTTCGAGGCCTTCTACCCCGCGCCGCTCAATATCTACTTCGAAGTTCACGCGCGGCCCTCAGCCGAAGGCATTGTCCTCTTCTTCCGCGACATCACGGCAAGCCGTCTGGCAGCCACCGCCCTCGCCGATCAGCAGGAGCTCCTCACCTCCATCCAGCAGGCCGCCGGCGTCGCCACCTGGAGCGTCGACCTTCGCTCCGGCGCGCTCACCTTTGGCCCCGGTTCCGCTCCCATCTTCGGTCCACCGCTCGCCTCCATCAACCATCTCGATCGTTTCCGCGATCTCCTCGATCCCGCCTCCCGACAGGCGCTCCCCGCCAACCTGGACGAAGCCATCAACAGCGGCTTCAACACCGTGCTGCACGAGTATCGTCTGCTCACCCAGGAAGGCCAACCGCTCTGGATCGAGATCCGCGCCCAACCCGTTCTCGAGGATGGCCAGCCCGTCCAGCTTCGCGGCATGGCCATCGACATCACCCGCCGCAAGCAGGAAGAGGTCTCCACCGAGGCCAGCGAAGCCCGCTACCGCGTCCTCGTCGATCTCAACCCACAGGCCCTCTGGAGCGCCAACCCCGCCGGCAGAATCACCTTCGCCAACCAGGGCTTTCTTGACTACCTCGGCCTTACCAGGGCTGGTCTCGACAACTGGGCCTCCTCCTTCCTCCTCGACGATCGCGATCGTGTCCTCAAAGCCTGGGCCCACTCCGTCCGCTCCGGTGAGCCCTACGACATCGAGGCCCGCCTCCTCCGCGCCTCGGATCGAGCCATCCGCTGGTGGCACCTGCGCGGTCTTCCCGTGCGCGACGAAGCCGGCGCCATCGTGCAGTGGCTCGGCGTCGCCAACGACATCCACGACCAGAAGTCCTTCTCCGAAACCCTCCTACAGCTGCAGAGCGAGACCGAACGCGAGCGCGCCGAGATCGAGACCCTCTACAAGACCGCCCCCATCGGCCTCGCCCTCTTCGATCTCGACGACTTCCACTTCCTCCGCGTCAACGATCGCCAGGCCGCCTTCTTCAATCTCAGACCGGAAGAGGTCGTCGGCCGCACCCTGACCGATCTCGCACCTCTTCCCGGCCTGCGCGAGATGTTCGATCAGGTCGCGCGCGGCCACGCGGTCAGCAACCATTCGCTCGAAGGTGAACTTCCCAGCCATCCCGGCGAACATCGCTTCTGGACCGTCAGCTACTTCCCCGTCTATGGACCAAACGGCACGATCCGCGCCATCTCCGCCGCCTCGCTTGAGATCACCCAGCAGAAAAAGGCCGAAGCCGCCCTCGTCCAAAGCGAGAAACTCGCCGCCGTCGGCCGTCTCGCCTCCTCCATCTCGCACGAGATCAACAATCCGCTCGAAGCCATCACCAACCTGCTCTATCTCACCGCCATGCACGACGATCTCTCCGAAGAGGTCCGAAGCTACGTCCAGCTCGCCCAGTCCGAGCTCTCCCGCGTCTCCCAGATCGCCACCCAGACCCTCCGCTTCCATCGCCAGGCCGTGCGGCCCACCCACGTCGACGCCGCCACCCTCGTCACCGCCGTCCTCAACCTCTATCTGGGTCGCCTCACCAACTCCGGCATCACCGTCGACGCCCGCTTCGCCAGCACCACACCCGTCCTTTGCTTCGAAAACGACATCCGCCAGGTGCTCAACAACCTCATCGCCAACGCCATCGATGCCATGCGCACCGGCGGCCATCTCCTTGCCCGCGCCCATGACATCACCGACCCCCAGACCGGCCGCCCCGTCGTCCGCATCACCATCGCCGACACCGGCCACGGCATGAGCCCCGCCACCCTCAAACGCATCTTCGAGCCCTTCTACACCACCAAGGACCTCAACGGCACCGGCCTCGGCCTCTGGATCTCCTCCGGCATCATCGACCGCCACCACGGCCGCATCGCCGTTCGCAGCTCCCAGCACCCCGTCCATCACGGCACCATCTTCTCCCTCATCCTTCCCCTCAATCCCCCCGGCCTGGAGAAATCTCCCGAGCCCACCCCGGACATCCTCGGCTCCACCTAAATCAACGACGAACACTCTCAGGAAAAGACCAAAGCGCGCCTCCCAAAACTCGTCATCTCGACCAAAGCGCGTCCCTCTCAAAAACTCGTCATCTCCGACCGAAGACGAACCCTGAGCTTGCGAAGGGGTGTCGCAGCGGTTTTTTGGTTGTCATTCTGAGCGCAGCGAAGAATCCCCGCACCTTGTCGTTGCTGTTGCCCTTGCCCTTGCCCTTGCCCTTGCCCTTTTTGGTTGTCCTTCTGAGCGCAGCGAAGAACCCCCGCATTTCGCCCTTGACCCGGAGCGCAGCGACGCGACCACCACCGCACGCCACCACGATCGCATCCCGCCTCTAATCAAACAGCCCCAGCATGAACCCCCAGCCAAGCCCCGCTCTCCGCCGCCTCCTCCAGTTCTTCGTCAGCCACGGCCCGCTCCATGGCCTGCGCGTCCTGGCCATTCGTCTCCGCCGCCGCCACCTCCCGCACCTCACCTCGCCGCTCGATCTCTTCCCCCGCCAGATCCCGCCCTCCATCCACCCCTTCGACATCACCTATCACGTCGAGACCAGCGGCTTTCAGCACGGCGAAGAGCTCGGCGCGCCCTCGCACCCCACCCTCGCGTCAGCAGGCCCCGCAGCCACCCCGCGGCTCCTTCCCTCCACCCTCTGGAACACCGCCTACTACGGCGTCGCCCCCTCGCTCTTCGCCAGCGCCCTCGCGCTCATCCCGCTCCACTCCCCCAATTGGCGCACCTTCACCTTCGTCGATCTCGGCTGCGGCAAGGGGCGCGCCCTGCTTCTCGCCTCCCGCCACCCCTTCCAGCAGATTCTCGGCGTCGAGCTCGATCCCGCCCTCGCCGCCATCGCCCAGACCAACCTGCGCGCCTTCCACGCCCCCTGGCAACAATGCCACAGCCTCACCGTCCTCCACGCCGACGCCACCACCGTCGATCTCCCGCTCACCCCGCTGCTCCTCTACCTCTACCATCCCTTCCTCGCGCCCGCCCTCACCCGTGTCCTCCGTCGCCTCGAGCGTTCCCTTCGCCGGCACCCGCGCGAGCTCTGGCTCGTCTACATCAACCCCGAGGCCGCCCACGTCCTCCGCAGCTTCCCTTTTCTCCGTCCCCTCACCCGCACCCTCCTCACCCTCGACCCCGAAGACGCCACCCCGGACCGCCTCGGCTCCTCCCAGGAAGAAGCCGCCATCTACCACTTCACCCCACCCGCCTGACCCCGATCCGAGCCCGCCTGCCCTCATTACCCTAGGCGCGCGTAGCTTCATGCCGCGTAGCTTCGTGGATTGCTCGGTCAGCCGTACGGAGGGCGTATCGTCGGAGGATGCGGCTCGGCTGGGGTGCGGCTTTCCCTGGCTCGGGCATGCGGAGGCAAAACGTGCCAAATGTAACGAAGCAGAACCGGGCGGTGGAGATGCCGCACCTGCTGGGATCAAAGCGAACCTGCCCGCTGTGTACGGGCAGTACCTTTCGCAAGGCAGAGGGTGGGTTAATGGATGTGCCGATGCGGATGCTGGGCATGGAGGCGGTGCGGTGCGTCAACTGCTGGCGGCGCTACTACTGCCGCGGCGGAGTTGCGGTGGGCGAGTAGGTGGCGAACCCGGACGCGATGAACTATGTCACGCTGCAGCAAGGGGTTGAGGCGGTGCGCGACCCGGAGAATGCGCCGGCAGTCAGCATGGGCGTCTACCTGGTGGGCATCGGCGAAGAAGAGCGCTTTCGCCGCATCAGCATCTACCAGGAGCGGGGCACCACCCGCGACGCGGTGCGGCTGCTCTACATGAATCGTGAGGCCCTGGCAGTCTGGCGGGCGATGGGCCGGCCCGGAACCGAAGTAGGCAAGCGCCATCGCCCGCCGCGGTCCGCGCTGCTGTGTTTCGGGGTGCCCTTCAGCGAGTAATGCTTCAGCGAGTACCCTTCAGCGAGTAATGACGCATGATCCTCGCGCGTCCTTGCCGAATTTCATCTGGCCGACACCGATTTGCTGTGCATGCAGCGAGGTGCGCCTCCATCGCCGGAAGTTGCCCATGGCGCTGTGCTGCATCTGATCTGGCAGGAGAGTGTTATGGCGAATCAGCTGGCAGTGGTGACTGGGGCTTCGATGGGGATCGGCTACAACCTGGCGAAGGTCTTTGCGGAAAATGGCTTTGACCTGGTGCTCGGCGCTGAGCCGGAGGGTCTGGGCAAGGTGGAGACCGATCTCCTGGCGATGGGCGTGCAGGTCAAGGCGATCTCGTGCGATCTGTCGGTGTACGACGAGGTCAAGCGCTTCTGGAGCGAGGTGCAGGCGGTCGGCCGGCCAGTCGACGCCATCGCCCTCAACGCAGGCATCGGGGTCGGCGGTCTGTTTGCAGAGACGCCGCTTGATGACGAGATCCGGCTGGTCCGCACGAACGTGGAGAGCACGGTTCACCTCGCCAAGTACGCGGTACAGCACATGGTGGCAAAAGGCTCCGGTCGGATCCTCATCACCGCATCGATTGTCAGCGAGATGGTGGCGCCGCGAGAGGTCGTCTACGCGGCATCGAAGTCGTTCGACCTGGCATTTGCGAAGGGTCTGCGGGCAGAGCTGAAGGTGACCGGCGTGACCGTGACCGCGCTGCAGCCGGGGCCAACCGACACGCACTTCTTCGATCGCGCCGGGCTGCACGACACCAAGATCGGGCAGGACGGCAAGAAGGACTCGGATCCGTACGATGTGGCAAAGCAGGGCTTCAAAGCGTTGATGGCTGGCGATGATCACGTCTATGCCGCTAGCCTGATGACGAAGGTGCAGGGAACGCTGATGGATCTGGTGCCGGAGTCGGTGCAGGCCAAACTGCATGACAAATCCGCCCAGCCTCTCGAGAAATAAAGCCGCTCGAGGCAGCAGGAAGAGGCGCCCAGCCGGGCGCCTCTTGTGTTTCCCAGCAAGGCCTCAAGGGGTAACGACAAGCGTGAGCTGGGTGGAGTGCTCTATGCCGCTGCTGCGGGCATGGCCGGTGACCGTGACCGTGTAGGTCCCCGGGGCGACGTGGCCCGGATAGAGACCGCTGCAGCCCGAGAGGGTAAGCGCGGACACGGAGAGCAGAAGCACCGCCAGGAGGTTGGGGAGCCGAGCCTGGGGCCTGCCGTCAGGCATCCGGTAGCGGCGTCTCCAGGTGGCAAAAAGGCCGACGGGCAGGCAGAGAGCAAGCAGCGCGCCCGCCCCATGCGGCACGTGGGAGATCGGCGCATCAGACGGGCTGGCACTGGCAAAGTTGAGCAGGGCGTCGCTGTCAATGGTCAGGGTGCCGCTGCTGCTGTTGCTCTGGGTAAGGTCCTGCGTCGCGGGGGCGAAGGTGCAGGTGGCGAACTGCGGAAGGTTAGTGCACGAGAGGTCGATCAGATCCGCGAGAGCACCGGTCGTGTTGATGCTGATGGTGGTGGGCGCGTGGCGCGTGGTGGCGATGGTCAGGGTCGGGTCCTTGAGCGAAAGGACGAAGTCGCTGGGGAGAACCGTGACCGTGGTCGTGGCTGAGGCTCCCGAAAGATCGCCGGTTCCAGAGAAGACGGCGGTAAGAATGTGGGCGCCCACGGTCGTTGGCGTGTAGGCAAAGGTCTGCGCAGCGGCCAGGCTCGCCGTGCCGAGCGGCGTAGAGCCTTCCAGGAACGTCACCGTGCCAGTGAGGGCAGCAGCAGGAATGCCCGGCGCGGTCAGGGCGGCGGTCAGCGTAACGCTTCCATGCTGGTACACCGGGTTGGGATTCGCAGTAAAGGTGAGGGCCGTAGGCGCGGCGGAGATGGTAAGCGGTCCGGCGGCCGAGCTGCTCGGGGCGAACAAAGGCGAGCCGGAGAAGCTGGCGAAGATGCTGTAAGCGCCTGCATCCGGGCTGAGGGCGAGGCTGGCATTGCCGCTGGCGTCAACCGGGACGATGCCTAGAATGGTCGCGCCAGTGGCGGAGTTGGCGACGAAGCTGACCGTAATCGGAATGCAGGCGGGGCTGCAGGTAAGCGTGTTAACCCGCGCGGTAGAGGTGCTGGAGGCGACGTGCGCGGAGAGGGTGACCGGCGCAAAGGCGGTACCGGCCGCCGGTGCGATCGCAAGCGACGTGGTGGTTGGGTTGCTGAGGATCTGCTCGGGAACCGCAATGGAGGTGGCGGGCGCGAAGACGCTATTGCCGGAGAAGCTCGCCGTCAGGCTGTGGCTGCCGGTCGACAGAGCGGAGGTCGTCAGCGTGCTCTGGCCGGCAGCAGATAACGTGGCGGTACCGAGAGCAAGGGTGCCGTCGAAGAAGGTGATGGTGCCGGCCAGCGTACTGCCCAACGGGAGCGCCGATGTGGGCGCGAGGATGGCCGTGAGCGTGACGGGCGCGTCGGCAAAGGCAGCAGGCAAGGGTGAGACAGCGAGGGCGAGGGTGTCCGGCAGGCCGTTGACCTGAAGGACGATCGGGGCGGCGGTGCTCCGGATGGCGGTGGTGTCGCTGGTGTGGAGGACGGCGCCGATCTGGTGGGTACCCACGCTGAGCGTGGCGATGGAAAGAATTGCCGGGCCGATTGGTGGCAGGGGAACGGTGCCGAGGATGGCGGCGCCGTCGGTGAAGGTGATCGTGGCAGGCCCAGGAACCACGGCGGAGGATGCGACACTCGCGGAGAGGCTGGTGGGCTGGCCGTAGGTGACGGGGTTCGGCGAAGCGGTCAGCGTGGTAGTGACGGGGGGCGGCGCGTTGATAGTCTCGCTCAGGGTGGCTGAGCTGGAGAGGCTGGCGCTGGTGGCGGGAACGTAGGTGGCGGTAAGGATGTGGACGCCGGGAAGGGTCAGGTTGGCGGGAAGGCTGGCGCTGCTGGAGCCAGAGACGTTGGC